>JBPCQW010000295.1:0-6528 GCA_050997715.1 Hassallia sp.
ACAAACGCTAGAGAAGAAAGTTGATACATTTGCAACGATGCACAATCAAGTTGAAAGTCTAATTCAAGGAACTTCAAATCTAGAAAATCACCTAAAAGCAAGCATTGCTGAGTTAGTGCAAGGTAACACAGATATACAACTAGAGAAGTTACAAACGCTAGAGAAGAAAGTTGATACATTTGCAACGATGCACAATCAAGTTGAAAGTCTAATTCAAGGAACTTCAAATCTAGAAAATCACCTAAAAGCAAGCATTGCTGAGTTAGTACAAGGTAACACAGATATACAACTAGAGAAGTTACAAACTTTAGAGAAGAAACTTGATACATTTGCAACGATGCATAATCAAGTTGAAAGTCTGATTCAAGGAACTTCAAATTTAGAAAATCACTTGAAAGCAAGCATTGCTGAGTTAGTGCAAGGTAATACAGAGCCGCAGCTAGAGAAGTTACAAACGTTAGAGAAGAAATTACAGGGATTTGAAACTGTAAAAACTCAAATTGAAAATTTAGTTCAAGTAATCTCAAATCTGGAAAATCGCTTCACAAATTCCCAGGAAGTTAACAGACCAAAGAGCAAAGGATTTAAAAAGAGTACGCTAGGAATTGATTAATAATGTAAATTCGTAGTAAGTGGTTTACGGCTCATATCTTTGATTTTAAGGGCTGAAATCGTTACTATTTTTCCCTAATCCCCCTTTTTAGGGGGGATTAGTTAACAAAACTAACTTGACGCTGAGTTAGCAGCTTCAGATACTTTTGCTGCTGCTGGAGTACCACCCATACGAATCTCAGAAGTGAAAGAAGCCATACTAAAGCCACCAAAACGCTTCAGAACACTTACCCGCATCCGTAAATTGGGACTAGCAAACCACAGACGCTCTTCAGACCACATGGTTTCGTATTCTGTAATTAGTGTCAATGCGTCATCACTACCCATTTTATAGCTACCGGCGACTGGAGCTTTCTCCGCATAGCCCATTTCCCGCAGCAACTTACCTTCATTAGGATTATCTTCATTGGGTACAGTGACCAACACTGTTGAACCAGTGTGTTTTTCTTCATCCCATTCCATTGTGCCATTCCAGGTAACTCTAGCGCCACAGGAAGCAAGTTTTGGGTCAATTTCATACTGTTGACACAATTTCGCAACCTCTGGATGATCTGCTGCTAGCATCTCAATTACAATATCTGACTTGCCGTCTTCTGATTGCTTGAAAGCCAAGTGGTGACTGGTACGATGAGAAAACCATTTACCAGCACTCAACTCAAAAAATTCTTCAATATTCATAAATGAAATGACCTTTCATCAAAATACAAAAAATCCCACTTATTAAAAAATAGCAGGAGGCGTTGATTAAGAGGGGAGACAGGGAGACTAGGGGGAGCTATTTCTTGAGCAGGGAGAAATATTTCTTATTTCTTACCCTTTCCCCTTCATCTGTTGAATGCTGATTATATCAACTTGCTTGTTCAACTCGCTTGAGAGAAATTCTCGCGGCTTCGGAAACGTGAGAATGGCTGTCTTTTTCTAGGTATTTCAAAGCGGAAACCGTCTTGGCACTGGGAAGATTACCTAAGGCTTCTGCGAGACGTTGACGTACTAACCAATCAGAAGATTGGGCAAAGCGCAGGATATGATCTACTGATTCAAGGTCTTTAATTTCTCCCAATGCAGCGATCGCTGCTTGTTGGATTACTACTTCTTCGCTCTTCAATGCCTGAATCAGTACATCATGAGCGCGGGGGTCTTTAATATTACCTAAAGAAACCGCTGCACTAAAGCGTACTAGCCAATCGGTATCTTCGTAAAATGCTCGTGACAACGGCTCAAATGCTCTAATATCACCTAAATATCCTAACGCTCCAGCGGCATCAGCGCGTATACCATAATCTGGGTCAGATTCTAAAATTCTTACCAAAATGGCGTAACATTCTTCTGTCGGTTTAACTCCTAAGGCAAATACTGCCATTGAGCGGAGTTGCAAAGATTCATCATCTAACACCTTTTTAATTAAAGGTACTGCGTCTTCATTAGATACATGACGCAAATTGGCAAGCGCTACCATGCGATCGCGTAAATTCTCACTTTCTAACTGACTGGAAATTTCTTGTACGTTTAGATTTGCCATCTATTTTAAGTTTCTTTACTTATCTTTACTTTATAAGTAACATTACTCTTCTATCAATGCATAAGCCAGATGGTAGGTTTATCCGTACCTTTTGGGAAATATATAAAAAAAGTCAGGAGTCGGGAGAATTGATTTTTAGGTGGGTGGAGTTTCAATCTTCATACAACAGAATTCACGAGCAAGTCCTTCTGGTATTGAGTCGAGATACCTTCTCAAAACGGCAAGATGGTCTGGAAAGCCGTTTTTAGTGATTTTTAAGTAAAATTGACCGTTGGCTGTAAATAGGGGTGTATGTATCGTTACAAAAATAGGAGTGTTTATTAGTTCGCGTTCAACGCTTTGCGAAATACAACCTTATCATCTCCTGCCGCGTAGAAGTCGCGGATGCGAGCCTCCTTTTCGTAGCCGCACTTCGTGTAGAACGCCTGTGCGTGCTGGTAGCTCGGCAGCCCCGACGTTTCGACCAACAACAGCCGCTGACCGCTCGTCCGCAATGCGTTTTCCACATGCCGCAGCAGCGCCGCTCCGCGCCCCCGTCTCTGATAGTCGGGTCGCACAGCGATCATGTACAAATGCCACGTCCGATCCGCCATCATATCTGGCGCATAGTAGGCGACCCCGCACGGCTCACCGTCCTCCTCGTCCGTGACCCACACATGACCTTCGTCGATGTTGCCGCCGAAGTAGTCCGCCAGCACTTTCTCCAGCGCCTCGGTTTCGTTCGCAGGGAACATCTCTGCCGCCACGGTCAGCGCGATAAGCGCCGCCGAATCGTCGGGTGTCGTAGGTCGGATCATGGGCAACTCCAGTGGTATACGTTCATAAGGTTGATGCGTGTCTCTTCCCGGTCTAACTATTTAATATAAGGAAATTTTCCGTGTATTACACCAATCGATTCAATGCCCTTCTGACTCCTGACTACTTCGTTTAATTCTTGACAACAGTAAACCGTCCTAGATGTTCTTCTCCCTGACGATCGCGTATAGAATTCGTTGCTGGTATCAAAGAAAGAATTTGAAAATCTGTCTGAAAGTAGTGGCGAATTTCCTCTGGAGTCATACCAAAGGGTGGTCCTCCAGGTCGATTATGTGTGAAAAATAACCCAATTAGTTGTCCTTGCGGCTTTAAAATTGATTTTGCAAGTTGCACGTAATCTGGACGCTGCGATGGATCTATCGCACAAAAACAAGTGTGTTCGAGTACGTAATCGAAATAATTTTCATACTCTGCTGGCAAATCGAAGATGTCCCGCTGTAGGAATTTAGCTGAACTTTGAGAAGCTTCAGCCAAAGCGATCGCTTCTTTTATTGCCGATTCTGCAAAGTCAAATCCGATGACTTCAAATTGATGTGCGGCAAATAGCAAAGCATCATAACCTCGACCGCAGCCTAACACCGCAATGCGACCGGGTGAGGGTGCTGTTGTCGATTGTAAAAGAGTTGCGAAAGGTGGTGCAGCTTGTTTGATATCCCAGCGATCGCGTTTCTCTTGATAGCGCTGTTCCCAATATTCGGGATTGATAACGGATTTAGTCATTTCCGAAAAAATTTATAACCTCTAAATTTACACACAAATATCACGGATTAAAGCCTCTCTCCGTTTCGGGGAGAGGTTTGGAGAGGGGTGTTTTATTAATTTCGGGAGATGTCTATTAGTCATTAATATCTACCTACTTATTCTTACGTTCTTTGAGTCTGAGCATAATTTCTGCGTGTTTTTCACGAGTAATTGGGTAAAAATAAGTCAAAATTAAGCCACAAATCAAACAAATAACAGGTATGGGACCAACAGCAATTCTGATAGCATTTAATGCTGATTCTGGTTGTATGGGTAGTGTATTTTGCCCTGCAACACTTTCTTTAAAACCCGATGCTTGCAAAGCGTTTCCGACTATAAACAACCCAAATGCTAAACCGAACTTTTGTAGCAAAACCATAAAGCCATAAAAAATCCCTTCGCGGCGTTGTCCGGTTTCGAGTTCATCTAATTCTATGACATCTGGTATCATTGACCAAGGGACTAAGTAAGCAGTGGAAACCCCACAACCTGCCATTGCTGCCAGAAGGTACATTAAACCTAATTGACCGGGTTTTAAGAAAAATAGTCCACCGGCTGCCATGATCCATAAAATCATCCCCATAAAATAAACAGCTTTTTTGCCGATTCGCTTACTCAAAGCACTCCAGACAAATAGCATTAATAAAGCGGTTCCTTGTACCCCAATCATCACTGTGGGTACATCTGATTCAGCGAGACGCATACAGTTGACAACGAAGTAGGGAATAATACTTGCCGTTATTTGTACACCTAACCAAGAAAAAAGGTATATACCGATAACAAATAAAAAAGGTCGGTTGTTAAAGACGATTTTTAGCTGTTTTTTGAAAGATAAAGATGGTGGTTCTTCAGATTGGTTGCGTTTTGCTTCAAAAGCGAGAACGCGATCGCGTGTTCCATAAACGCACCAATACAATGATAAAATCGAGACTACGCCACAAACTGCCGCTAAAACCAGATATTGTGAAGGGCGATCGCTAACCTGAGAAAAAATAATTTTCGACAAAATCAACGACGCAATGCTACCACCAATCGAAAAAGTAAAGCGAAAGCTGTTAAGGCTGGTGCGTTCGTCGTAATCTTGAGTTAATTCTGGAGTCATTGCCGTATAAGGCAAGTTGACAACAGTATAAAACGATTGCGATAAAATGCCTATCCCTACGTAATACCAAAACAATCCCCAAATATTGGCATTCCGATCCGCACCAAAATGCGGTACAATCCACTGCAAGAAAAAGAAAAATCCAAAGGGAATCGCTCCATACAAAATCCAAGGAAGACGACGACCCCAACGACGAGATTTAGTTTTGTCAGTTAGCATTCCGACAATCGGATCGTTAATCCCATCCCAAATTTTGCCAATCATCAAAATGCTACCTGCTAACCCCGCAGGAATACCAGCAACATTGGTAAAGAAAACCAGCAAAAAAAATATCGATATATTCGCAGTAATTGCCGGTCCCAAATCGCCGGCACCATAAGCCAATTTAGTGCTTAAATTGAGCTTTTCGCCTTCAAGAGTCTTTTGGGGATATCCATCAGCATCAGAATTGTTCATAAAATGCAGCGATCGTATTAAAATATAAAGTTTGCTATGTATGTTTTAGCTATAAATTATATTCTTTATGCCAGACCTTTACTTTTCTTGGTCAGATTATCACCAGAAAATTGAACAACTGGCTGCTCAAATTTATCAATCTGGTTGGGAATTTAACCAAATTGTCTGCCTTGCTAGAGGGGGACTCAGGATAGGAGATATAATTTCCCGTATATACGAGCAGCCATTAGCAATATTAGCAACATCATCTTACAGTGGTTCTGGCAAGCAAGAAAGAGATAATTTGATTTTCTCGCGTCACATGACGATGACTAGCGAAAAGTTAGGTTCGCGGATTCTTTTAGTAGATGATTTGGTAGATTCAGGTGTGACGCTGCAAGAAACTATTCCTTGGTTAAAGGAAAATGATGAATTCCCAATTGAGGAAATTCGCACCGCTGTACTTTGGTATAAAGCATGTTCTGCGATCGTTCCCGATTACTACGTTGATTATTTAGCTGATAACCCTTGGATTCATCAACCCTTTGAGCATTACGAACATCTAAAGCCGGCGGATTTAGCAGCAAAGGTGAGAGTTAGGAATTAGACAAACCTCGGAGTCTCGTTCCCATGCTCTGCGTGGGAATGGACATCTAGAGGCTCTGCCTCTTAGTATCGAGGTAGTATGAAAGCAACCAATATTATTATGAATAAATATGTCTGCCAAAGATGTCTTTCATGAAGTTGTCAAAAAAGCTCTACAAAAAGACGGTTGGCAGATAACTCACGACCCATTATCATTCAGTGTGGGTGGTGTAAATATGTCAATTGATTTGGCAGCAGAAAAGCTAATTGCAGCAGAACGGGAAGGAGAAAAAATTGCTGTGGAAGTCAAAAGCTTTTTAGAGAGATCGTCTGCAATCTCAGAATTTCATACAGCATTAGGTCAATTTATCAATTATCGAGGGGCATTAAGACGTAGAGAGCCAGAACGTATTTTATATTTAGCAGTGCCTCTGACAACTTACAAAACTTTTTTTCAGCTTGATTTTCCCAAGGAAATGGTGCTAGAAAATCAAGTCAAGATGATTATTTATGATATAGAGCATGAGGTAATTGCTGAATGGAAAAACTAGCACAATACCGCCAACTTGTACAGCAGATGCTTTCGGAATACGGCAAGCAAAAACCTGCTTACGGGGATATAGAGGTTGAGAAAATTTTTGATACAGAACGCGACCATTACCAAATCCTTCATGTAGGCTGGGAAGGTCAAGATTGGGTGCATAGCTGTATAATCCAC
>JBPCQW010000334.1:0-15490 GCA_050997715.1 Hassallia sp.
ACTTTACCTCAAGCAGCGAATTGCCTCTAAAAGCCCCCGTGCCTTATTTAACGTTTCTTCATACTCTTTCTCTGGCTCGGAATCAGCTACCATACCGGCGCCAGCTTGCACGGTGACTTTACCATCATGGACTACCATTGTCCGGATAGCGATCGCACTATTTAACTGTCCTTCAAAATCGTAATATCCATATACACCAGAATATACACCCCGCCTACATAGTGTTTTATAATACCGCAGTTAGAACCAAAAACTCGGCATACACCAAAGCGATAAAAGTCAGCAGGTAAACTTTGTCGAGATGCGATCGCACTTTTCCCAAATTTCACTCTTTGCGATCGCTATTCTCCTGCTAACAATAAAACTTCTGCATATAACTGTTCACGAATCCAAAAACCGTTGGCAATTAAATCATCTAATATTGGTTGTACTAATGGGACAAACCCTTGTTTTTTAGCTGCTATTAAAATTCCCAATAGTCCTGTGACTCGCAAACCAGCCTGAATTGCCTCATTCCTGCCTCTTCGTTCATCGATAATCAGTCGATCAGCATTTAACTCAATAGCAAGAGCGATCGCTTCAGCTTCACCTGGATCTAGATTTGTTTGTAGAGTGTGAAGCAGAGCCATATTTTTTATCGGTATAATTTGAATCCAATTAAGAGTTTGAACAGCCAAAGTACCTGGGTCTGTAGCACCAGAATCGAGAATTTCCTGATATACTGCCGGTGGAATAATCACATTACCATAGAGTTGCTGCAACAAAGCTAACTGTCCAATAGCAGCTAGGTTGCTGATAGGTGATGTGTTGCTGACAATAATCATTGCCAATTATTGGCTGACAAACTTTTCACATCTTCCCTAAGTTCAGTAATATCATAGTGAAGAGAAATTTGGCGGCTAGCTAGTAAGCGCTGAAATTCAAGTTGATTCATAAGAGCAAAATTACTCGCTTGTCCTAGAGTAAAACGTTCTTTTTGAAAGAGCATGATTGCCATTTCTTGAAGTAATTCAGCGTCCGACATCTGGATTGTTTGTAAAACTTCATCAGAGATAACAATACTCATAGTTTTATTTTTATCTCTACAACTTTTACGCCCTTTGGTATCTATTGTAATAGTTGGCAGTCAAATGAAAGTTTTCTAACTCCCCTCCACGAAAAGCGGAGGGAGATTGAGGGAACTTCACCGCAAGCAGCGAATCGCTTCTAAAAGCCCCCGCGCTTTATTTAACGTTTCTTCATACTCTTTCTCCGGCTGGGAATCAGCTACCATACCGGCGCCAGCTTGCACGGTTACTGTATTATCATGAACTACCATTGTCCGAATAGCGATCGCACTTTACAAAATAATAAGTAAGCAGGGTGGTTAGGTCTGTTCAAATTATTATTGTTATTACGCTGGTGATGACTTACGCGAGTCTTCCTCAGGAGGATGCAAGCCAGCTTTTACCCAAAAACCTCGCGCACTTTGAATCGAATCATCCTCTTGATAGCGTTCATCATTAAGGTCAAGGCGATTACAACTAGCTCGACCTATGGGAGTAATTCCTAAAATAATTCTAGCGTCTGCTGTCCACATGAAATGCTCTGACCAAAGTTGCTGACGAGGATTAAATAAAGCAACTGTCGCTTGAGTCTCTGGGTCAAATCCTGCTAAAAAGTTGTAGCGACGCTCATTACAACGACGACAAGCCAAGGCTAAATTATCAGGCTCATCAGAACCACCTAAAGACTTGGGTATCAGATGGTCTATGGTGAATCTAGTTGTACAAATGCGCTCTGGAGAGTGGCAATACTCGCATAAGTAATTTGCTCGTTTCCGCACGAATTCACGGGTATTCTCATCAATGGTCATGAATGAGCTACTAACATGGCATTGATATGGGTAAATATCCGGTCTAATTCTCCAATTGCTTCGAGTTCCATGACTTCATCTTGAGTCAGCAAGTCAGCCTTTTTACGCTCTAAAAGTTCTTCCATCCGTACTTGGAGTTCATCATTAAATTTGAACAGGCTGAATTTATCTACTTTTTCAACTTTGATGCTACCAAGTAATGATGAAGGTCTATTAATAACTGTAGTCATTGCTTTTCCACCTTCCTGCTGCGCTTGGCATCTATTCTAACGATATCTTTAGTTCGTCACCGCAAGCAGCGAATCGCTTCTAAAAGCCCCCGTGCTTTATTTAACGTTTCTTCATACTCTTTTTCTGGTTCCGAATCAGCTACCATACCTGCGCCAGCTTGCACGGTGACTTTACCATCATGCAGTACCATTGTCCGGATAGCGATCGCACTATTTAATTGTCCTTCAAAATCGTAATATCCATACACGCCAGAATATACACCCCGCCGACACGGTTCTAATTCGTGTATAATTTCCATTGCCCTTATTTTGGGTGCGCCGCTGACTGTACCCGCTGGAAAGCAAGCCTTGAGCAAATTCCAGGCACTTTTACCCGATGCTAGTTTACCCACAACATTACTGACAATATGCATAACATGAGAGTATTTTTCTACCATCATTAATTCATCAACTCTCACACTACCGCTTTCGCACACTCGCCCTAAATCGTTGCGCCCTAAATCTACCAGCATGACATGTTCAGCGAGTTCCTTGGGGTCTTGTAGCAAATCTGCGGCTAAAGCTGCATCTTCCTGGGTTGTTTTCCCTCGTGGACGGGTTCCGGCGATCGGACGGACTGTGGCGATTATCTCATTATCTGCATCGCGTTCTGCTTTCACCATCACTTCTGGGCTGGAACCGATGATTTGCCAATCTTGGAAGTGAAAGTAAGACATGTAAGGGGAAGGATTAATTTGCCGCAGAGAACGATAAAGCGCGAAAGGATCGCCAGTGTATTCTGTTGATAATCTCTGAGAAACAACTACTTGAAAAATGTCACCCGCTTTGATATAATACTTTGCTTTTTCAACCTGGGCGCAAAATTCTTCTCGCGTGAAGTTGCTCGTATACTCAGACGCTCCCCCGCTCCCCCTCTCTCCCGCTCCTCTACTACCTGGTGGTGTCCATTCTAAGATGGTGTTTTGCGGCGATAGGGGTAGAGATAGCTTGTCTACCATCTGGGTGACGCGATCGCACGCTTGTTGATATGCTGCTTGTAAATCTACTTTTTCTTCACGTAAATCAGCATAAGCAACTGCCCAAATTTTCCGCTTCACCTGATCGAAAATCAACAGATGGTCTATCTGCATCCATAACCCATCCGGAATATTACGGTCATCTTGGGCATGAATTGGCACGCGCGGCTCAATCCAATTAATTAATTCATAACCCCAAAAACCAAACAAACCGCCAATTCCTGGCGGTAACTGTGGTAACTTTACTGGCACAAAAGGTTCCAGACATTTACTTAAAGCTGCAAAAGGATCGCCTTCAAAAACAACTTGCGAACCATCCCGATGCGTCTGAGTGGTGCGGTTTCCTTCTGCTGCCAAAATCCACAACGGATCGCAACCCAGTAAACTATAGCGTGCTAATTTTTCCCCACCTTCAACCGATTCCAACAAAAAGCTATAAGGCTGACCAGCGCATACTTTATACCAAGCAGATACGGGCGTATCCAGGTCTGCTACCCATTCCTGATACACCGGAACAAAATTACCTTGTTTAACTAGCTCTTGAAATTCGGCAAAATCAGGAAAAATCATAATTTAGGGTATGGGGCAATGGGCACTGTAGCAGGGAGCAGGGAGCAGGGAGCAGGGGGAGAAATATTCTTCTTTCTTACCCAGTCCCCAGTCCCCAGTCCCTATTCCCTATACATCGTAAGGAAATTTACCGCTGAACTTAACTTTTGCTGCACTGGGGTTGTTGCCGATATTGCGTGCTACATAGCCCACTTTCTCGCGACCTGGGTTTACCTTTTCAGGGAAGACACCATCAGCTGGGTGCAGGTATTGAGTTTCGCCGTTGGGATAAATCCGGTAAATTTTATAATCAGTGATTTTGAATTTCCGGAGTTGACCGCCGAAAGCGATGCAGTATTCCTTACGAGCTAAGTGCAGCAGGTTTTCGCCTTGACGCATGATAGCAGAGCCAGCGGTAGGCATTTCAAACACTTGCTCTTTGGGGCTAGTCCAGGTGATAGCGTACATTTCTTCTTCGTATGCTTTTGTAAGCAAACCGCCAGTGCTGCCACCGAATATGGGAGTTTGTCCAGATAGTTTTTCTGCCATAAAGTTGCCACTCAACGTTTTTACGGCATCGTAACACTGCAACCTGGGTCATGTTGCGATCGCGTTATAGACTGTAACAGTTCTTTGTTAATTGTTGGGCATGGGGGGATGGGGAGGCAGATAAAAAGACAAACTCCCCCTGCCCCCTGCCCCCTGCCCCATTACCCATGCCCCATTTTCAACTCCTCACTTTTTTGACTGACAATCGGGATGGTGAAGTGAAACTGACTGCCTTTGTCTTTGCCAGTTGAGGAAGCCCAAATTTCTCCACCCCAACCATTGACAATTTGACGACATATTGCTAGTCCTAAACCAGTGCCGCCTGTTGTACGTCGCAGCGCTCCCTCTTCTTGATAAAAGCGGTCAAAAACTACTTCTAAGCGATTCGGCTCAATACCGCGTCCAGTATCAGCTATAGTCACCTCAAGCATTTGATCGCTGTTGCGAGTCGCCTTAATGGTGATTTCTCCTTGTGGAGGTGTAAATTTACAAGCGTTATCGACGATTTTTGCTAGTACCTCCACTAACCAATCGCCGTCTGCTCGGATCAAAGGTAAATTTGGGGCAATTTTACTCTTGATTTTTGGCTGCTTTTCTGTCTTCGAGCGAGTGCGAAAGCGGCTAATTGCTAGTTCCACGCACTCTTCTATCGTCAAAGATTCTGGATGCCATTGTACCCGACCACTTTCTAAGTTGGAAAGTGTTAAGAAATCTTGCACCAGTTTTCGCATTCGTTCGGAGTCAGTTAAAGCGGTACTCAGCATTACTTGTTGCAGTTCTAAAGGCATATCCGGTTCGCTCGCTAGGCTTTCCAAGCACACCTGAATTGTAGATAAGGGAGTGCGGAGTTCGTGTCCGGTGATGGCTATGAGGTTGCTGCGGGTGCGGTCGAGGGCTTCAAGCTGTTGATTGAGGTCTTCTAGGTTAGCATAAGCTTCAGCTTGAATAAGAGCCGAACCAACTTGGGTGGCGATCGCTTTGACTAAATCCAATTCTCCAGGTTGCCACTGATGGGGAGGCAAACTGCAATAGTGTAACTCGACTATGCCCAATAATCGTCCTTGAAATAATACTGGTTCCATCAGCATTGAACGAATCGCAAACTTTTTGGCTATTAAAGAAAGTTCAGAATCACTGTTAATGCGATCATCATTGAGAGTATTGACAACACTGATACCCTCACCCTGTTGTATGATCGCCTGAAATAAAGGATTATTCTCTAAATGCCAAGTTTGCCCGACAACAGATAAAATACCAGGACTCAAAAACTCGTGTTCTATTTTCGCGCTTGCATCTATAGCTTGAGCGCGGTAAATTAAACACCTCGAAGCTTCTAGATGTTGTCCTAGTTCTTGCACTGCTACTTGGAGAACTTCTTGAGGATTAAGCGATCGCCTAATTGCGGTGGTAATTGAATTGATCAAGCGCTCTTTGCGTGCTTGAGCGGCAATTGAACGATAAGCCTTGTGCAATTTATACTGACTAGCTTGCAAGTAAGTCACCAAACGCTGCACAAACGGGTCAGTGTCAATGTCACAAAAATCTAAAGGTATTTCCTCTACTTTTGAGTAGCTTGACAGCAAATCCTGAGTCACCCCTCTGTTACCGTTTTGCTCCCCTATGCCAAATCTCTGCCGTGCCTGGTCAACTTTGGTTGCCAATTCTGGTCTGTAAACGATAATTCTATCTAATAGCAATTGAGCAGCTTTTAGGCTCACTTCTCGCTCACTAGTCCAAATCCCTTCAAATCTTCGCGCTGTCTCCATATCCAAACCAACGTTCAATTCTGGCATCGGCTTATTTTTAGTCAGAGAGCCTAGGCTTTCTCGGCAGACCAAGCAAGTTGCATAGTTTTGGGCAATCACCACCAAATGCCATTCGTGACTTAAGCCATCTTCTTGCTCAAAGGCGATTTTTTCGTAGTATTCCGAGCTATTAGTGAAATCCGTTTCTGGTGCGGCTAACACGTATACTTGATTGCTGCGATCGGCAAGTCGCTGATATCGATGAGCTTCTTGGCGGTAAAATCTCTCTCGTTGGAAGCTCGCAATCACCAAAGGTTGGTCTAAAGTTGCCGCCAAAACCTGATCTTCCATCGCATGGGAGAGCGCTGTTAGAGAAGCTTTGAAATATAACTGGGGTCGCACGTGAGGTAGCGTCTGTAGCAGATCGCTCAACACAGAAGTCGAAATGCTCATGAATGTCTTTAACGAAGCCCAAGTTGGACAATATCCACGTCACAGCTGCATTGTACAAATTACAACGGACTTTCAAGTTAAGTAGACAGTTGTAATATGTAAAGATTCTTAAATATATTTTCAGCTTTCCCAAAAGCGTAGGGCTAGGATATCACTTAAAAGGAACGCATACAGATTTATTTACAAAAATCAAAATTTTTTCTTCATAGTACATTTCTCCTAAAGAATCAAATACACCACAACGAACAATGTTCTGACGTTAAATCTTGGTCTCTAACCTCCATGTATTGGATGCAATTCCCGAAACGCTATAAATTCGATTCTCTATCAGGCATAAGCAAAGAAGCAGTTAGATTAGATAATCAATAACTTACATTAAAAAGCTTTGATCAGTATAATACAGTCAATTTGTCTAAAAAAAATCAAAGAAATAATACAAAAATTAACTAAATATGTTGTTGTCGGTAATGCCCATATTTGTCACACATTACTTAATTTTGGGTGAATAGCACGCGATCGCCCTACACCTTTTTATCAAATAAAAAAGTCAGTAAATAATAGATTTTATGCTTTTATAAACATTGTTATTTTCATCTTTTCACTTTAAATATAAATGTATCAGCATTGACACTATACTTAATATCCTCAAGTGTTCAATTACGGATATTATATTACTATTTATTGCAGGTAATTATTCAGCGTATTGCTATAGGGTTAGGTTCAGTACCAGAAGTCATTGCTGACGGCAAAACTGGGTTTGTTTGTCACTCTCGATAAAAAATGATTGAAGTTGTTGCAGATGCGATGAAAATAGATCGGCATACTTGTCGGGAGTATGTTGTTAGCCGCTTTAGCGTCGAATCTATCACCGATGAGTATGAAAAAGCTTACGCTATGGTGCTTTAAAGGGGACTGGGGAGTGGGGGATGGGGGACAAGGGGGACAATCTCGTTACAAGGCAAGAGCCTTGTAATGTAATAAGGGAGGCTCTGCCTCCTATAAAATTTGGAGGCAGAGCCTGCCGTAAAGCATTCCCAGTTTGAGACTGGGAACGAGTCAAAAAAGAGTGATTTAAAAAAAACCTTCTTCTCCCCTCCGCTCCCTGCTCCTTTCCCCTCTGCCTCGTCTATGCCCTAAGTAAAGCAAAAATTAGTTACTCATAAATGGTGTAGAAATGTATAGAATCTTTTAAAGATATAAAATACATTCTTTTTAAATGCACACACTTGTAGCTTCTTCCTCAATGCAACTATCAAGACCAACTCAATGTCAGCCTTTAAAGATTGTCGCACTAGGAGATAGCTTAGTTTACGGATTTGGCGATCCAGAAGGGGGAGGCTGGGTTGAGCGATTGCGCCGGTCGTGGATGTCGCCGGATAGTGCGGGTCATATTGTTTATAATTTGGGAGTGCGAGGCGATCGCACTCAACAAGTAGCACAAAGACTCGAAATTGAATTCCGCCATCGGGGAGAATTGCGAAACCGCGTCCCCGACTTGATTATTCTCTCAGTCGGAGTGAATGATTCAGGACGGTTGGCACGTCGTGATGGACGCAACTATACAGATTTTGCCGTGTTTGAATCAGAAATCGCTTCTTTGCTTGAACAAGCACAGCAACTGTGTCCCGTCTTATTTGTAGGGATGGTGCCAGTCGATGAAGCCAAGATGCCATTTTTGGATTGTTTATATTATAATCACGCGGATCAGTATCGCTACAAAGAAGCTACTCGCATCGCTTGCAGTAAAAGACGGATTCCCTATCTTGATATTTTTGAGCGTTGGATGGGACACAGTGAAAATTGGAGACGTAAACGTGTAAGTCAAGATGGACTTCACCCCAATACCCAAGGTTATCAAACTTTGTTAGAAGATGTCATGAATTGGGAAGCGATCGCTACCTATAATTGCCAAACAATTGCCAGCTAACATCGTTTTTAATACCGAGCCTTAGCATAATGCCTTCCTTACTCTTGAGCAATAGCGATCGTTTGTGTACCTAAGTGATAGTAATCACACGGATAAAACCATTTCTTTTGATGGTTCACTCTAAGTAAAAACTCAGTTGTGAGCATTATTTTGCTGATAGGCATTGCCTATCTTTTTTATCTACGCATACTTGCGGAAAAGACTAGTATTTTCCGCTTATATAATCCAATAGTCATAATAATTAACAATAAAATATTTTACCAATAAATCTTAGTTATCTTCAAATACATTGACATATTCAGCTCCTTTGAAGAATCATCAAAGGGACATCGGCTAGTGGATGTAGAGGAAACTATGCATATTGACACAGTTATTCTCGTTTTGATTGAGGTGCTAATTGTAATTGGAATGTCACGCTTAATAGGATTGGCATTCCGATGGATTAGGCAACCCCTGGTAATTGGTGAGATTGTTGCCGGCATTATGCTGGGACCCTCATTATTTGGTTGGGTTGCTCCTAATTTAGCCGCTACCCTGTTCCCACCGGAAACTGTTCCCTTTCTAAATGTTTTATCTCAGGTGGGACTGATATTTTTCATGTTTCTGATTGGGTTGGAGTTAGATCCAAAGTACCTAAAAGTTAAAATTAATGTAGCGATTTCAACTGCTATCACCTCAGTGTTGATCCCATTTGCCTTAGCAATTTTATTAGCTTTGTTACTGTATCCGTTGCTTTCTCATGGCAATGTTTCATTTAGTGCTTTTGCACTGTTTTTGGCATCGGCAACATCAATTACAGCATTTCCAGTTATTGGCAGAATAATTACTGAGAAAAACTTACAGGCAACGTACTTGGGAACTTTGGCACTAACTTCTGCCGCTGTGAATGATTTGATCGCTTGGTGTTTGTTAGCACTAGGAATCGCTGTAGCTAGAGAAGGTAGTATCGATGCTAGGCACACAATTATTGCCAGCTTGCTTTACATGGGGTTTATGCTGACGGTAGGACGAAGTTTTCTACAACGTCTCGCTATTTACTACCGTCGCACAAGACGCCTGAACCAATTACTTCTGGCTGTAATTTACCTGTCCGTGCTTGCTTCCGCTTTGATTACCGAAATAATTGGTATTCACTTGATTTTTGGAGCATTTTTACTGGGGACGATAATGCCCAAAAATGCTGGTTTGGTGCGGGAAATAGCGGGGAAAACTGAAGATTTCGTGTTGATATTTCTGCTACCAGTATTTTTCGCCTACAGTGGACTGCGGACCGAAATCGGCTTAGTTAACCGTCCGGAATTGTGGTTATTATGTGGATTGGTTCTATTTGTGGCGATCGCCGGAAAATACCTGGGTACTTATATAGCAGCTCGCTTCTCAGGAATTGAAAAACGTGAAGCCTCAGCGCTCGGTTGGTTAATGAATACTCGCGGTTTAACTGAACTGATAGTATTAAATATTGGTTTGTCGTTGGGAGTAATTACGCCGTTACTCTTTACCATGCTAGTGATAGTGGCGTTAGTAACCACATTTATGACCTCGCCCCTGTTAGAGTGGATATATCCGACACGGCTAATCGGACTAGATGTGGTTGAAAAAGAAGTTGAACCAGAAGCGAGTAGAGATATTGCAACTCAAGATTACGGTCAAATCTACCGAATTTTAGTACCAGTAGCGAATCCGAGTACACAAAAAGGTTTAGTACAGTTAGCAGTAGCGATCGCACTCAACAACCAACAACCGACAGTTGTTCATCCTCTCAGTTTGATAGAACTTTCAGAAGATTATGCCTTTGAAAGTACCCCAGTTGAAGCAAATCGATTAATCGAAGAACGTCGGCAACAGATAGAAGAATTAATTGATACCTTAGAGCCGCCGTCTACACGCTCTTACGTACATCCGATAATTCGCATATCCAGTAACGTTGCACGAGAAACAGCAGAGATAGCCGAGCTTGAACCTGCTGATTTAATTTTAGTCGGATGGCATCGCCCAGCTTTTAGTAATAATCGCTTAGGCGGGCGAGTTGGTCAAATTCTGACTACTGCGCCGGTTGATGTAGCAGTGTTTATAGACAGAGGCAAAAAGCGCTTAGAAAATTTGTTGGTGCCCTATTCTGCAAATATCCACGATGATTTAGCACTGATACTTGCGTTGAGATTGCTTATAAATCGTGATACTTGTCTGTTAAAGATTTTACAGGTAGTCTCAGAAAATCGCGTCAAAAATGAAATGAGCTACGAGTTGCACAAAATGATGCAGCAATTGCCTCAAAGTGTACGCGATCGCATTGACATTCAAATCATTGAAGCCTCCGAGCCAATCCAAGCCGTAGTCAAAGCCTCAGAAGGGGTAGACCTGACTATTGCAGGTACTAGCCGTGCTTGGGGTATTGAACGCCAAACCCTCGGACGTTATACAGACGAATTAGCGATTCAGTGTCGTTCCTCACTTTTGATTACCCGTCGTTACAGTCAAGTTACCTCTCACTTAGCCTCAGTCCTTGCTGATGCTAACACTCACGAATCAGCAGTTAGAGGATAGGAGGATGGGAAGGTGGGGAGACAAGGGGACAAGGGGGACAAGGGGGACAAGGAAAATAATTCTTCTTTCTCCCCCATTCCCCACTCCCCACTCCCCACTCCCCACTCCCCACTCCCCACTCCCGATTCCCTATGAAACATGTGAAATGGAAATCTTTAGCCCTTTATGCCTTGACAATTGTTGCAGTTATGGTGTTGCTTAAAGCTATCAGCATTTATGGAGAAAGTAATCTCAAGGCTGCTCTCGATCGGCAGCGATCGCTTTCACATGTTAGATAAAAATAATCTTGCAGGTCAAATAACCGTGAAAGATATTTCTAAAACGATTAAATTTACAGCCACACTGCAAACAAAAGACAAAGGACACAAATAATGATAATGGTGTTGAGGAGTAAGCAATTTTTTCCCTGGTGCAAGCAACTTTTTAAAGTGAGTTTGTTTGGCTTGTACGCAGCAATTTCTCTCGAAACTAATAGCAGTATAGCAGCACCAGCAGCAAGGCTAGAAGATTGGCGTTTTTACCCAGAAGCTTTTCAACTAGAAATTAATCTTTCAGCAGGTACAACACCGCGCTACTTTTATCTTGCCCAACCCCCACGCATGGTTGTAGATTTGCCTGATACCAAATTAGGCTCTGTAGCCACCCAACAAAATTATTCAGGAGCAATTCAAAAAATTCGCGTTTCCCAATTAAACGCAAATGTAACTCGCATTGTTTTAGATTTAGCACCAGGGACTTCTTTAGATCCAAATCAGGTACAACTGCAACCCGTTTCCGTGCAAAATACCACTCGCTGGGTTTTACGTCCTTTGATTGCTGGTGGTACATATTCTCAACAGGGAAACTATCCACCACCAAGTAACTTACCACCCACTAACTATAACTATCCACCGCCTAGCAATTTACCACCAAGCAACTACAACTATCCACCGCCTAGCAACCTACCACCAAGTAACTTACCACCAAGCAACTATAACTATCCATCGCCGAGCAACCTACCACCAAGTAACTTACCACCAAGCAACTATAACTATCCATCGCCGAGCAACCTACCACCCACTAACTATAACTATCCATCGCCGAGCAACTTACCATCCACTAACTATAACAACTCACAAATACCTTTAGTAACAGTACCCCCGCTGAATTCTAACAACCCTACTCAACAACCTGGTTCTGTTCTTCCCCCAGCAAGTTTCCCAAATCAGCCTGGTAATTTTAATGACGCTCCTCTTAGTGTCGGTGCCCCCGGTTTTCCTGTGCAAACCGTCCCCAACTATCCAGCCAATGTTCCTAATTCTGGGGTATTTGAGTTTGGTCAACCCTTTCCCAACTCCAATAGGTAAGCGAGTTATCTTGAGTAAAGTGAAGAGTGAAGAATCCCAAAATTCTTCCTTCTTCCTTCTTTTTGTTTTTAGAATCTGTCCGTTTCCTGTGGTTGTGAGACTGCTCCTGGTTGATTGATAAAGAAGTTTTGAGCAGCTTCGTTTTGGTAAATACACCTGATATCAGGTTTTTCACTATCCAAATTACCCGTAAAGCCAAAAGTGTTCAGGCGATTTTTGCATTCGTTCACCTGCTGCGATGATACGAGCTTTCGTTGCTCTAAAAGTGCCCAGTTATTTTGGCGGATAACGCATCCAGGACGCATACTCGGTTGAGCAACGTAGACATTAAACGGGTTGAGAGTCACAAAAAGTCTAGCGTCCATCACCATAGCACTAGCTCCATACTGCACGCAAATCTCAGGGTTTGGCGCTCTGGTGTCAATAAATTCGCGGGAAGCCACGTTTGATGGAGTCAAGGTGGTTGTAGAGCTAAAAGCAATACCAATCCCAATTCCCAAAATAAACACCCCCGCCAAAATCGCCGTAGTGGTGAAATTAAACGCAGGAGAAAAAGCAGAGGGTTTAGAATCGGTAACTGTTCTACCAGTAGATTTACGTCTCATTGTTGCTTAATCAATTTCACACTTTAAATAGCCGGGAGTGGTTCAAGGGTTCTCCCTCTTTAAGTATGACGAGTCTTTACAAAAATTGGTCAAGAGTCAATAGTCAATTGTCAAACCGCACTTCCTTTTCAAACCAATCCCCCATAGCTTCGGCATCTAGCTTGGTGTAGTTTAGGTGCTGAAGATTGTTGTATTGGTTAATGCCGATCGCCTTCCCGTTTCGGGTTGCCGATCGCGATCGCCCAATTTTTAGCCATTTCTGGGTTGGTGTTGACTGATTTGTTTTTCGCTATTGAAAGTTTACGTACTACTACTGAATAATAATAATGTAGTGCCATGCAATTGAATCAAAAAGTTGCCGAGCTAAAAACCAGAACTCCGGTGCTGTAAGCTTTAGTAAAAGCCAATTAAATCAGGAATAATTTAAATAATTAAATTTATGTCAGCAGAAAATTCCACCCCCAAAGCAATCTGGATTATTACCGAAGAAACGGCTGAAACATTAAGCACAACTACTGAAACATTCACAGATAATGTAACTAGAAGCAGTGGAGCCAGAAGTAGTGGAGATAGAGGAGGACTACTTGGCGCCCAAACGACTGAAGAAATAGTTGTGAGCCGAAAAAAAGACGAAATAGTGATTACTAGACGCAAAGTAGAGATAACTAAACTCAAGCAAGAAATGAAGGGGTTTCTGCAAGCAATGCGCGAAATGCTTGATGAAGCTGACCAACCCGATTCTAAGATCCAGCTTAATGAGGTCGAACTTTCAGTAGAAGTCAATGGTGAAGGACAAATCAGCTTGCTTGGGATTGGTGGTGGTAAAGCCGGGGGAAAAGGAGCGATGACTTTTAAATTTAAGCGGAAATAATTGGTACTTGAATATGGTTAGGAATTGGGCGATCGCTATTGGGATTAATCACTATGAAAACTTTCGATCGCTAAACTTTGCCAAGCTAGATGCTTCTGTGATGGCAACTTGGTTTCAAGAAGAAGCCAGATTTGAGCAAGTTTTTCTGTTTACTGACGATTCTCCCCCAATTGCAGCCAATCCGCCAATTCCTACTCAACCTACTTTTGGTCATTTGCGGCGATTCTTAAGGGCACAGTTTGAGAATATTCAATTTCCTTTATTAAAGCCAGAAGATAATTTATGGTTTTTCTTTGCAGGTCATGGCAATCGATATAAAGATAAAGATTATTTAATGTTCTCAGATAGTGACCCAGGTGATGTAGAAAATACAGCAATTTCTGTTGATTATGTAACTCAAAGATTGCGCCGTAGCGGGGCTGATAATGTAGTGTTGTTTTTGGATGCTTGCCGAGATGAAAGTAGTCGATCCGGATTAGGAATTGGTGAACAAAGCTATCAGGGAGTTATCACCTTTTATTCCTGCACAGCTAACCACAAGTCTTGGGAAATTGATGAATTACAACATGGCTCATTTACCCATTCACTATTAGAAGGATTGCGACTACAGGGAGAGGCTAATTGTGCCACAGTAGAGCGTTTAGCACAATATTTCCGTTACCAAGTTCCCGATCTGAATACTCGCTATGGAAAGCCGGCACAAAATCCTTATCTCCAGGCAGAACCGCCTTATAAAATGTATTTTATTTTATTAGAGCAAACTGCCACACTTAGAGATGTAGAGCCATTAAAATATCAAGCCTCTCAAGCTGAAAACAGAGGTAATTTATCATTAGCAAAGCAATTATGGGTGAGAGTTTTAGCTGTATCCCGTGGTGATTTGGATGCAATTGACGCTATTGGAAGGATTGCTCTGCATCAGCAACGAAACTTTGAACCGATACTCTCAAAAGTTGAGATTATCGGTTCATCAAGCGGAGGTAAGTCAGCAAGTGATGAAAGGGAGCAAGCAGAAAATCGGAAACGTCAGCAAGAAGAAGCAGAGAGATTACGGCGACAACAAAATAGTACAACTCCAGCCGTAATAAGCCGACAAAAGTTTTTAAAATGGGCTGGTTTAGGAGGAGCAGGCTTAGTGACAGCAGTGGTAGGTC
This sequence comes from Hassallia sp., assembly GCA_050997715.1. Lineage (GTDB taxonomy): Bacteria > Cyanobacteriota > Cyanobacteriia > Cyanobacteriales > Nostocaceae > Hassallia. The sequence goes on from JBPCQW010000334.1 coordinate 14,845, forward strand.
GTGAGATTTTTATTAGTATCAGCCCTAAACTTATTTCCCTACAAAGTTTTAATTTTCAAGTAGTAACAGTAAATTCGCAAGGAGAAATTACCAGGGAACGTCCTAGTCAGGCAAAATTTTTTACTGAAGACTTGGGCAATGGTATAACTTTAGATATGGTTGAGATTCCTGCTGGCTCTTTTAAGATGGGTACGGAAAATGAAGAAATAGAAAGGCTTGTGCAAAAATTCAAGAACGATGGGTTTAGAAAAGAAAAACCTCAGCGTGAAGTAACGGTTCAATCATTCTTGATGGGTAAATACCCAGTTACCCAAGCGCAATGGAGAAGAGTAGCAGCACTACCCAAAGTTAAGGTTGATTTGAAAGCAGACCCATCTAATTTTGAAGGAGACAACAGACCAGTAGAGCAAGTTTCTTGGTACGATGCTGTTGAGTTCTGCGATCGCCTCTCCAAACATACAAACAAGCAATATCGCCTACCTTCGGAAGCAGAATGGGAATATGCTTGTCGTGCAGGAACAACGACACCATTTCATTTTGGCGAGACGATTACAACTGACTTAGCTAACTACAATGGATCTGGGACTTACGCTTATGAGCCACAAGGAAAAGATCGTAGAGAAACAACAAAAGTAGGAAGTTTTCC
>JBPCQW010000341.1:0-5754 GCA_050997715.1 Hassallia sp.
GCTTTACCTAATGCTTTTCAAAACTCATCAAGAGAAAATTTACTACCAGTGTTAATATTGCCGATTCCCATCAAAGGCTTGCTGACACTGGATACTTTACGCAGCAATCATGCGCCATTTTGGTATCAAGGAGTCGGTGCAGTGTTAATCACAGATACCGCAAATTTACGTACTCCTTACTACCATCAAGCTAGTGATACACCGAAAACAATCGAGCGATCGTTTTTCACAGGTTCGGCGCAGATTGTGGTGAATGCCACTACTGTATTGTTAGGCGATCGCACGTTTTGACAATACCTTATATCCTACATTCCGCCCTCTAAAGTCTGACAAATTTATGAACGCTCATAAATAGTATTTTGGAACTGATGTGAAGTATTGTTTTATTCTTTTTTATAACCACATGCTACATAGTAGGTGCTAAATGTGGGTTTTATTTTTTCCTTTGTTCTCATCAACAAAGTAAGTGCTACTACTTCACCCAACATCAATCTAGGGAATGAAATAAGTTTTTAGTCATTGTCTTCCTTTAGGAAGATGATTTTCATTTTAAAAATCCATATTTGGATAAATATAACTAAGTCAAGGGAACCCATTAAAATATAGGAATCCTAGAAATAATCTTAATAAGAGCAAAAATTATGTTGGGCATACTTTGGGGTGTTGTAGTTTTACTAGTTGCTTTTTGGGCATTAGGGCTGGTACTTCATATTGCGGGCAATCTAATTCATGCAGTGTTACTTTTAGCGATCGCTCTTGCTATTTACAATTTTTTCAAAGCGCGTGATGTTTAGTTGATTGATAACTGGCAGAGAAACAAAATGCTGCTCGCAAGGTGTAATCACTACTGCTTCTACATTTTGCTCCAAAGCCTTTAGAGTTTCAAGACGAGTACGAATTGATAGTGATTCAAAACGGGACTTTTTTATGAGTGCTTTCTCAGCACTCATCTACGGTTTAATTGACAAAATTATTAATAAAACAGAGCGAGTACAGCGATCACTACTATATGAGTATTTTCTGTTTAGTTCACGGTGCCTGTCAAGGTGCGTGGTGTTGGAATCTGCTAATTCCGGAACTGGAAGCGCAGGGACACAAAGCAGTAACGATGGATTTGCCAATTGAAGATGCATCTGCTAGTTTGTCCGACTTTGCTGATGCAGTGTTGCGATCGCTTCCCAAAGACGAAGACGATATTATCTTAGTTGGTCACTCAATGGCTGGTGCTGTTATCCCCATTGTCGCCTGCAAGCGTCCTGTCCGTAAACTTGTGTTTTTCACTGCGCTGATTCCATACCCCGGAACTAGTACGGCTGACCAGTTTTATGAAGACATACCTGATATTATGAAGGCAGCAGGCTGCGATCGCCCAGAAGAGAGAGGTCAAATCCCCTTTCCCCCTCTTTTTCATGGTTCACCAATAAGGGTAAATGCAGCCCAATCAAGGGGACGTGAATATTGCTTCATTGTTGTCAGCATGGCGTTTCTCAATGCAACAGCTTGATCGGGATTTTGCCGCAGATTTTCATAAAATCTAGTCATCAAGAATTCTGTAGAGTCATCTGACACTGACCATAAAGATACAATAACACTGGATGCGCCTGCACTAATTAATGAGCGAGATAGTCCCACAACTCCATCACCGGTAATGCGTCCCTCCCCAGTATCGCAAGCGCTGAGGACAACTAATACAGCATTGAGGTTGAGATTGAGAATTTCATCAGCTGTGAGTAAACCGTCGTTGATTTGACCGGTATTGTCGGGAGCAAGAGCGATCGCACCAGGTACACCCAATCCTTTAAAATCATCTAGTAGCCCGTGGGTTGCTAGATGAATAATTCTCGCTTTGTTCATCTGTTGCAATATAGAAGCTTTGGTTGCAACTTTTCCAGTCATTGCTTTAGTTTTGAGGAGTTTGGCAACTTCAACTGCTTCGACTTCCGCACCTGGTAAAGTGGCTAACTGCTGCGGTTTTTCACCACTTTTAGTTATAATACTCGGCATAGTTGGATTTCCCACTACTAAAGCATCTTTGCCTTGTAGGGACGCAAAAGTGCCCCCACCTAAGCGTTCTCGTTTTTCACTTGTCAGCTGTAGCACCTGTATTGCTGGAGCCGTCAGTATAGTGTGTTTTTCGATTAAGTACTTATCATTCTGGTCTTTGAGTGCTGGAAATGGAACCAGAAATAGTTCATTTTGAGGAATGAAAATAACGCGCTGATTGGGGTCTGTAGGTAATAATTTAGCAATTGGTTCAATTAAGAGTTTGTGCAGTTGCTTTAGTTTGCTGACTTGAGGAACTGCATCTACGCTTGCATTCGTAGGTATACCGCGTCCTCTCAGACCAAGAGATTTACGACTGCTGCTAACAAGTTCTGTTAAAGGTGTAGATATGAGGTTAACTTGCTTAAAACTAACTACACCTGTAGGCTGAACTACCCAGATATAAAGTAGTTTATTAGAAATAATCGAATACTCAACGATTGTAGCTTTTTGTTTTTTAGCAAGAAGCTGGATTTGGTTGATTGTTAGCGGTTTAATAGTCGGTGGATTTTTGGGATTCTGCGATAGCCGTGATGTTAATAACTCTACAAAAGCTTGGCTTCTACCCCGTTCGGCAATTTCTAAAGCTGAATTAATTTTACCTTGAGCAATCAGAGCTTGTTGCAGTTGACGGTAAGTTTTAGCTTGAGTATCAAAGATTGAAACTTTATAAACATCAGTTAATCCCGGTCGCAGAGATTCCCAAATATTAATTGCACTCAGTAGCATTTTTGCCGCAGCAGCAGCTTGATTCGCTTCCAGCAAAGTGCTACCTAAGCTGGTGCGGGTTAATGCTTCCGCTGGGGGGTGTTGCTGTTCTATAGTAATTGCCAGAACTTGCTGATAAAGTTTTAATGCTTTGGGGTACTGCTTGAGATTTTGATAAACTGTCCCCATTTCATGAAGGGTTGCACCTTCTATCCTGCGATAACCTAATTTTTGCGAAATTGTCAGAACTTGCTGATATGAGTTTAATGCTTTGACTTCCTTTCCCTGGTTGTTGTAAACTCTCCCCAGAGAAAGCAAAGTGCTTGCTTCTTCAAAGCGATCGCCTTCTAGTTTCGCAATTTTCAAAGCTGGCTGTAAAAATGAAATTGCTTTTGGGTATTGTTGCAAATCATCGTACACTTCCCCAATATTTCTCAAAGCAACTCCCTCACCAGAACGGTTACGTACTTCTTTAGTAATTGCCAGACCTTGTTCTAAGAAACGCAGTGCTTTCGGATACTCTCCCAAACTCTTGTACAGTCCGCCGATATAGGTTAATGTTGTGCCTTCACCATTGCGTGCTAGCTTATCCGGACTTTTACCGCCGACTTGTTTAAGTATTGCTAACCCTTGCTGATAAAATTTTAATGCTTTGCTATACTGTCCCAGACTTTGATAACTTAACCCAATGTTGCTCAGAGTAATGCCTTCATTAGTGCGATTTTGACTTTGATCGCCGACTTGCTTCAAAACTGCGATCGCTTGCTGATAGAATGAGATTGCCTTTGTATCCTGTCCCAAACTGTGATATATCTGCCCAATGTAGTTCACGATGTTAGCTTTATCTTCAGGCTTACCGTTTGCTCTATTCAAGACTAAGCTTCGTTGAAACGTCTCTAACGCCTTTTGCAATTGTCCTTGACGATACTGCTGGATACCTGCTTTGTACAGCCGCAAAGCTTCAGTTCGGTCTTGTAGAGGTATCTGTGCAGATGCAGTTGGCATTTCTACAGAAGTTTTAGCCATCTGTAACTCGAAAGTTATAGATAAAAGTAGGGTTGCAGGGATAAGCAGTAAACGGTGGAAAAGCCGAGTGTCCATTAGGGAAGTCCTGGCACAATTAATTTAGTTCGGTTAAGGCAAGAAATGCGATAAATCGTGTCTCTTATAGTCTAAAATTTGCATCGAAAAATATTAACCGAAGCGTATTGTAACCCACCCAAAAATTTAATTTTATTAACATAGTTTCAAATATTCCTACCGACTTACTTATTTGAAAATTACCAAAAATTCAAAAAGGCGATCGCACATCCTCTAAACTTACAATTAAACACGCACAGACCAAAATCTTTCTCTTTCCTCTGCGCTCTCTGCGTTCTCTGCGGTTCCTTAAACAGTATATTGTTCACAACCTCAAATCGCTGTACTTGGTATACTTATTCCTAATTAAAGCTTTATACAATGCGTGGATAACAGTGATAATCTTGTAAAAATCTTGTTTTTAGCAGCCGATCCGAGTGATGAACGTCGGTTACGTTTATTGCAAGAGTTGAGAGATATTCGTGAACGGCTGCAACTATCCAAAGAGAGAGATAGATTTATACTAGAGTCCCGTGAATCGGTTCGGGTAGGGGACATAACACAGGCAATATTCGATGTCGATCCGCAAATTGTGCATTTCTCCGGACATGGAACAAGCACAGGGGAGCTTCACTTTGAGAGTTTAACAGGAAAATCGCAGCTTGTACAAGCCGATGCTTTAGCAGCGCTATTTGAACAGTTAGCAGATAAAATCGATTGTGTAGTTTTGAACGCTTGTTATTCTGAGATTATAGCGAAAGCGATCGCACAACATATTAGATTTGTAATTGGGATGAATCAAGATATTGGAGATAAAGCAGCGATCGCGTTTTCTGTTGGTTTTTATAAAGCATTAGCCGCAAACCGTTCAATTGAAGAGGCTTATAAGTTTGGCTGTGTAGAAATTCAACTATATAATCTTCCAGAGCATCTCAAACCAGTTATTTATATAAATCCCACCGCAAAGCCGAGAGTTAAAAAAATAATTCCTAACCCCTTTGTTCCTCAAAATGGCAGAGTAGAGGAGCCGCAACAATTCTTTGGACGACAGCGAGAAATCCAAAGAGTATTTGAGGTGTTAAATAGTGGTAGTAGTGTAGCTATAATCGGAAATGATGGTATTGGTAAGTCTTCTCTGTTATGGGAGATTTGCCGAATCGCAGAAAGTCACTTGCAACAGGAGCGTCAAGCAGTATTCTTCGATTTGAATGACGTTGGTGATGAAAAAGACTTTTACATTGCTTTGTGTGACAAGGTTGGTATCGCCGAAAGTAAGGGCTATATACTAACTCGTAACTTGCGAAAACGCAATCAAAAAGTACTGCTGGCTTTAGATAATGTGGGTAAGCTTACCTGGAAAGGATTTACTCGTCAAGTTCGCGATCAACTGCGCGGTTTAGCTGAAGGGGGTGATGCTCCTCTGCGATTGATTTTAGCTGCCAATGAACCTCTAGAAGATTTGTTTAACGATAGTCACAACGATGGCAGAACATCACCGGTTGCAGGTATTTGCCAAGAAGAAAATATCCAACCTTGGGAGGATGCCATCATGCGTGATTTTATTGCGGCTCGTTTGGTAAATACTTCTGTGAGTTTTGCGGAAGAGGAAATTATTCAACTTGTCCAAGAAAGTGGCGGACATCCTCGGAAGCTGATGCAACTGTGCTATCGAACTTATCGGAAACATGCGGAGGGTGGGCAATGAAATACACCGCTTTTCTCGTTCCCAGGTTCTACCTGGGAATGACAACCAAGAGGCTCTGCCTCCAGTATAAGAAAAAAGAGGCAGAGCCTCTAACAATGCATTCCCATGTAGAACCTGGGAACGAGAAGAACCAATTTATCTTGATTTCAGTGCGTTTCAACGCACTTAAGCTATTAGCCCGAAATTTATTTCCGGGCGTGGAAACAACGCAAAACCGA
>JBPCQW010000347.1:0-10096 GCA_050997715.1 Hassallia sp.
CAAAAAAGATGCTTGTAACTGTGGTGGTAAACCTTGAATATTTGCCCGAACTTGTTCTAATCCACCTATAGATTTTTGATAAAAGTTAATCGCTTGATTAACATCATTTTTATCTTGGTAAACGCGGGCTAAACCTGCATAAATGTAAGCATTATCACCTGTAATTGCTAAAGCAGCGTTATAAGTAGAAATTGCTTCATCTTTGCGTCCAAATTTGCGATGCAGACTTGCAATATTCGTGAGTGCTGATTTTTCAAAGACAGGATTTTGCACTTTGCGAGAAAAGGTTAAAAAGCTTTGGGCTGATTCCATTGCTTTCGCATCATTACCCAATTCACCGTAACCAGTACTTAAGATTTGATATGCAAACGCTTCCAGTCGGGGAGATTTTACTTGTTGAAAAAGAGTTAAAGCTTCTTGGGAGAACTCCACAGTTTTTTGTGGTTCCCCTTGAGCAAAAGAAATGTTAGCTAAATTTAATAAGACTACTCCTTTATCTTCACGGTTATTCAGTTTTTCCAATGTAATGAATGCTTGTTTATAGAATTCGTTGGCTTTGTTGTAATCTCCCAAGTCGTTGTAAATATTACCAAGAGTGATTTGGGGGGATACTAAAAGAGGCGGATTGTCAAGTGATTTCGCAATTTTTAAACTTTCTTCGCTGAATGACAGCGCTTTTTGATAATCTTTAATTTGTCTGTAATAGCTACCTAGTCTATTGAGAGCGGTTAATTCTAAACTAGGATTTTTTAATTCTTTAGCAATTTTCAAACTTTGCTCAAGAACATCTTTCGCTTTAGTATAGTCACCGATATTTGTGTAAGCACTACCTAAGTTACTTAGCAATCCTGCGCTAGAAATGCGATTGTTTATTTTCTGCGATAATTTTAGCGCTGGTTCGGCAACTGCAATGACTTTTTGATATTCTCCCAAAGCCTCATAAATTTCACTGATTACAGCCGTAGCTGCTACTTCTCCTCCAAAGTATTGTTTTGTGTGGAAGAACCCCAAAGCACTTTGCGCTGTTTCAATTCCTAAATCGTATTCTCCGCGAAGTTTGTATGCTAGGCTGAGTTGTAATAAAGCGATCGCTTCATCATTAGGAGAATTCTGTTGTTTTGCTAAAGTTATGGCTTGCTTCGCTGTCTCCACTGCTTTGGTGGTATCTCCAGTTAAGTAATATCCTTGACTTAAATTAGTTAAAGCAGAAGTTTCAAAGATTCCAAGTTTTGCTTTTTGCACCAGCGCTAGTTGTTGCTGTGCTAACTCCAATACCTTCTGATAATTACCTTGATTTTTATAGATATCACTGCCGATATTATTGAGAGTTTGCCCAATTCCCGGTTTATCCCCCAACTGTCGCCGCATTTCCAGCACTTTTTCATAAGTTTGCAGCGCTTGGGGATATTTTCCTAGTCGATACTGCTGCACCCCCTCTTGAAACAGCCTGTCAGCTTCCCCTTTGCTATTTGAAGTTGTCGCTGTTTGTGCGAGTGTATACTTGACGACTAAGCCATTAGCCGCTAAAGCTACTGGACAAATTAAAGAAATTACTAAGGTAGTAACAGCAAGACCTTTGAAACGGTGGGACATTGGTAACTCCTACAGATAGAGGCAGCAACTAGAGAATTACCGCTACTTTGGATGTCGTTTATATTATGAATATCATGACTTAGTAGTAAAATTACGTAAATAAATAATAACCGCAGATAAATCTCTAATTCACAATAAACCTCTTCTTTGCGCCTTTGCGCCTTTGCGTGAGATTTCTTTAAAATAACCGCAGAAGAATCTCTGGTTCACAATAGAGACGTACCCTTGTCAAAATTTCATGCAAACCTCCCAAACAAATATAGTTGCCGGTTTTCACGCTCTCTCCGATCCGCTGCGGTTGAAGGTTTTGGAACTATTGCAAACACAAGAGCTATGTGTATGCGATTTGTGCGAAGTGTTGAATCTTCGACAATCAAAGCTTTCTTTTCACCTGAAAACCTTGAGAGAAGCGGGTTTAGTAAACTCCCGTCAAGAAGGACGCTGGATTTATTACAGTCTCAATTTGTCTCAATTCGCTGCTCTACAACAGTACTTAGCAGAGTATAGCTGCTTGAATCAGATATTATCGGCACGTTCTTGCGACTCAGCTTGTTAATAAATCAAGTTTTTTTGATATATTTTGGTAAATGTATTATTATCTAATTAATTCATCAAGTTTTTTTGATATGAAGTAAAGATATCTTTTACACAAGCCAAAATGAAATCATTTATCAGGGAAGTTTCTCAATCTAAGCGAGAAGCTTTAGCAGAAGGAATTGGCACTTTTATTTTAGTTTTTGCGGGTACTGGCGCGGTGATGGTGAATGACATCAGCGGTGGTGCTGTAACCCATTTAGGAATTAGCTTTGTGTTTGGTGCGGTTGTGGCTGCTTTGATTTATTCTATAGGACATCTCAGCGGCGCACATTTCAACCCAGCAGTGACTTTGGCGTTTTGGACTAGTGGTTTTTTTCCGAAGCGGCGGGTATTAATTTATATTATGGCGCAGTTATTGGGGGCAATTTGTGCTTCAAGTTTGCTGCTAAGTAGTTTGGGGCGAGTTGCCAATATGGGGGCAACTATACCACTAAATGGCAATTGGTGGCAATCTTTGGTGCTGGAAACGGTTCTGACGTTCATTTTGATGTTTGTGATTTTGGGTTCGGGACTCGATCGCCGCGCACATATCAATTTTGCGGGGTTGGCGATCGGGTTAACTGTAGGGGTAGAAGCTGCTTTTATGGGACCGATTACGGGTGCAAGTATGAATCCTGCGCGATCGCTTGGTCCTGCGCTGGTGGGGGGAATTTGGCAATATCACTGGGTTTATTGGGTTGCACCGATTTTGGGAGCGCAGTTAGCGGTGCTGGTGTATTCAGTACTTTCGGATGGGTTTCGGGATGTTAAATAGACATAGACATGAAATATTAACTATGCGTTACCCAAAACCCTTTGTAGAGACGCGATTTATCGCGTCTTCGGGTCATTTCCAACAGATGTTAAATAATACGAACCGCAGAGACGCAGAGAACGCAGAGAGAGGAGTTAGTTGAGAATGATAATATTTGAGCATAAGCCGAGAATTTTGTTTTTGTATGGTTCTTTACGAGAGCGTTCTTATAGTCGTTTGGTAGCGGAGGAAGCGGCAAGAATTATTGAGGGGTTTGGTGCTGAGGTGAGATTTTTTGACCCTCGTGAGTTACCAATTCATAACAGTGTGCCAGAAACGCATTATAAGGTACAGGAATTACGAGAATTGAGTTTGTGGTCTGAGGGTCAAGTTTGGTCATCACCGGAGATGCACGGTAATATTACTGGGATTTTGAAAAATCAAATTGACTGGATTCCTTTAAGTATAGGTGCAGTCAGACCGACTCAAGGCAGAACTTTGGCGATAATGCAGGTAAGCGGTGGTTCTCAGTCTTTCAATGCGTTAAATACAATGCGGATTTTGGGACGTTGGATGCGGATGTTTACGATTCCCAATCAATCTTCGGTTGCGAAAGCTTATCAAGAGTTTAACGACGATGGGACGATGAAAGATTCAGCGTATCGCGATCGCGTAATCGATGTGATGGAAGAACTTTATAAATTTACGTTGCTTTTACGCGACCAAGTTGATTATCTCACAGATCGTCATAGCGAACGTAAGGAAAAAGCCGCTAAAGAGATAATCGCGATCGCTAATAGTGTGCTAGAAGCTGATAAAACTTTAACCAGTCATACCAATAAATAACAACATCATGAAACGAGTAATGTTTGTTTGCAAGAAAAATTCTCGTCGTTCTCAAATGGCAGAAGGATTTGCACGCACATTAGGAGAAGGCAAAATTTATGTTAATAGTTCCGGATTGGAAGCGAGTCATGTAGACCCGAAAACGATTGATATCATGTCAGAAATCGGCATTGATATTAGTAATCAAACTTCTAAGCCTTTAAGCGATTTTCAAGCTGAAGATTTTGATGCGGTGATTTCTTTGTGTGGTTGTGGTGTTAATTTACCCGAAGCGTGGGTATTAAGAGAATTTTTTGCAGATTGGCAATTAGACGATCCAGAAGGACAACCAATTGAAACTTTTCGCCGCGTTCGTGATGAAGTGAAGGAAAGAGTAATTAACTTAATAGAATCACTTACTTAAGTAGTTTAATTTGACACTAAACTTACTTTCTTCTTTAGCCCACGTAGGTGGGCTTCGTTTGTGTAGCCGCACCTTTCAAGGTGTCGGTGCTTTCATTAGGATGCTCCCCGACTTGTGGTCGCTAGAGTTTAGATATTGGCAAAATAATAATTATAAAAGTGGTTTTACCTCTATAGAATGATGCCAGTTATCAACGTATAAAGCTATAATTGCCTATGGAGCTAAATTTTTTGATTTTCTGAGGTGTTGTGGTTAATCAAACTTCTGAAAACCTTTTAAACCCTCACATTGAAAAACTATCTGATAAGGGTTACAAATTTACCTGGTTTGATTGGTTTTGTCTGTGGTATCCACCAGGATGGCTGATTTTATTTAACCGTCACTGGCAACATTATCACATAGATCCAGATGGTTGGAATTGGCTAGAGTATCTATTATTCTTAATTCCTGGCGGATTTTATTTAGCGCTATTAATTCGCTGGTTGCGACTTGGATGTCGTTTACCGCGTCGCGAAGTTGAGGAATTTGAGCCAAAATATCAAGTAGCTTTTCGCGAAGAAATTCTCAGTTTAATTGTTAAAAATTATTTTCAAGCAGAGTTACAACAAGTTGAGAATTTGCCGCAAACAGGACCAATGATTGTGGCAATGAATCATGCTGGAATGTCTTTTCCTTGGGACTTTTTAAGCGTAGGTTATTTATTAAGTAAAACACGCGAATGGGTAGTGCAACCTTTAGCGAATGTATCCTTATTTGAGCATCCTTGGATAATTTGGTGGCTACCGGTTGGATGGTCTACAGTTTTGGGTGGTGTGAAAGCGGAAAAAGATGACTTTGAAGCGGCGGTAAAAGAGCGTAAAATTATTTTATATTCACCGGAAGGTGTACGCGGACCTGGGAAAGGTTGGGCAAAGCGCTATCAGTTGCAAAAGTTTGATTTGAGTTTTATTCAGTTAAGCTCACGCTATCAAATTCCGATTCTCCCAGTTGTCTGTATTGGTAGCGAAAATTTACATCCTTTCGCTGTAAATTTCCACAAATTGCAGAGACTAGTAAAATTACCATTTTTGCCTTTATCACCTTTGATGTTCGTCTTTATTTTCTTTCCTTCAATGGGAGTTTGGGCAAATAAAACTGATTTGCGTTACTTGATTCAGCCATTGTATACTACGGCAATTGATGGTGATAAATTAAGTAGAACTGAGGCTTACCAAAAAGCACAACAATTGCGAGAAAAGCTGCAAAGTCAAATTAATCAGCTTCGGTAATTGTTAGTTGATGGTTGATAGTGGTTAGGACGAAAAACAAGATCCCCGACTTCTTTAAGAAGTCGGGGATCTGATTGAATCTAATTTCAACTAACCATTGCCAATTCCAAAGCGATAACCTTTACCGTAAACGGTGTGAATTAATTGCATTTCACCAGCTACCTCAATCTTGCGACGCAGCAAGCGAATTAATGCGGCTATCACATTACTGCTGGGTTGTTCATCATCTGACCACAAATGCTGCATAATTTGAGCGTGAGTCAGCAACTGTCCGGTGTTTTCCATGAAGTATTGCAACAGTTTACTTTCTTTTTCTGATAGTTCTATGATCCGTCCTGGACGAAAGGCTACTTGGTTTTCGCGATCAAGTTCTAAATCAGCTACAGTCAGCTTGGCTGTGGTAGTTTGCGGTTCCGTACCGGAACGACGCAACAAAGCCCTTACTCGTGCTAGTAATTCCCGCAATTCAAACGGTTTAACTAAATAATCATCCGCACCAGCATCTAAGCCTTCTACTCTATCATCTAAAGTATCTTTGGCGGTAAGAAACAGCACGGGTGTAACTCTACCACTACGTCGCAATTGCTGACAAATTTCTAAGCCTGTTTTTTCTGGCAGCATCCAATCTAAAATCAGTAAGTCATAATTGCCAGATAAAGCAAGTTGGCTACCATTTGTCCCATCATAAGCCGCATCCACGTTGTAACCCTCGCGAGTTAACACGCGACTTAAGGGGTCAGTTAGTTCAACTTCATCGTCAACTAAAAGAATTCGCATGTTAAAAGTTATGAGTTATGAGTTATGAGTTATGAGTGAGCTATTTACATTCAAGACTCAAAACGTACTTATGATTACTGTTGCACTGCCAAAAGGGGAACTACTTAAAAATAGCATCCATTTGTTACAATCTGTGGGATTAGATTTTAGCGCTTTTTTGGATTCCGGAACTCGGCAACTTCAGATTCCTGACACCACCGGCAAAGCAAAAGCTCTGCTGGTCAGGGCGCAAGATGTCCCTGTTTATGTAGAATATGGTCAGGCGCAATTGGGTATTGTCGGTTACGATGTGCTGCAAGAGAAAAAGCCGCAAGTTGCTCACTTGGTTGATTTGCAGTTTGGCTATTGTCGCATGTCTGTGGCGGTGAAAGCATCGAGTGCTTACCGTTCGGCTTTGGAATTACCTGCTGATGGTAGAGTGGCATCAAAGTATGTGAATTGCGCTCGTGAATATTTCCAAAATTTAGATTTACCTGTGGAAATTGTGCCGTTATATGGTTCAGTAGAATTAGGACCAATTACGGGTATGTCAGAGGCGATCGTTGATTTGGTTTCTTCTGGACGGACATTGCGCGAAAATGGTTTGATTGAGATTGCGACATTGTATGAAAGCACGGCACGGTTAATTGCCCATCCCCTAAGTTATCGTCTGAATACAGGTAATTTGCACAACTTAGTTGAAGATATGAGAAAGCAAATTCTATCCGTAATCTAACATTTAGGTGAAATTTATGTGTGCATGGAATGCAGCCGATTACAACCAAAATTCTGCTAATCAGCAAAGATGGGCACGGGAATTAATTGCTAAACTTGACTTGAAAGGAAATGAAAGAATTCTCGATATCGGTTGCGGTGATGGTAAAGTTACTGCGGAAATTGCAAGCTATGTACCTAATGGTTCGGTGCTGGGTATTGATAATTCGGAAAATATGATCAACTTTGCTCAAAGTCAGTTTCCAGCAACTAATTTTCCTAATCTGACTTTCCAGCAAAAAGATGCTCTTCAGCTAAATTTTTACAACGAATTTGATGTAATTGTTTCTTTTGCTTGTCTTCACTGGGTAAGTGACCATCTTCCGGTGCTTGCAGGTATTAAAAATAGCCTGAAATCATCTGGAAGAATTTTACTGCAAATGGGTGGAAAAGGAAATGCTCTTACGATTGGACGTGTTACAGAAAAGGTTATTTATAGTGATAAATGGAGCAAGTATTTTGAGAATTTCTCTTTTAAGACTCGCTTTTTTAGCAACGATGAATATAAGGATTTGCTGAAAAATACCGGCTTGAAAGCACAACGAGTAGAATTAATTCCTACAGAGATGATTCATCAAGGAAAAGAAGAAGTACAAGGATGGATTAGAACGGTTGGATCTCCTAATTATGTATGTAGAGTACCTGAGGATTTACAATCCGAGATGATTACAGAAATAGTTGATGCGTATCTTGAAAGTTATCCTCTAGACAGTGAGGGTTTTGCTCGTGTGCCGATGATAAGATTAGAAGTCGCAGCAACAAAAGTATAGTAAATATTGTCGAAAATCTCGCTCAAAGAGATAAACACGCATAGGAAGTTCTGTAGGGGGGTTAAGTCAGTTTTATGTTTTTTATAAGTTGACTTACTTTTAGTTGAAGAGATGCGATCGCATGTTTCGTCTCCAGTAGGGTGGGTTGAGCAAGTCTAACGCACCATTGGGGTGAATCATGGTGCGCTACAGCTTATGGCTAAGACACCCTACATTTTACTGGTTGCCAAAGCGCGATCGCGAAATCGCATAGTAAACTACATCAACATTGTAGTAATGAGCATCTTTCTCATACTGCATACCGATTTTTTGAATTACACGCACAGAAGCGATATTTTCTGGTTTGGCGATCGCCACTATCCGCTCTAACTTTACTTCCTCAAAGCCATATTTCAAAGTCGCTTTTGATGCTTCTGTAGCCAATCCCATATTCCAGTAAGATTTGTCGAACACATAGCCCAGTTCAACCTCTGGTGTATTCTCCAAAAAACCCAATCCACAACGACCAATCATTTTACCACTTTCTTTATCAATTACGGCACACATTCCGAAGTTATATTCTTGCCAGTGTTGGATATGTTTACATAAGCTTGCCTGTGTTTGTTCTTTGGTTCTTGACGACAAGTACTGCATGACTTGCGAATCGCTGTAAAGGCGAAACAAATCATCAAAATCTGCTAAGGTAAATTGCCGAAGCCGCAACCGGGCAGTTTCAATCTCTGGCATCATGTGGGAGTATGAATATTAACGTTAGATTAGAAAAGCTTGCTTTTCTGATTGTAAAAATTAATATAATGCTCTTACTATGAGCACTACCAAACCTTTCCAAAAATCCTATACAGGGAACCGTCGTCGTGAAAATGACTGGCGGTTATTTTTGCGTTTAGTACCCTATGCACGAAAACGTGGACGACTGCTAGCGCTTTCGATGTTGTTACTCGTGCCGATCGCTGTTGCCGGTGCGATGCAACCTTTTCTAATTGGACAAGCCATATCCCTAATTCGCTCGGAACCAAGCACTTTCGAGTTTCTGAGAAATCGTCCTTTAATGCAAGGGCTAAGTATCGTTGAAGGATTGTTGCTCTTAACGGTGAGCATCAACCTGATATTTACGGGTTTTCAGGGTTATCTGGTACAGAAGCTAGGACAAGAAATCACCGCCGAAATTCGCCGGGATTTATTCGCTCATGTTACATCTTTGGCGGTACGTTTTTTTGACCGGACACCTGTTGGTAAACTAATTACCAGACTCACCAGCGATGTGGAAGTGTTAGGTGATGTTTTTTCGACTGGAGCGATCGGCATTGTCTCGGATTTGTTTTCGATGCTGGTGATTCTCGGTTTTATGTTTTCTATCGAGTGGGAACTCGCTTTGTTATTGCTGTTGATGCTGATACCAATCACCTGGTTAATTATTTTCTTTCAGCAACAGTTTCGCAAAGCTAATTACAAAGTGCGGGAAGAACTTTCTGTTCTTAATTCCCAACTCCAAGAAAATATTACCGGAATTAATGTTGTACAGTTGTTCCGGCGGGAAAAATTTAATGCCCAATTGTTTCGCAATACAAACCAAGATTACGTCAAGGAAGTCGATCAAACCATCTTTTTTGATTCAGCAGTTTCCGCTACATTGGAATGGATTTCTTTAATAGCGATCGCCAGTGTTTTATGTGTCGGCGGTTTGTTATTACTAGATAAACAGTTGACATTTGGCACATTATCTGCGTTCATTTTCTATTCCCAGCGATTGTTTGATCCATTGCGGCAATTTGCGGAAAAATTCACAACAATTCAAGCTGGTTTTACTGCGATTGAGCGGGTTAGCGATATTTGAGATGAACCGATAGAAATACGCGATCGCACCAATCCACGATACTCCTTTTTAGATTCAGAATTCGGCTATATCGACGATATTGTAGACAACTTAAATCCTCAAACAACAAATGGTAAGTCTGCAAGAGGAGAAATCCGCTTTGAACATGTTTGGTTTGCTTATAAAGACGATGATTATGTCATTAAAGACTTAGACTTTACCATTCATCCAGGTGAAAAAATAGCATTAGTTGGTCCCACCGGTGCGGGTAAAAGTTCGATTATCCGTCTTTTATGTCGTCTTTACGAACCTAGTAAAGGACGCATTTTAATAGATGGTGTAGATATTCGGGAAGTACCTCAAGCTGAACTGCGACGGTACATGGCAGTAATTTTGCAAGAAGGCTTTTTGTTTGCAGGTGATGTTAAAAGCAACATCACTTTAGGAGACAGCTACACCTTTGAGCAAATTCAACAAGCAGCACAAAAAACAAACATTGACGAATTTATTGAAAATCTCCCCCAAGGTTACGATACCCAACTT
>JBPCQW010000354.1:0-5889 GCA_050997715.1 Hassallia sp.
ATGTCACCGCAGGCATAAGCATCAACAACTTTCTGACGCAAGTCGAGAGAGTAGGCTTTCATAGCGACCAGTTATCAGTAGAATTGTTCTCTCCTAAGTGTACTGAACTGGACTGATAACCGCTATAGCAGTTTGTTGGCTAACTTGTTGGGATGTTTGTGCTTCTTGATTGTTAGTGTTTGCAGACTCAGTTGTGAGTAAATTGCAAGCAGAAAGTCCTAGTAATACCATGCCAAAAAGTAATTTTTCAGCAAGAGTTTTTCCCAGTTTCATGATTGATTCTCTCCAAAAAATCGCCGATTGCATGGTCTCGCAAATAGCTTATTGCAAATTTAGTTATATTCAATGAATGAAATTTTTGAAGGTTATGTTGTTTCTGTAATACAAAAATTATTCCATATCAAAGCTGAGTAATTCTAAATGGCTAGGATTAGCAATTAACTCTTTTGCTACTAAGAATGCTGCAATAGTCCAAGTCTGATATTTTCTTGATTGCTTCCCAATTAATCGAGCATTCTTGCCATCGTAATATTCTGGCCATTCATCCTGATGTAAACGATTTTCGGCAATATCGATAGCTTTGTGGGCAATTTCTAGGCGATTAGTTTTTTGTGCGGCCGCTGTTAGTAACCATAGTAAAACAGGCCAATTACCACCATTGTGATAAGACCAAGGAGTATTTTTTGGATCGCTCCCGGTGACAATTTGCCACTCTATCCCCTCTAATGCTGGGTAACAGAGTTTCATCGGCATATATCCAACTAAATCATGCCAACGATGCTCGATGAGATTCATAATTTTTTGAGATTCTTTTTCACTGGCTAAAGAAGTGATAATTGCCATAAGATTTCCCAATGCAAAGAAACGAAAATCCATCCGTCCAGGGCCAAGATTACCTGCTAGATAACCGCCATTATCTGGCAGCCATTCTGTCAACCAATCAGGAATTGATTCAGGATAAATATTGAATCTATTAGCTACTTCTTTACCAAATTCATCACCTTTAAACCGATAAATTTCATTTAAACGATTTAAATCAATCCAGTAATATTCTCGCAGATGATAAGTAAGAGGTATTAAGCGTTGATTGATACTATCATAGCAGGAATTGTGATCCTCATTAGGCAGTAAAAGTTCTTTAGCTGCACGTAAGGCTGCATAAAATAGCACTTGAATTTCTAACGGATGTTCGTAAACGCCCATCCGACGGTCAATCATAAAAGCACCATCGGGAACTAGCATCGTTGGGTACATAGCAAATCGATGGGTAAGGCACATTTCTAAAATTAATTTGATTCCTTGTTGAAATTCTCCTTGCTGGGCAAGTGAAATATCACCTGTAGCTTTGACATAAGCCCGTAGTAAGATAATCCACCATAGGCAAGAATCAACAGGTGGAACTCTGGCGATCGCGTGTTCTCCAAAATCAGCAGTTAAACACTCTTGCCCATCTTTTACTACTACTTTAAAACTGGCTGGCATGAGTCCTGCTCCTGGCTTAAAAGAATCCATTTGCGGTTCATGACTCTGTAAGTGTAGAGTTTCGATTAAGAAATTGCGGACAATTTCTGGTTTACCACTCATCAAAAAAGCCATCGCTGACGAGACAAAATCACGAACGAAACATTGGTCATAATTCACTGCATCTGACCCTGCTTCTAAAGCTGCTACTGTGCCAATTGGACGACCATGATAATAAACAGTTGACTTTTCAATTAATGTCCAAGCCTCGGCGATTAAATCATTTGTGTTGTTCTTTATGTTCATGGATTCTGTAGCTATTAGCAAATGGATTCGACTATTAATAATTGCTGGATTTCGAGCAGAAAATGTATTTTTGTGTTATTCAATCAAGATTTGATGTGAGAATTTATGGATGTGTATAGATACACTCTGCCTACATTTTTACTATTAGCTCGTGTATTTGTTTCTTCTGGGCTTGGGCGGTATTGTAACCAAGCGAATAAAGCAGCAGTGCCAAGAAAAATAAAAGCTATAGTAGCTACCAATTGCAGCATGATACTGTAACGCATAATAAAAGTTATATGAATGTGTATTTTGTGTTATTTAAATTCAAGCTTTATTAGTGATATAAAAATATTTCATTGAATTAAACAAGGTTGTAATGTTCCATGTGAATGTTAGTAACGGGAACTTCTAAATCATGTAAAGCTATCTCTACTTGATCCATCATTTTTGGCACGGCACAAATGAAGTAATTTCGAGTTGCAGGACGCTTCGGAATACAGCGTTCTAGCAGTTCTTTATCAACATAATTAGTTTCTCCTAACCAATCATCTGGAGGTTCTTTAAGAACATGAATAACTGTTAAGTCTAATTTGTCTTTTAAAGCTTCGATTTCTTCTCGATAAGTAATATTTTCCCAAGTTTTACTAGCATAAATTAACAGTAAGGGACGCTCATCTTGACGTGCTGCTAAGGTAAAAAGCATACTAATGATTGGCGTAATGCCTATTCCTCCAGCAATAAAGACAAATCCAGCAGTATTCTCATAGCGATCGGTGGTGAAAACTCCATAAGGGCCATCTAGAAAAGCTTTAGTACCAGGTTTGACATCTTTGATTGTGTTTGTGAAGTCACCTAAAGCCTTGATGCCAAATTCAACGCGATCGCTATGTTCTGCACTAGAAGCAAAAGAAAATGGATGTTCTCGCATTCTAAACGGCGATATTTCTAAAGTTAGCCAAGCAAATTGACCTGGTTGGAAATGAATTCCTTGGTGTCCTCTAGAACGCAAAACCAAATTCCAAACATTGCCTCGTTGGGGAATTACTGCTTCCACTAAGTAAGGTTTTTTCTGCATAAAGTAAGGTTTGACCAAGCGGACGTAAATCAATAGCCACAACGCCGCTATTGCAATACCAGTCCAGATAACTGCTTTCCAAAATAGCCCTAAATAATTACCTACACCCAAAGCGTGTCCTAAACCAAAGGCAACGATAATAACAGCTAAGATGCCATGAGCTATACGCCAATCTTCATAGTTAATGTTCAGCTGCTTGCGCCAAATAGAAGTCACAATAATTGCAATTAGCGCCAAAGTAGCGATAACTGCTGCCCTAGCCCGCCAAGGTGCTTGAATAAAATTCAACAGTTGTAGCGTCTCTGGATTATTAATAAATACAATTATGGGATGAGCTAGGATGAAGAAAAACGCAACTATTGAGGTGTAGCGATGAAACTGAAGAATTAAGTCAACGCCGTATGAAGCTTCAACACGATTAATCCGGGCAGTCAGGGCAAATTGCATTGCCATCATTGTTAAACCAATGAAACCTAAAGCAGCAGAAAATTCCAGTAAAAAACTGCGTTCATTGCTTGGTGTAGGTGGATATAAAAGTAGTATGAATAGCGGGAATAAGATAATTAAAATATATGCAGCTATCCAAGATACCCCCATGACTACGGGATTTTTCATTAATAAACTTCTCATCAGCGCGTACCTCCTAGCATTTTGGTTGTAATAGGACTTGCATTAGCGAATTTTCTTCATTTGGTAGACTCGTTTGTGCATTTGCGACTCCTATTTACCTAACATTCAGCATGAGAGTTTTAAATACTTGACAAAATGCTAAAAACTCTGGTTGTAATTAACGCTTTCCCAAGTTTTTTATTTTGACTCCTATCTGTATACTTTTAGTATTGATGACGGTAGTGATATGGAAACTATGGGAATGCCTTTGGACCTTCCGCAGAAGGCGGATAAATTAAGCCTTACAGAGTTGGGTATTATTGTAGTTTATTATAATGTTAGTTTCAATACCTTTGCCAAAATAAGAGGCTACAAAAATTTTGGCAAAAATGGCAAAACGAACCATACATAAGCGTTTAGCCTACAAGGTAGTTTGAACTCTCAAACCCTTTATACTGTAGGCAATACCTTAAAAAAACCTTGCAGGAAACCTTGAAGTAATTTTTAGGACTCATTGCTTTTGCCAAGCATCGGAGGAAAGGTAGTTGAGATGTCAACTTACCCTCGTAAATTGGCGAAGGTATTGATAAATCAATTCTATTGTATGACTAATGAAATTACTGAAAAGCTCAAGCAAGCCTCCGATAGTTTGCTAATGATAAGTGAGTCAGAATATCCCTTTGAAGTTTTTTTTTGGTCTAATCAAGCTCCAGAACCTTTGACAAATCAAAAACTTCTCCAATTAACAGGACATTCCCTAGAAACCTCAGTTGAAGAAGTAGAACTAGATTATTTGTTTCGTAATTGTGCCCAAGAAAAAGAATGGCACGATGAAATACAGAAACAAAATGTACAAAAGTTTCAATCACTTGTCAAAACACTAAAAGATCACCTCACTGATATCAAAGTTTATCGCATAAGTACCATAAGTATTGATGTCTATATTGTTGGTAAAACTCCATCTGGGGATTTAGCCGGAATTTCGACAAAAGTTGTAGAAAGCTAACTAATCAAACACTAGCCTGTCTATAATTTACAGACAGGCTTTAAATTTTAAGTGCGGTAAGTATTTTTACAAAGTGTCAACTTTGGACTCAATTACACTTTGAACAGACGAAGAAACATTAGAGAGCAAATTGTAACCAGTGTTCACTTCGATGGAATCAACACTAACTCTGTAATTTCTCCAATCCGCATTTCTAATTCCCTGCGAATTAGGCATATTCACTGCAATTATTCTGGTGTTAGTAGTGACACTGCTAGCACCAGAATTTGATGAATTTAAGACTACAATAACCTTCCATGTTCTTGCCGGAACAGTCACTTTGCCACCAGCAATTGTGGTTTTTGTTCCATTAGAACCTGTTCCACCAGTGCCATAGGAACCCGAAATAATATAGAGTTCTTTCCCCTGAACTACTATAGCGGTTATCAGTCTTCTGAAGTACAGTAGCAGCAGTGAGTAAACCAACCCAGTAAATTCTCTATCGTCACTTCTGCGAATGCCGTATTTAATGCCTTGAGTAAATCAGGATATGTCCTTGCACCGATGCGACGGAGAATGTTCTTAATCTTCGACCAACAGTTCTCACGCTTGTGAAAAATCGGGGGAGTAGGGGGGGAGATAAATGAGGCGAGATCCAGCAGCGATGATCAAAGCTTCAAGTTCATCACTTTTATGGATCGAGCAGTTATCCATGATCACGACTGCACCAGCCCAAAGTTTGGGTACGAGCTTTTGAGCGATGAAGGCATCAAAGGTCAAGGCATCGATAGAACCTAAACCACTCCACGCTTGTGAGCAGTCCTTTCAAGCTAATGGCACCAATCACCGAGACATTTCTCCCTTTGCGATTTGGCTTTGGAGCATAGGCCCGTTCCCCTGATAAGGCGCGGGCACATTTGCGAATGAAGGACAGATTAACCCCCGATTCATCTAAGAAAATCAGATTTTCCACGGGTATCCCCCTCAAGAGTTTCCAGTACTCAAATCGGGCTAATTGGACTTCATCAGTGCCTTTTTTCGTGGGATGGAGACTTTTTTTTGAGGTTTAAGTTGAGTTTCCAGCGAACCATCCGATTCACCGTGGCCACCCCAATTAACACCTCTGTTTTCTCGTAAAGTCGTTCCCGCAATTCACTTAACGTCGCATCGGGCTGTGCTGCGACGAGTTGACCCAGGATTTCGAGCTGTTCGGCATTCAACTTTGTTGGCGTCTGCTCAGTACGAACCTTGGCACTGATGGTGCCCAATTCACGATGGCGTTTGAGTAAATTTTGGACAAAACTTAAGGTGACACCAAAGTTTTTAGCCAGTTTTCGTTGGGAAATGTCACCGCAGGCATAAGCATCAACAACTTTCTGACGCAAGTCGAGAGAGTAGGCTTTCATAGCGACCAGTTATCAGTAGAATTGTTCTCTCCTAAGTGTACTGAACTGGACTGATAACCGCTATA
>JBPCQW010000375.1:0-4603 GCA_050997715.1 Hassallia sp.
GAATTGGTACGCGATCGCAAGTGTCCAATTGTCCGCAAAAACTCATAAGAATGGCGTTTCTTTTGTAGCGGGTAAGTTTCGGGATCAGCCTCACCGTAGACTTTCACCATTTCGGCTTTCAACTCAATTCGCTGTCCTTTACCTTGCGAAGGAACTAGCACCCCTGTTACTTCAACGGAAGCACCTGTATTCAGCTTTTTCAAATTAGCTTCATAATCTGGCAAATCTTGATTCATCACGACTTGCAAACTAGCCAGCGATGAACCATCATTAACTTCAATAAAAGAAAATCCTTTCAACTCGCGTTTTGTCCGTACCCACCCTTGAATTAATAGAGACTCATCAGGTTGACCACTTCGCAATATTTCTGCTATCCGTCGCTTTACCATAGTCTTTATACAAGAAGAAAATTTCGTATAGCAATTTTACATTTTAGACTTGTTCCCAGGCTCACTACATGAAAACAGCCAGGGGAGCAACGGATTTTAGATTGTCCATGAATCCAAAATCCAAAATCGACATTACCCAACATAGGACTTTAATATCCAGCCTATGATAACGCCCAATCCACCAAAGCGGATGATTTGCCAAAAAGGTTTTTTGATGCTTTTCCAAGAAAATAACTGACTTTCTAAGCTAACTTCTAGCACTTCCAACTGCTGTTTGATGTGCTTTAACTCAGCTTTCATTTCTGGAGTGTAATGTTTATTTTTATTAACTTCTTGGCGGCGTTTTTCATATTCTGCCTTAGAGGTGCGATCGCGTTGCACTTGCGTGTAGCGTTCTTTAAGTTCAACAAGCGATCGCTCTAAGAACAATAATTCTTCTTCAAATTCTAACTCTTGATTTGACTCTGGTGGCGGTTGTTTAGGCGGCTTCATGCACAAGTAGTACAGTAAAAGTAAATGCAAGCAAAGCCAATAGTTATGTCCCAATCCACCCATCTGCCTAAAACCAGTCAATTAGATGAATTAAGCACCATAGAATTAGCCCAAGCTCTCATGGAGAGGTTGAGCATTTCTCCTAACGATTGGCATCGCCTTAAGTCTAACCGCAATTCTCGCGCCAGTGAACAAGCCGCCGCCGCTCTTGTGTTTCTCCTCAAAAATCAGCCTCAAGAAGCTCTTGCGAGATTAGAACAAGCATCTGGGTGGTTAGATCGCTCTCTTTCCGCACCACCTTGTCCAAGTCACGGAAAATAAGACAAGGGGACAAGGGGGACAAGGGGACTTTCTTGACAGGGGGACAAGGGGGACTTTCTTGACAGGGGGACAAGGGGAACAAAAAATAATTTCTCCCCTCTCCTTGTCTCCCCCTCTCCTTGTCTCCCCCTCTTTGCTCTAACGTCGCAGAGATAATCTCGGTCGATTCTCTAGCTGTTTACAAAGCCTTAATTCTGTGCCTTTGCGGTTCCACTCTACCTGATCGAAAATGTGATGCAGTAGAGTCATACCACGACCGTTTTCTGACTCATCTGGGGGTAGATAATCTGTGGGATCGCGATCGCATGTGCAACATGGACTAAATCCGCTGCCTTGATCTGATATAATCCACCAATACTGATTATCTATTAAGGAAAAACGGACTACTACTGTTTTACCGGGATCAAGATGATTGCCATGTTTTGCTGCATTGACTAGGGCTTCTTGAAGTCCCAGTCGCAGTTCGGCTTGCAACTTTACGGGAATTTCTGCCAATAGTAAATCTAATATTGGACAGAGATATAGAGTTGAGGCGAAACTAATTGTGCCCCAATTACGTCCAACTGGACGGAGCGAAATGGTAATCACTCTTATAAACCCCATAGCCTTCAGTTAGCTAGACATCAGTTTGCAAAACAAAAGCACCCTGATATAAGTTGAGGTGATCGTGCTGCCTTCAAACTAGCGTCTTCAAAACTAAGTTGTGAAAATACTGTGGAGCATCGGTTATCTTCATGAATTCCGGTTGAAAAATTTCAAAACGTAAATTGAAACCTCAATAATGCAGTTAGCAACTAAAGATGCTTCAATGTAGAAGAGTATAGCAATACTCTTTTACCTGCCGATTTGGGATTTAAACAACCAAATTCAAGTTTATGAGTAACCCATACAACTTCAATTTCTTAATAGAAAAGGAATTCAATGAATTCTATGTTTAGCTTAATTCAATTTTAGCATTTTTCCTATGCACTAGACTAAAAATAAAAAATTTGAGTTTTGTCAAGGGGCTAAATACCCTTGCCCAGTGGTGATAAAACTAGAATTGCGGCTGCTTCGACATGAGCGGTTTGAGGAAAAAAGTCAGCTGGTTGGATTCGTGTGATGGTATACATTCCATCTTCACAAAGTAGTTTTAAATCACGAGCGAGGGTGGCTACTTTACAGCTGACGTAAACGATGCGAGGGGGTTGCGATCGCCGTAAAGATTCGATGACATCGCGATCGCATCCTTTACGTGGCGGATCTAATAACACAATATCGGGCAAAATGTCCATTTGTGGTAACAATTTTTCAACTGCGCCGACAACAAAAGTCACATTATTAATATTGTTATTTCGCGCATTTAAAATAGCCTGTTCTACAGCTTCGGCTTGCACTTCTAACCCCGTAATATTACGGACTTGTTTTGCCAAAGGCAAACTTAAAGTTCCAATACCACAATATGCATCAACTAACACTTCATTTCCTTGCAAATTCAATTCTCTTTGAATTTCTTGCAAAAGCACCTCGGCTGTTTCGGTGTAAACTTGAAAAAACGTATCTGGACGCACTTGAAATTCTAATCCTGCGAATTGTTCTCGCAGATAGGAAATTCCGGCAATGCAACGAGTTTCGTTACCAAAAATTGCATTAGTGCGATCGCTATTTCGATTTAAGCAGACTCCGACTAATCCGGGAAAGCGCTTTAACCACGAGAAAGAAAGCTTTTCAATTCCTCGTAAATTCCAGTCTTTGACTACCAAAGTTAGCAACATTTCCCCAGTGCGTCGTCCAATGCGTAAACTAAGATGGCGTATTTGTCCAGTGTGACGACGTTCGTCGTAAACTTGCCAATGTTGCTTTTGGATATCTTCTTTAACTTCTGCGAGTAATGGATTTAATCGTGCATCTTGCACAGGGCATTGATTTAAGTTAACTAATTGATGGCTACCTTTTTGGTAGTAACCAGCTTGAACTTGCCCGGTTGCCGATATACCCAGAGGATATGTAGATTTATTACGATAACCTAAAGCTGAAGGTGCAGCCAAAACTGGATCTACTGGTGGATGCACAAAACCGCCAATTCGTTCTAAAGCTTGAATAACTTGATTTTGTTTAGCTTCAAGTTGGTACTCATAACTGATATGCTGCCACTGGCAACCACCACATTTATCAGCCACAATGCAACTAGGGCGGATGCGGTGGGGCGATGGTTGCGATAATGAATGCAGTTTACCGTGGGCGTATTTGGGCTTAACGTGTAATAAGCGTACCACTGCGCGATCGCCCGGTACAGTATCTGGAACAAAAACTACGCGATCGCAGAAGCGTCCGACACCATCCCCCGTATCACTCAAGTCTGTAATTTCAACTTCAATTAACTCTCCCTGTTGCCATTTGGGTGAATCATCTTCATCAGTGTGAAGCAATTCTGTAATCGACACCTTCTTATCTCCCTTTATTTGTGTACCTAAGACTAGTTAAACTAACTAATAATATGTCGCGTGATTTTACTAATCATGACTGTAATTAGCCAAGTTATTCTCAAAGCCGACGACGAACTGCGTTATCCCAGCAGTGGTGAACTCAAAAACATCAAAGACTTCTTGCAAACCGGCTCACAGCGGATGCGGATTGTCACAACCCTAGCCGAAAACGAGAAAAAGATAGTTCAGGAAGCAACCAAACAACTTTGGCAAAAGCGTCCTGACTTTATCGCTCCTGGAGGCAACGCTTTCGGAGAGCGTCAGCGTGCTTTATGTATCCGTGATTACGGCTGGTACTTACGCCTAATTACTTATGGGGTGCTTGCCGGCGACAAAGAACCAATTGAAAAAATTGGTTTGATTGGCGTGCGGGAAATGTACAATTCCTTAGGCGTTCCCGTACCAGGAATGGTAGAAGCGATCGGCTGTCTCAAAAAAGCCTCCCTTGACTTACTTAATGCCGAAGACGCTGCCGAAGCTTCCCCCTACTTTGATTACGTCATTCAATCGATGTCATAATCAAGCGTGGGCGCTAATGAATGGCGTACACTTCCGGTCTACTAGAGAGAGTGCAACATTTAAACACTCAACATCCATAAAATCTCTAATTTGATCATACCCTCCCCACACTTGGTAGTGGCTCTGGCAGAATTCCTGTCAAGTTACCAACAGGTTGTGGGGAACTTTTATTTAAGTACTGGAGTGTAAATAAAAGTTCTTAAACGTAGTAAGCGGCTCTATCCCTTAAAATCGAAGCCATGAGCAGTAAACCGCTCACTACGAACTACGAGCCAATAAAAAACCGGCAGACTTCTTGAGAAGGCTGTCGGCAATTAGTGTGTTCCCTATTAATGACTCGGCTAGAGTTCAGTTATATGTAATTATGCGGGTTTTCCTCTATTTAGAAGACGATCTTAATCAAGGGCATCAGTGATT
>JBPCQW010000548.1:0-4308 GCA_050997715.1 Hassallia sp.
TCTTATGGTGACGACAGCAGCAAGAAGTTCCCAACGAGTCATACTGCAAAACATCAGTTGGCAGACTTTTGAAAGCATCCTTGCAGAAATGGGAGATAATCGTGCTACTCGGCTGGCTTATGACCAAGGAATATTGGAAATTATGACACCTTTAATGCCGCATGAGCATAATAAAAGGCTGATAGAGAAGCTAATTGATAATCTAGCTGAAGAACTGAACCTCAACCTCAAAAGTACTGGTTCGGTCACTTGTAAACGTCAAGATTTATTGCGGGGTGTGGAACCAGATTCTAGTTTTTACATTCAGAATGAACCCGTGATGAGACAAAAGCAAAATCTTGACTTGACACAAGACCCACCACCTGATTTAGTAATCGAGGTAGATTACACCAGTTCTTCTATTGATAGAATGCCAATTTATCAAGCTTTGGGTATACCGGAAGTTTGGCGTTATAACGAATCTGTGATGCAGATTTATCAACTGCGGGAAGGTGTTTATGTTGGATGTGATGTTTCACCAACTTTTGCGAATTTGCCTTTAACTAGAGAAATTCCTCGATTTATACAAGAAAGTCTGAATATTGGGGAAATTGCGATGATTCGCTCATTCCGTGGTTGGGTGAGACAGCAGATAGTAAATTGACAAGCGATCGCTCTCTAGTACCATATTCTATAGTTCAGCCATTTTGATTAGGTGTTCTATGTCGAGCGTGGAAGAAGACAAAATCCGTGAAGAGCGCATTACAATGGAGATAGTTGTCGATGCCCATGACAAGGAAGAACGAGCGATGGGTTGGTACTACTATCTCGACGATACTTTAAACATTCCCTTTAATGCCAAGTGGAAGAAAAAGACACGTAAATCTGCCACCGTGGAAGAGAAAACAGTCGAAGTTTTGGGAATGGCACCAGAAGACGAGTGCGAGCGTGATATGTTAATTGAAGTGGTTTACGTCGGTGGTAAGGATGAAGATGTGTTTACTGCCAAGCTATCGGAAATAGAAGCGATTGATGCTGATAGCGAAACCACTGAAGCGATCGCTGATTGGCATTATTGGCTTGCTAGAGGATACAAATTTTAGTTCCACCCTATCGTAGTGACGTTTCAGCGGAACGTCACTACACCGTATTTTCACGTAATATGCCGAATAATACGGCAGGGATTTCCCGCAGCTACAACATTTTCTGGTATATCTTTTACAACCACACTACCAGCACCAATCGTAGTGTTATCACCTATTGTCACTCCCGGACAAATAATTGCACTACCACCAATCCAGACATTATTACCAATCTTAATTGGGGCAGCAAGTTCTCTACCAGAAAGGCGAATTTCCGGTTGTGTAGGATGATAAGCTGTGTAAATTTGGACGTAAGGAGCGCATAAAACATTATCACCAATGTGGACTGAGTTACAGTCTAAAATTACACAGCCATAGTTCATATAGAAGTTGTTGCCTACATAAATATTACTGCCATAATCGCAATGAAATGGCGGCACAATTTGAATTTTTTCTCCTACTTTACCGAACAATTCTTGCAAAATTAGGCTTCGCTGTTCTGGTTGTTCTTCTGTGGTTGAGTTATAGTGTCTTAACAGACGAGATGCGCGTTTATTTTCGCTAGTTAATTCTGGATCTATCGCTAAATATAACTCACCTGCCAGCATTTTCTGTTTTTCGGTTTTTTCCATCACCAAAATTTATAGTTTGTTTTTAAGATAATTAAATTATTATAAACAACATCCCCCACAAATCTTACGAAGTTCGGCATGTGGGTCTTGTAATTATCAAAATTAATGTAAATTTATGAAAGATAGTTGTATCTAACTTGCACTCAATATGAATTTTCGGATTTTGAGCTTGGATGGTGGAGGAATTCGGGCATTGGTTGCAGCAGGAATGCGATCGCTGCGATTGAAAAGCAAATTAATCAACTTTTAAATGAGTACTTTAATTTGATTGCTAGAACTTCTACTGGCTCAATTTTAGCTCTTCGCGATCGCACGCGGATTATTCCATTTGAAAAGTTGCAAAACTCAGGTACAATCCAATGGGCACAGCCGCTTGTTGGTATATTATTAGATGCCTCATCAGATGTTTACGAATACATCAGCAATCAAATAATGAAAAATCGTCTGCGTGCGGTTGCAATTTAAACTTGATAGATTAACAGGCAAACGTTTAAGCGATGATATTGATGATGTCAGCCAAGAGAACATCACTAATTTGATTGAAGCGACACATGCTTAAATTCAGCAGCCAAAAATACAAGCGGCTTTGCAGGAATTTTTACGGATTAGTGAATAGTCAAGAGTCAACAACACTCCAACGCTCCTAATAAGTCATAGCTTCATCAAATATACTATAACGAGCTTTTCCTTGGTGCTTGGCGCGGTACATGGCAATATCAGCATCTCGTAGCACACTTTCTGGTTCATGATGCTTGCTACCACTCAAAGCTATGCCAATACTGCCTGTGGAAATTATCTCATGTCCATTAAGGTTAAGTGGCAATGCTAAAGACTCATGAATGCGTTTGGCAATATTGATAGCAACGCTAACATCTTTAATTTCTTCTAAAAGAATAGCAAACTCATCGCCGCCAAATCGAGCAACAGTATCCCCACCACGCAAGCATGATTCTAATCGTCGAGCGATCGCTATTAATAAATTATCTCCCATAGAGTGCCCAAAGCGATCATTAACTGCTTTGAAGCCGTCTAAATCCAAAAACAAAACCGCAAAATGATAATCGTTGCGTCGCTTGCTGCGCTCTATTGCTTGTCTGAGTCTATCTGTAAATAAAATGCGATTCGGTAGTGCTGTTAACCCATCATAAAATGCATTGCGGAGCAGTTGCGCTTCTTTGTGCTTGCGTTTAGTAATATCTTGAAAAACTAAAACCGCACCAGTTATTTTACCATCATCGCGGATGGGTGCAACACTATCTCCAATCAGTATTTGTGTACCATCTTTAGCAATCAGGGTACAGTTTTCTGGTAGACTCAAAACTGCATCCGCTTTTATTGCAAGTTTTGCTAAATTCTCAATTGGTTCGTTCATCTCGTTGTCAATTAAACTGAAAATTTCGGTTAAATCTTTACCAATTGCTTCATTTTGCTTGAATCCCGTCAACTTTTCTGCTACAGGATTCATAATTTTGACACAACCATTTGTATCACATACAACTACGGCATAGCCCATACTATTAATAATTGCCGTCAATTGCTGATGTTTTTCCTGTAATTTTTTTTCACTTTCGTGCTTGTAAAGAGCCATTTCTACCGCAACATGTAAGTCTCTTTCTGCAATTGGTTTGGGAATATAACTAAAAGGTTCAGTTAATTGCTGTTTATGTAATATCGGGTCTGGCGAATACTCAGTCAAATATAACACTGGTACATCGAAATTATTCTGAATGATGTCTGCCACTTGCACTCCATTGATTTTTCCTGACAAGCAGATATCAATTAACACTAAATGTGGATGAGTTTCTGCTACCTTTGTTATTGCTTCCTCACCAGAATCAGTGATATCCGGAACAGTGTATCCTAAGTTTTGTAATCTGTTTCTAATATCTATGGCTAGGACTTTTTTCTCCTCAACAACTAGGATTTTCGGACTGTCCATGCTAAAATAACCCGTTGGTAAGGCTCAGATGTTGTCGGTGTCAACGCAATCTGAAACAGAATAATCCTATAATAATCAATCTCTCAACTAACTGTGTCATAGCTTGACAAAAAAGCTGAAGAATTATTACCCTTACTTTTGTTACAAGGCAGATTATCGGTATTTTGTAAAGTTTATTGGATGTTTATATGCAGTTAATATCAAGTTATTTAGGCATGATATAAATTGCCCGGAAATTACTAAAAGTAAAAGGCAGTTTTTGATATATAACTAATTAGTTAGCTACTTCCAAACTAAGTAGTTGCGGTATTTACGTATATAGAGAAAAATAATTTAAAGGTTAAGAAAATCTCAAATAAGCCGAGAAGTTAAAAACAACTAAATAAAAACCTAGCTATTGCAAGTATTTAGCAAATAATTTGTGAGAGACAATTGTCATATAAAATACATCATTGAGGTAGTAATTTCCCAGATTTTGAGGAAGCTATGATTTAGGTGACAGTAAATAATACTGCTTTTGAGGAATGGGGAATGGGGAATGGGTAATAATTCTTTTTCAAGTCTAAGCTCAAGAGCGTCCCCATGCCCCGATCGCGTTAAAATGTATTGGACTTACTTCTAGTCAGTTCAATGGTAATTTTGCCACCAAAGTCGGGAATGGGTGCAGCGGGTTTGC
>JBPCQW010000603.1:0-4009 GCA_050997715.1 Hassallia sp.
GCATCGCCATCAATTAAGGCTGATGCGGCTCCTAATTTTTTCGGTGAATTGGTGCAAGAGACGCTTGCTTTGACTCGTCGCTTGTTTATTCAGTTGCAGCGTCGTCCATCAACGCTAATTGCAGGAATTATTCAGCCGGTGATGTGGTTGGTGCTGTTTGGTGCTTTATTTCAAAATGCACCAAAAGGTATATTTGGCAATACCACAAATTACGGTCAATTTTTAAGCGCTGGAGTAATTGTTTTTACTGCGTTTGCCGGAGCGCTGAATGCGGGTTTGCCGATCATGTTTGACCGAGAATTCGGCTTTTTGAATCGTTTACTCGTGGCACCTTTAGCTTCGCGATTTTCGATTGTGTTGGCATCGGCAATCTTTATTATCAGCCAAAGTTTGCTGCAAGCGGCGGTGATTGTAACGGCGGCGGCGTTTTTGGGGGCTGGGCTACCGGATGTAGCTGGATTGAGTGCGATCGCCTTAATTGTCTTTCTCTTGGCTTTGGGCGTGACTGCTATCTCCCTCGGTTTGGCTTTCACATTACCGGGACACATCGAACTTATTGCGGTAATTTTTGTTACTAACCTGCCGTTATTGTTTGCTAGCACCGCTTTGGCTCCTTTATCCTTTATGCCTAACTGGTTGCAGGTTGTCGCTACCCTTAATCCTCTGAGCTACGCGATCGAACCAATTCGCTACCTTTATCTCCACAGTGATTGGGGACTAGGCAGTGTAGTCATGCAGGCTCCTTGGGGTGCTGTTACCTTTGGTGAAGCATTGCTGATATTATTGGGCTTTGCTGTTGTCGCCTTATTGAGCATTCAACCCCAATTACGCCGGACTCTTGCTTAAGATGAAAGCATAATTGATGTAGAAATATTTTGAAAGACGGGCAAAACTGTATGAAAATCTCATTTTTACCGCTTACCAAACTGGTTCTTGTCACTGTGGCTGGAATTAGTGTTACTTCCTTGCTAATGTCTAAACCTAGCTTGGCTCAAAGTCAAGTCAACGATCCACAAAAGGTCGATCCACTAAACAGTAGCGATCCTTTATCTACCAGCAATAGTGAGCAAAATCCTTTTAGTTTGTTTCAGTTGATTCATAACGCTAACTTTGGCAGTGCTAATCCTGACTTTGCTAGAGAACAAAATCAACAACTGGATACAGCTGCGTTAGATTTTAAAAAAAGACAACAAATGCTACTTCAAGGTAAACAGCAGCCAATTAACCCAAGCGTAGGGGTAGCACCGGTGATTAGACCATCTGTAATAACACCCCAGTCGGGTAAGTGATACCAAAAATAAAGGTAAAAGGGATGAAATTTTTCCTTTTACCTTCTTTTATTGTCAGTTAGGACTTACGCAACTGGCAGATTGGATTAATTCGTAGTAAGCGTTTTAACGCTTATAAAAGGCGCTAAAGTGGCTACTACAATATCAAAATCAGAGGGCTATAGCCCAAGAGCAGTTAATACATCGCTGGCGTGGGTGGCTGTGCTGACATTAGCATCAACGTGGGTGATTTTACCGTTAGGGTCAATCACATAGGTGACGCGCTTGGCATAACCGCCGCCATCGACATCGTAAGCTTGGATTAGGCTTTTGTCTTTGTCAGCCAAAAGCGGAAAATTGAGATTAAATTTTTGGGTAAACGCTTGATGAGAAACTTCATCATCAGCGCTGACACCCAACACGACGACATTTTTACCTTGATATTGAGCTTGAGCATCCCGGAAGCTACAGGCTTGTTTGGTGCAGCCTGGGGTGTCATCTTTGGGGTAAAAATACAGAACTACCGTCTTACCTGCAAAATCAGATAAAGAAACGGTGTTGCCGTTAGTGTCTTTGGCGGTAAATGCAGGTGCATCCGTACCAACTGCTAGAGGCATACTTGACCTTTCCTATTTGTTGATTGTTGGTGCATCTGAGATTTTACAGTAATTTACAATCATTAAGTAAATAAAGCTGTGACGCATCGAAAATAATTGGTGCGAAAATAGACAAATCCTTCTATCTTCGGACTTACGCTTTTAGGACTAAAAAACGAACCGCCGAAGGAGTAAGAGTTTAAGAGAGTTTTTGCGCTCATTTTTGTTCCTGAAAAAAAACCCAAATACAATATGCCTGCGGTTGATTTGCAAAGCCAGAATAGTTTTCTTTATCCTGCTAGCACAGTAGAACGAGCCGAGCGATCGCTTGTCTGTTCTCCCTTCAATCTGTGTTTATTTGCAGCGATGCGTCATGAAAGTGTACCAGTGGGTGCGATCGCCCTTGATTCTGGTGTCAAAAGTGGCTACACTAAACGTCCTTTGTCAGAATTAGCATGTGATAACGCCTTGGATTGGCTAATTCAAGTTGGTATATTGCGACGCGAAGTTGATGGTCAGGGAATTACAGATAGTTTTCGTCTCACTCCCCTCGGTCGGCAAGTCGTAGAAAAATTACAACAAAACCCAAAGCGTTCTGCTTCATGGCGCGATCGCTTTTATGATTTTCTAACTCGCACTTTTAGACTACCTTTTTAGATTTTAAAGATAAAGAGTTAGCATTAGGCAATCAAAGGGAACAATATATACGGAAGTCTCATCCCCCTTTATGAAGTCTTTACTATAGCTTAGGGATTGGGGACTGGGGAGACAAGGGGACAAGGAGACAAGGGAGACAAGGGAGACAAAAAGAATAATTCTTCTTTCCCCCCATCTCCCCATCCCCCCCTCTCTCTAATCCAAGCGTCCCTAATCCCCTTTTCCCTTTGCTTTAAAATTCAGCCGTTATCTTGAAAATCGCAATATTTATGAAATCAATTATGGTAGTGGGGACAACATCCCACGCAGGGAAATCACTGATAACCGCAGCTATTTGTCGCATTTTAGCGCGGCGTGGCTGGCGAGTGGCTCCCTTTAAAGGTCAAAATATGGCTTTAAATTCTTATGTCACCGCTAATGGGGGTGAAATGGGTTACGCGCAAGCGGTACAAGCTTGGGCTGCGGGAATCGTCCCTTGGGTGGAAATGAACCCAATTTTACTCAAACCCCAAGGAGATATGACCTCCCAGGTAATTATTAAGGGTAAGCCTGTAGGCAAAGTGGGTGCCGCAGAATACTACGAGCAATATTTTGACCTGGGTTGGCGAGCAATTGAAGAATCGCTTCAGCATTTAGGAACAGAGTTTGATATGCTGGTTTGCGAAGGTGCGGGTAGTCCGGCGGAAATTAATCTCAAGCACCGCGACTTGACAAATATGCGGGTAGCGAAACATTTAAATGCAGCCACGTTACTGGTAGTTGATATTGACCGGGGTGGTGCTTTTGCCCATGTTGTGGGGACTTTGGAGTTATTAGACCCAGACGAACGCGCTTTAATTCGCGGTGTAGTAATTAACAAGTTTCGGGGACAGCGATCGCTCTTGGAACCAGGAATCAAATGGTTAGAAGAACGTACTGGTATTCCCGTTGTCGGTGTTATTCCTTATTTAGAACATCTGTTTCCGGCGGAAGACTCGCTTGATTTGCTGGATCGTCGGTCTAACCAAACCAGTAACGAGCTTAATATTGCCGTTATTCGCTTACCGAGAATTGCCAATTTTACCGACTTTGACCCCTTGGAATCAGAATCCTCAGTTGGGATAAAATACTTAAGCCCCAAGCAAGATTTAGGACATCCAGATGCGGTAATTATTCCAGGCACAAAAACCACAATTCCCGACTTGCTATTATTGCAAAAAAGTGGGATGGCTGAAGCAATTCAACATTATGCCGCATCTGGTGGTACAGTTTTGGGTATCTGCGGGGGGTATCAAATGCTCGGTCAAATGATAGCTGATCCGGAGGGGATAGAAGGACAAGCCGGCAGATATCAGGGTTTGAATTTATTACCGGTAAAAACTGTGATTACAGGGCAGAAAATCGCCCGTCAGCGCCAAGTTAGCTCGAATTTTCCGCAAATGGGCTTGCCGGTAAATGGCTTTGAAATCCATCAAGGGCGATCGCGCATCGAAATGCCAGGAACAGATT
>JBPCQW010000612.1:0-12158 GCA_050997715.1 Hassallia sp.
TAGAAGTTTAGCTGAGAGTGGATTTATTTCCCGAATAAATATCATCTAGATTTCTAATTAATACGTCAAATCATAGTTGCACATATTTTACTACTTATTTGTGTAATTAATTCTGTCCAGGTACTTAGCACGCTCTCTTAAA
This sequence comes from Hassallia sp., assembly GCA_050997715.1. Lineage (GTDB taxonomy): Bacteria > Cyanobacteriota > Cyanobacteriia > Cyanobacteriales > Nostocaceae > Hassallia. The sequence continues at coordinate 143 of JBPCQW010000612.1, forward strand.
AACTACTTTTCGACTAACCGCAAGGCGTGACCGTCTGGGTCTTTCAGCAAAAAGCCCTTTTTGAATCCCAATGTCTGTTCTGGCATCTCCACGACACCGGAAGAAACAAAGGTAGATTGTTGCGCGTTAGCAAAGCTTAACGAAGTTATCGCTTCAGCATCCCGCACGACTAAGGTAATCTGCCTATGGATCAGGTCATTGGTGCGGATATCGCTAGGTATGGGTCGTCCATCTCGTGGGTTCAGGTATTCCAAAAGCTCAATCCCAGGTCCTGTAGGCGCACTCAGTCGATTAATCCGGAGTCGGGCATTAGGAACTCGGCTGAGATGCTCCTGCTCAGTACCGTAGTTTTCGCTCTCCCCAGCCCGTTCCATCCCTAAATCCTGGTAGAACTTTAAGCTTGTCTCGGTGTCAGAGATAACGATCGCGGTATGATCAATCCCTAAAAAGAGTTTGTCAGTCTGGCGCTGCCACCTCGCATCTCCTTTCCCTGGTGGATAACGAATGAGTTCCAGGTCGTGTCCATCGGGGTCTTTAAAGTAAAAAGCTTGGATACCCGCTGCTGCTTTATTCCAATTGGGAAGCTGTTGGGGTTCGGTTGATGTGTTTTGTGTCTGGTTCTTCTGTAAGTGTTGGTAGGCTTTATCCATATCACTAACAGCAATGGCAATGTGCTGGAACCAAAGGTCGTTGCTGCGTGAGTCAGTGGGAATTGGTCGTCCTTTCGGCGTGAGGTATTGGGTTAGCTCAATCAACTCGCTACCCAGTTGCATCTGGACAACCCGCATTTGGACGTTTGGTAATCCCTGAAGCTGTTCGTAAGCAGCGCCCGAAACCTCGACATCCGAGATTTTTTCAAACGACAACACTTTAGAGTAGAACTCAAACGATCGCTCCATACTGGCAACCGTCATCCCAATTGATTCCACTGCAACTATTCGTTCGTCTTGCATTGATTAAAACCCTGCAACTACAATCGATCACGAAAATTAGCTCAGGCGTTCGATGAGATGATCTCCCACGCGCAGCGCATTGGCGATAATCGTTAGGGTCGGGTTGAGACCCGTGTTTGAGGGAAAGAAGCTGCTATCGACGACATAGAGATTGTCAACATCGTGGGTGCGGCAATTAACGTCCAAAACGGAAAGCATTGGCTCAGTCCCAAAGCGACAGGTGCCACATTGATGGGCTACCCATTTCAAGGGAAAGTTGTCGTGGTAATAGAGCGATCGCATCATGAAGCCCATATCGACATCAATCGACTTTAAGACCTCAGTCCAACGATCGACCAGACGCTTGAACGACTCTGTGTTGTTTTCGGTGTAGTCAAGGAAAATCTTGTCTCCTTTTACCCTGACTCGATTATGCAGGTCTGGCAAATCCTCTCCCATCAACCACCAATCGACGGAGTGTAGCGCTGCATCTTCTGAGGAAACATCCTTGTCTGTCATCAGTGGCACATCATTCATCAGCATGGTCTGGTTAACTTTACCCGACAGTTGCACCTGCCCCATTGGATAGGGAAAATCCGGCTCACCCCAGTAGAAGTCGTTAACTCCCAGGGTTTTCTGAAACAGCGTCGGATTCTCCTGCTTCATCAAGCCGATCACCACAGCACAGTTGTGCTTCATGAAATTGCGCCCCACAAGGTCAGAACGATTCGCCAGTCCATTCGGATGACTATCATTGTGCGATCGCAGTAGCAATGCTGCTGAATTAACCGCTCCACAGGCAACCACAATAATATCCCCACGAAACAGCCTCGTTTCACCTGCCACTTCTGTCTCAACCATCGTGACTTCACGACCAGAGGAACTTGTGTGCAGCCGTTGCACCTTAGCTTCAGTGATCAAGGTAACATTTGGCTGCCTCATTGCTGGACGCACCCCAATCACTTCAGCATCTGCTTTAGCATGCACTAAACAGGGATGTCCATCGCAGGTTTCGCAACGAATACATTCACTCAAATAGCGTGCTTGCTCATTCAACTTGATTGCCATCGGCAGGTAGAACGGTTGGAAGCCCTTTGCTTGCAAGTCATCATGGACTTCTTGAATCCTCGGCTCGTGAGTAATTGCCTCAAAAGGGTAATCTTGATTTGTCCAAGGCTCCGTGGGGTCTAATCCGCGTTTGCCATGCACGTGGTAGAGCTTCTCTGCCTCAGTGTAATAAGGTTCAAAATCTCCATACTTCAGGGGCCAAGCTGGAGAAATTCCACCCTTATGCACAACCCTGTCAAACTCCTGTTCCCGCATCCGAAACAATGTGCCGCCGTAAAGTTTTGTGTTACCGCCAACCCAGTAACCAGCGGCTGGATGTAGCTCCTTGTTATGTTTGTCATACCAAGTCTCAGCATTGAAATAGCGTTCATGCTTAAAAACTTGCATGGGGTCCCAATTTGCCTTCTCTCTCGGCAAGAAAGAACCCCGTTCCAAGAGCAAAATCCGCTTGCCACTCGATGCCAGTCGATAAGCCAGCGTTCCACCACCCGCACCTGTGCCAATAATGATCACATCGTAATGATTGTCAGCCATTTATTTTTCTCCGTAACCGTCATGCCGATAGAGTCCACCGAGAAAATGATTTGCTCGCCTTTACACGCTAGATACTTGACCACCCGTGACTTCTAGGACGGCACCCGTGGTAAAGCTACTATCCTCCGATGCAAAGTAGACGTAAGTGGGCGCAAGTTCCTCTGGTTGGGCGGCTCGTTTCATCGCCACATCGGTGTCAAAGTTGTCTACTTGTTCAGGTGTCATCGTAGCTGGAATGCCGGGTGTCCAAACCGGACCGGGAGCGACAGCATTCACGCGAATTTTACGAGGTGCCAAGTTCTGCGCCAATGCTTTGGTAAATGCATTTACCGCACCTTTACTTGTGGAATAATCGATCAGAAATTCTTTGCCAATTAGACCCAAAATGCTGCTGGTGTTGATGATGACATCGCCCTCTTTTAAATGTGGTAGGGCAGCTTTAAGCATATAGAAGTAGCCAAATATATTTGTTTCCAGCGTGCGACGAAACTGCTCTTCGGTGATGTCTTCAATTTGGAACTGCACCATCTGATAAGCCGCGTTATTGACGAGAATATTCAGGTGTCCAAATTTCTCTATAGTCTGTGCCACCGCCTGCTTGCATTGTTCGGAGTCGCGCACATCGGCTTTGATGTTGAGGCACTGTCGTCCTTTTTCTTCCACTTTGGACTTAGTAACATTGGCATCGTCGTCGTGTTCGTTGTAGAGAATAGCTACGTCTGCACCTTCCATCGCGTAGGCGATCGCTACTGCCCGACCAATCCCGGAATCGCCACCTGTAATTAGCGCCACTTTTCCTTGAAGTTTGTTAGCAGGCTTGTAGTTAGACAAATCGCTATCCGGCTGCGGAATCATATCTTCCTGACTGGCGGGATAGGGCAGCTTTTGGGCAGGAATTTGATCGGCGGTAGGACGAAATTCTTCTAGCATACCAATAACCTCTCTTATGATTTGTTGGATTGAGTGTCAGTCGTGATGGTTATCCATCACGTTATCTCCTTCTTTAATCCACTAGAACCGATCAAGTTCCATTGCGATTGCCATTTAGGGCACGCAACGATTCTCCTAATGACCACAGCGCACCACCTAGCAGTAGTATATCTTTGGTCAAAAATTGTCCCGGAAGTGCTGATAAGGCTGGAAATGCTGGGTCTACCACTTTAGGTGTAGTGAGCAGAAAACTTAACGTAATCAGAAACGTAATCACTGCCATAGCGCTGCCAATTACCGATGCGAAGGGCGACCAGCGACGCAACGCCATCAGTACTGCGGTTGTGACTTCAATCACGCCAACTAAATTAGACACTCCCTGAAGACTCATGAAATTGAGCATCCAGCTAAAAAATGGACTATTTTCCACGAATGGTTGAATTCCTTGAGCTTCAGCGGCAGTAAACTTCAGTAGCCCAATCCATAGCAGGATCAGCACGATGCCATACCGCATGAGAAACAGCCCTGCATTCTCAAAATTTTGAGAATTACGGCTGAGGATAGGGAGTACTGCGCGGTTTCTGGTTGTAGCCATGATGAAATCTCCAATTGTTTTTGCGTGTTATTTCAAGCGATCGCTCAAGTGGTCTGCAATGCGAATTAGAATTTCAATATCTTGATGATGGTTAACCGGATCGGGATCAATCGTTGGCGCTCACAGTGTAGACTTGTAATTCGCCATCCATGTGAGTTATTTTCCATTGTGTTTTCTCGTCCACGCGCCAGAAGCGTAAGCTAACAGCCGCATCTCCAACACTCAAATTTGTAAGTTCAAGATCGGGCAACCACTCTGGCAGAGAGGGCTGCACCCTTAACCGTCGGTTGGTCGCCTCAGCCTCAAGTCCGAGTATGGTGCGGATGAATAAGCAAATCGCTCCAGCCGCCCATGCCTGCGGAGTATTGGCTTCTGGGTAAGGCACAGGGAAGCTTTCCTGCTGACGTTCAATTCCGGCAAACAGTTCTGGCATCTGTCGTCCCTCGAAGTAGCCGGAGGCGGCAAATATACCTTCTGCAATCTGATTGGCTTCTTGGTAATAACCGTATCGCTTCAGCCCAGCGGCGATAAACGCATTATCGTGGGGCCAAACGCTGCCTAGTTGATAACTAATCGGGTTATAGGCTGGGTTCTTGTCTGAGAGGGTTCGCACTCCCCAGCCAGACCACATATCTGCTTGAAATAGTCGTTGTACAACCTGTTTTGCACGTTCTGGCGGTACAATTCCAGACCATAGTAGATGACCCGGATTTGAGGTAATTGACCGAATTTGCTGCTTGTTATTGTCCAAGCCTAAACAGTAAAAGCCTTCATCCTCCATCCAAAAGCGATCGTTGAAACGTTGGTAAAGATCCTTAGCTTTGGAACGCAGTTTTTGAGCTTGTTCGCGTTCACCCCATACCTCATAGATATCAGCTGCACGTTGCCAAGCATCGTATAGGTAACCCTGCACCTCGCAAAGTGCAATGGGCGGCTCAACCTGACTACCATCTGGATAAACGATCGCATCGCCCGAATCTTTCCACCCTTGATTTTGCACTCCATCTTTGGAACGGCTTAAATATTCCACAAATCCGTCATCATCAAAGTCGCCGTATTTGTCGATCCATGCCAGTGCCTGTTCAAAGTGTGATCGGCAATTGTCAAGTGTCTTGGAGTCAGCATTCCAGCGATAAGCCTCGGCTAGGGCAATGATCCAAAGAATGGTAGTATCCACCGTTCCGTAATAAGGCGTGTGAGGAGTTTCATGCAATTGCGCCAACTCACCCTGCCGCAATTCGTGCAGAATTTTGCCAGGTTGAGCATCGCGCCAGTCGTCTACCTCAGTTGCTTGTAACTCAGCCAGCTTAACCAGGGTGCCACGCGCAAAGTCGTAACTAACAGCCATAGTTTGCAAGCTGGTAACAACTGAGTCGCGCCCAAAGACGGAAACAAACCACGGGATACCTGCCACTGGCATCCAGGAAGGGTGTCCATTGTCCTCTATCTCCATTCGCAGCGCACCTAGATCGACTAGCGCTTGCTGATAGGTATCCGTGACCTCCGCGTTGGATGATTGCAGCTTAGTGGCTACATCTAGGAAGTTTGTCATCACCTTTCCGGCTTCCGTCACATTGGTATCAGCGCTGGTGTGTTTGGGTTCAAGGACATCACCATCAGCCAAGGCGATAAAGTTGATGCAGGAGTGCCACGTTTCACTTGGCTCAAGGGAGATATCAAAGTAAAGATGGCCATTGGCGTAGTTGGGAGGCGAACTGGCACCATCCGGTGCAATACTAATTCCTCGGTAAAATGATTGGTTTTGGTACTCGGTGGTGAGTACACCATCCTTCCATGTTGTTTTCATCTTGCCGCGTGCCAGAAGTTGCTTTCCCTTGACTTGAAAAATGTCAGCGAAGTCTGAGCGCATAGACAGCATCAACTGGAACTTAACTTGTTCGGGGTGATGGTTTGTGATGTCGATATCCTCGTGCATACCGCCGTTGATGTCGCGCCGTACGGTAATGATCAAACAGCTGTCCGGCAGAGTTCCACATACTGTGAGAAGTTCAGGGTTGGTAAATTGGTAGAGCGCAACGCGATGTGTGAGCGTGCTGGCCGCTAGCAGCGTGAGGGGATTACGGTTGATCGAAATTTCGTAGTAGGAAATCAGACGGGTGTCGCGGACAAAGAAACCTTGGGCACGCTTGTCGTTGATCGTACCGTTACAAGCTGTGACTAGAAAGGAGGAACCATCACTGATGGAGATCTGTCCAGTATTGACGGCGATTTTTGTTGCCATAACCTGTTTTTCCTTAGCCCTTCGAGAGTGACTTTAAATCGTCTGGGTCTAAATTATGTACATCTACTTTAACGGGTTTAGCGGAATTCCCCATCCGTCTATACGGCGTAAATAGAAGGTTCGTGCAACCAGGGGCAACCAGTAGTTAAAGCCGTTGCCCTGTATAGATTTCAGCATTTATCTGTTTCTGATAAGTGCCAGCAGTTTTTACGACAACTTGATAAGTTATTCCAATGTCTTATTCATAGGCTATTTGACAAAAACTGCTGAAAATGATTCTCCGGTGGGGGATTACAGAAGAAAATATCTTTGCCGAAAAAGGAAGTTGACGGACGGCACATAGCATGGGTCAAGTCGTCATGCTTGGGTATATATCTTCATCATACTTTGTTTGCCTAAAATGTATCAAACTAGGCAAAGTAATAATTTAAATTACTTATTAATCAAGCCCCAAAATCGGGGGGTGAGTAGTACATATATATTACGTTGCCCCTGGTTGCACGAACCTTCTATTTACGCCTATACGGTGGGGATGGATAGCGCGGCTGTATAGCGAAGCGGAGCAGCCAATGAGCTTTGCCTACCACCGGATTGCTCCTGAATGTATTGCTTGACAATCTCAAGAGGGGCACCGCCACAAGACGCAATACATTTTGAGTCGTGCCAAAGCCTAGCTTTCCCCCAATAAACCTTGTCTACTGGAGTTTAGACTAAATCGGTCATGTTCAAGAAAAAAAGGGAGTCTGATTGAATACAGACCCCTTTTGGCAGAAGCTGAGAGTTGTACTAGCAAATCTCACTCGCCAAGATGAAACGTGCCAGATTAGAAGAATTCCGTCAAGCAGCTTACAAACATCTAGGTAGAGCAAAAGATGCTACGTTTGAATTGACAGATGCAATATTGCTGACGCGAAATATTTATTGCCTAGCAGAATTGTCATTATCACGCTTTTTTTAGACGCAAGTGGCCAAGCATATATGAGGCGCTACAAGATAGCAGACCACAGCGACAGAAATTGATGCAGCTATATATCAAACAGATACCAACTCAGGAGAGACTTCTATTGGCAGGCGACCATACGAACTGGTCACGACCAGATGCAGTCAAACTACAAGAAAGAACTTATGAACATAGTGGTACATCCATAGCGGGAAATAAACCAATAACCGTAGGACAGGGATATAGCACAATTGCCTGGATACCAGAAAGTGAAGGGAATTGGGCATTACCATTAAGACATGAACGAATTACAAGTGCCGAAAGTCCTATCGGGAAGGCAATTTGGCAATTAAAGCAGGTGTGTAAATATTTACCGACAAGACCAATTTCAGTTTGGGATAGTGAATACGGTTGTGCGCCTTTTGTCTTAAAAACTGCCAATATTCCGGCAGATATTTTAGTCCGGTTGCGTTCAAATTTATGTTTATGGGGTGAGCCTGGAGCTTATTCTGGGAAAGGTCGTCCGAAGAAGCATGGCGATAAATTTAAATTGAATGAACCAACAACATGGAGTGAAGCCATATCTGTATTGGAAATAAATGACCCAAAATTGGGACGTGTGCGTGTGAGCTTATGGAAAGATTTGCACTTCCGTCAAGCTGCTATACGCCCAATTTTACTGATTAGGGTTGAACGTCTCGACACGCAAGGTAACATCAAAGTATCTAAACCTTTGTGGTTGGCTTGGGTAGGAGAAGAAATGCCACCATTAGAGGAAGTTTGGTCTCTTTACTTACGTCGCTTTACAATTGACCACTGGTATCGCTTTTTAAAGCAACGTCTACATTGGACAGTGCCAAACTTAAGCACTCCCAAGCAATGTGACAGGTGGAGTGATCTCATGCCGTTCATGACTTGGGAGTTATGGTTAGCCCGTGATATCGTTGCCGATAATCCTCTCCCCTGGCAGAAGTCAATCGATAAATTGACCCCAGGACGGGTTACTCAATCTCTGGGTGGAGTTTTTGCGGTGATTGGCACTCCAACAAGAGCACCCAAACCTCGCGGAAAGTCTCCTGGTTGGCAACCAGGAAAAAAGCGTCACCGTAAAAACCGATGTCCCATTGTCAAAAAAACAGTAACTCGACCACCTAAAGAACCATCCGTTGCTATTTAATACTCAAGATTATTCATAATTTCACTATGTCTCTGATTAACTCAGCTCTCCTGGGTCTTTTTGCATGGTTTAGTCTAAACTCCAGTCATAAGCCCAGTACGAACATCTGGTTACGAGTCATGTGATTCACGATTTTAGCTAAATATCCACCGCCTGATGGGTAATTACTGTTAGACTACTACGAGGATTATTTATAAAAATGCGATCGCCCTTTCGCGATCAAACTCTACAATTTCAAGCGATCGCCTCTCTCCTCCCATAATTGACTAACTTATCACTTCGCTGGCAATTTTCGCCTCAAAGTTTTCACTGACACCTTGGAACAACTCCAACGCTGCTTCTAAATCTTCAGCAATTTCTAACGCTAAAACATCCGGTGCGGGAAGATTATCCAAATCCTCAAAACTTTCATCCCTCAGCCAGAAAATATTAAGGCTGAGTTTATCCCGTTGCATCAATTCTTCATACTCAAAAGCGCGAAACCTTTTGCTTTCCTGCCTTTCTTCTCGATTTTCAGCATGAAAGCATTGGATAAAGTCTTGCAAATTTTCGTAGCGCAGGGAAAGAAGCACCCAAGTTAATCTGTTTGTAGTCTTGAACAATCCAACCTGCCTTGGTAAGGAATTGGTCAATTTTTTGGCTTGCTTGTGCTTCTGGTTTCATTACTGAGTTACTATCGGGACTTAAACATTTTTGAGGAAGAAATAAGCATCAAAACCATACGGGGCAAGGGAAATACACCAAATGCCCAAAAACGCCTGAAACCCAGATATATCAATCAACTAGATAAAATGATGTCAAACTCCGTCTATATATACATTTAAGACTATTTTGTCCGTGTTTTTTGTCTAAGTCCCACTATGCGTTTACCCAATTTTTAACGCTTTTGCTTTTGAAGCGCAAGTAACATTAAAGTCAGTATAATTACAGTGTTACTATTTAGAATGCGATCGCCGATTTGTAAAAACTCAGTTAACCACCATTAAATTCAACAGAAAATTAGTACCCTTAGCTTTTGAGATTATTCCTCAATTGTTGATGCAGGTGATCGCTCCAGAAAGGAATCACAGTTTGTCCCTGACAAAGAGCCTCCAGCGCCACCTCTTTATCAAATTCCGCTAACGTTAAAGGCTGTTCAAGAGAGCAAGTAGCCAAGAGCATCAAGCGCTTCATTTTTTCTTTAGGGACAAACTCCTCAAATAGCCAAGGTTCCTTTTCTCGCAGTATAACCAAAGTTTCCCGACTAACTTCAAAACTCAACCCGACAGATAGTAAATAATGCATCACAGTTAATACCAATAGGTCAGATATTGAGTAGTAAACATTACGACCTTTACCTGTGGTATTCACGGTTGGCACGACGACACCTTTATCGCGCCAATACTGTAGCTGACGACGCGAACAATTAGTGATTTCAGCCGCTTCTGTGCTTGTGTAGAATTTTCCTTCCATAGAAATCATCCTACAGAAGTAGTTTTTTAAATTTACATTTTTTAAAAGCACATAATGTATTCATATGATATTTTATTTTTATGAGTCAAATAACTATTCAAGCTCGACTTATTTCCTTTGAATCAAACCGCCAACAACTCTGGAAGTTGATGGCAGATTTAAACACGCCGTTAATTAACGAACTGCTTTGCCAGTTAGGTCAACACCCCGACTTCGAGAAGTGGCAACAAAAGGGCAAACTCCCGTCTACCGTTGTGAGTCAGTTATGCCAACCTCTCAAAACTGACCCTCGCTTTGCAGGTCAGCCTAGCCGTTTATATATGTCGGCAATTCATATTGTGGACTACATCTACAAGTCCTGGCTGGCTATACAGAAACGGCTTCAACAGCAGCTAGATGGAAAGATGCGCTGGCTAGAAATGCTCAATAGTGATGCTGAATTAGTGGAACTTAGTGGTGACAGTTTGGAGGCTATTCGCGTCAAAGCCGCTGAAATTCTGGCAATAGCTATGCCAGCATCTGAGTCAGATAGCGCTTCACCTAAAGGGAAAAAAGGCAAAAAGGAGAAAAAACCCTCTTCTTCTAGCCCTAAGCGTAGTTTGTCCAATACATTATTTGACGCTTACCAAGAAACGGAAGACATCCTCAGCCGTAGCGCCATCAGCTACCTGTTGAAAAATGGCTGCAAACTTACCGACAAAGAAGAAGATCCAAAAAAATTTGCCAAACGTCGTCGAAAAGTTGAAATCCAAATTGAAAGGCTTACCGAAAAGCTAACGAGTCGGATGCCTAAAGGTCGAGATTTGAGCAATGCTAAATGGTTAGAGACACTCTTCACTGCTACAACCACTGTTCCTGAAGACAATGCCCAAGCCAAACGCTGGCAGGATATTCTGTTAACCCGATCAAGTTCTCTCCCATTCCCCCTTGTTTTTGAAATGAACGAGGATATGGTTTGGTCAAAGAATCAAAAGGGTAGGCTGTGTGTTCACTTTAATGGCTTAAGCGATTTAACTTTTGAGGTGTACTGCGGCAATCGTCAACTTCATTGGTTTCAACGCTTCCTAGAAGACCAACAGACTAAACGTAAAAGCAAAAATCAGCATTCTAGCGGCTTGTTCACACTCAGAAATGGTCATCTAGTTTGGCTTCAAGGTGAGGGTAAAGGGGAACCTTGGAATCTTCACCACTTGACCCTTTACTGCTGTGTTGACAATCGCTTGTGGACAGAGGAGGGAACAGAAATCGTTCGCCAAGAGAAAGCAGATGAAATTACTAAATTCATCACAAACATGAAGAAGAAAAGCGATCTAAGCGATACACAGCAAGCTTTTATTCAACGTAAACAATCAACACTTACTCGAATAAACAATTCCTTTGAGCGTCCTAGTAAACCGCTTTATCAAGGTCAATCACACATTTTGGTTGGAGTAAGCCTAGGACTAGAAAAACCTGCCACAGTAGCTGTAGTGGATGCGATCGCTAACAAAGTCTTGACTTACCGGAGTGTCAAACAGCTACTTGGTGAGAATTACGAACTTCTCAATCGCCAGAGACGACAACAGCAATATCTATCCCACGAACGCCACAAAGCACAAAAAAGCTTCTCTCCCAATCAATTTGGGGCATCTGAGTTAGGGCAACATATAGACAGATTATTGGCTAAAGAAATTGTAGCGATCGCTCAAACTTACAAAGCTGGCAGTATTGTCTTACCCAAGTTAGTGGATATGCGGGAGATTGTCCAAAGTGAAATTCAAGCCGTAGCCGAAGAAAAATTTCCCGGTTATGTTGAAGGTCAGCAAAAATATGCCAAACAGTACCGGGTTAACGTCCATCAGTGGAGCTACGGCAGATTAATTCAGAGCATTCAAGGTAAAGCCGCTCAGATAGGAATTGCGATTGAAGAAGGAAAACAACCTATTCGAGGCAGTCCCAATGAAAAAGCAAAAGAATTAGCCTTTTCTGCTTACCATCTCCGCCTAGCTAGGCGAAGTTGACAAATATCTGAACCTTGACAATAAAATAATAAATAGCGCCGCAGTTCATGCTGCTTGCAGCCTCTGAACTGTGTTAAATGAGGGTTAGTTTGACTGTAGCAATACAGTCTTGCTTTCTGACCCTAGTAGCTGCTCACCCTGATGCT
>JBPCQW010000618.1:0-3258 GCA_050997715.1 Hassallia sp.
ATTTGGTGCTGAAAATCACCGACCACAAACGGCTTTTGGATGGCGATCCTGTTTTGCAACGTTCAGTACAATTACGTAATGGTTCAATCGTCCCCTTAGGTTTTATACAGGTATCAATCATAAAACGCTTACGGCAGTCAATGACTAATACCACCTCTGGGGTTATCCATTCTCGTTACAGCAAGGGTGAACTGCTACGAGGGGCATTGTTAACTATAAACGGTATTGCTGCCGGTATGAGAAATACGGGTTGAGGTGTTAAATGTAGTAAGCGGTATCCCTTAAAACCTTAGCTTTGAGCGGTAAACCGCTCACTACAATGACTAAAAATAGAGTTCTAATTTGCACCTTTTTGGCACTAACGTCAGGATTCGTTGGTGGTTATATTAGTGGGCAAATTACTTTAGCTATCCATAGCCAAAAGTGTCAAAATCAAGGTTGGGTATTAAAGGAAGTTTGTAACGCTTGGGTGGCACCAGGAGCAATGTGGCAAGGTAGCACCACCGGACTGTGGACGGGGACAGTTTTAGGAGCGTTTGCTGGGGGTTTAGTGACGCGGCAATCTCGTAATTAGTTAAGAGTCAAGAGTCAAGAGTAATTATTTTTGAATGCGTGACTTTTGACTCAACTATCAGTTGGGGCAATCGGTGTGTGTAAATTACTCAAGGTTTTCCAAGAGTTGGTTGTAGTATCAAAACAGCACCAATTACCCTCACTGGGTTGTTTATAGCAAAATAAAGTGCGATCGCGATCGTTCGATTCATCTGTTAAATAATATACCATTCCTCGAAAAGGATAAGTCTTACGACTCAAGCGTTTAGCTACGGCTTGATTGGGACATTCAACGACAAACACTGTTTGTCCATCTAAATGAGCCAAAGAGAAGATGCACATCCGCAAAATGGCTCGCAGCCAGCTTTCCGAGTAAGCAAAACAATCATCTATTATTTTATTGGTCAGAGCTTTCTCTAAAGCACGCTCTTTTTGATGAGGAGTATGAGATTCAGACATAGCACCACCTATTGCGACACCATTGGTTTGAGATTAAACCAAAAACTCTCAAACTGACAAGCGTATTTGCAAATACAGTAACAACATTGTAGAAAGTGATGAGTAGGCACGCTCGCTTTTGCCCTCTTCAAATCCCCAATACCTAAGGCTGGTAAAATATACTTATAGCCTTTAAACTAATTAAATTGCCATGCCTGCTGAAATTAACCCAGGAAATCAAACTACCACAGGTGCTGATGCCATCGATGAAGCGATCGCGCAAGGAATTGATTTTGACGGTTCTCCGATTCCACCAGTCAAATTAGAATTGTACACTGAAGTTATGGCGCTAGAGGGAAATAGACAGCGTAGTGGCGTATCTAATACTATGCGATCGCGCATCGTCCGAATTGGTGCAAAACATATTTCGCAAACAGAACTCGATAAAAAGCTTGTAGAGGCTGGTTTTGCACCTTTGAAAGACAAAGAAGTTGCCTTTTTCTACAGCGGAAAGTAAATTTAAGAGATGGGGAGAAGTCAGGTTACTATCATATTGCCCCGTCTCATCTTTACAAATAATCGGCAAACTGCTCAGGTACTAATCTCAATTCACCTGATTTGAAGCGATAAATATCTATCCACATTGCTTGATGTTGAGAATTATCGGCTTCAAAAAATACTAATTTTTCCAGTTTATAAAACTTGGGATCAACAAAATCACATTCATAAACTTGAACAATTTCATGACCTGCTTTACCTTCATAAGTAAATAGGTTTTCCAAACAATCCAGATAGCGAATGTTTGTTAATTTCGCTTGAATTTCCTCTTGAAATTCTCTTTGTAGCGCTGCGTAGCTAGTTTCACCAAATTCAATACTACCACCTAAAGCGCGGTAATATTCTTCTTGCTTTACACTATCGTAATCTTCAGAAACAAAAAGCCTTTCTTCATCCCGAATTAAGCCAAATACTTTTACTTGTATTTTGTTTGGTTGCTTCATTCTAAATACTTTAAAAACTCTTCTGGGACTAACTTTAATTCTCCTGATTTAAAACGGCTAATTTCTACCCATAGCGCTGTTTTTTGTCTTTCACCTTCAGCAAAGACTAAATTTTCTAATTGATAAAATTTGGGATCGACAAAATCACATTCATATACTTGCAAGATTTCGTGACCTTGTTTCCCATTAAAAGTAAAGAGATTTTCTATACAACCCAAGTAATGAATGTTGGTTAATTCCGCTTGAATTTCTTCTTGAAATTCTCGTTTAAGTGCTTCCAAACTGGTTTCCCCAAAGTCAACACCACCACCCATTGCGCGGTAGAAAGTTTGCTGCTTAACTGGATCGTAGCCTTGAGAAATAAAAGTGCGATCGCCTTTTTTAATTATTCCCAAAGCTAAAACGCGAATTTGACCTGGTTTATGCATTGTTATTGTTAATTATTATGCATAAAATCACGACTTTCGCTATCTTCCACAGACCAATCGTCATTTTCGCCGCCGATATATACTTGTTCAATGGTGACATATTCCTCGCTCAATTGTGTAAGACAATTGATTAAAATATCGAGAGCGATCGCATCACTAGTTCCCATATCAAACCAACAACGTGCCCAAGTTCCCTCATATTCAAATTCACCCATATTATGCATCAGCGCTAACAAGCTTTTGTCATAACCTTTGGAGTCATAATTCATGTAACTCAGTTCTAGTCCCGTTTCCTGTACCTGGAGATTTTCGGCATTAAATGCACCTAATTTGCCTAAATAAAACCAAGAATTGAAAACTTCTTCTACATACTGCTTTTCTCGTTGAGAAGGAATTGTAGTGAAACAGAGCCAAATCCAAACATCAAAAGGATTAAATTCGCGAAATTGAATATGCATTTGCCACAATCTTAATTTTATTACCAAAAATAAGCATAGCAGAACTGGGAATAGGAGTTGTAGATAAGCGAAATTTCGCGTCTTTACAGGAGCAGCGTAATAACTCCTAACTTCTAACTCCTAACTTTATACCAATCCTCGGCGAATTAACTTGCAATATTATTTAAACGATTTGTAGCACTACGACGTTCGCTTTCAATCTGTTTGACTAAACTAGCCGGAAGTTGGGATTTTTTTGCTAGTGCTTTGTCAAAATTAGCTATCGCTTCTTGTATCAGTGGCTGGCGTTTTTGTTTTTTACCCTGTGCTTGCAAGATTTGCCCTTTTAGATAATACATCTCCGGGTTAGCGGATGTCATTTTCAGCGCTCGATTTGCATAC
>JBPCQW010000011.1:0-5621 GCA_050997715.1 Hassallia sp.
CATCTGTTAATTGAGTACGCGATCGCTTACCATACCTTTCATGCAAAAACTGTCGTCCTACTTCTTGCGTCCAATTCAATTGTGCTAAATATGTGTCAGTTTGAGCTATCAAAGTTTCGTGTAATTCTGCTGTTGTCACACTTGCCGGGATTTTTACGGAGTCGTGAATACAATGATTACTTTGGTTAACTTTTTGACTTACTTTTTGCCCTAAAGCTTGCCAGTTAAGTTCTCTATGTCCATCCCAACTAACACCTATAGACTTATAAGTTATTGGGTCGTAAATTGTACAAAATACGATTGTTCTATCTCCAGGGCTAACTGTAATAGTTACTGGTTGACGTAGTTGCTCACAAGTCAAAATATCCAAAGACAGCAACAAGCCTTTAGAAAAATAAGATTCATTTCCTGAACGTATAATATAAGGTTTGTCTGCCAAAATACACAAATCAGTTTTTAGAGTCAATCCAAAAGAAGTTTCTACCTTTTTCTCGACTTCTATGCCTGTTATCACCCCGGTCAAAGCTTTATCATAAATTGGAATTTGTCTTCTGTCTTCGCAAAGCATATACCAACAGTAATCCGATTCTCTGCTGACAAAGACATATTGCGGTTTTGGGATTGCTCCAAATCCTAATTTAACTTCCATATTGTATATTGCGGGTTTGGTAAACTAATTGATTGGCATTCATCGCCTTATGCATATATTTCCCAATAAAATAAGCGATCGCACTCTTATCAGTCAAAATAATTTAAAATTTTCATGAAGTTATATGAAACTTTAATTAACAAATGTTGTCCAAACATTGAGAAAGTGTAATCATTTAGCAAAAACAATTTTCAGCTATGAGTATGTTATTCAATCACAAACTTCGTCTCGCAGTAGGTTTTGCCACTTTATTAATTACTGGCTTTGCTAGTAGCTATCTATATACTCAGTCAAAAACTAAACACTTAGCTCAACAAAATCCGCCTATAGAACATTCACTCTTTACTACTCAGCAGATTTCCCTAACCTCAAATATTCAAACTACCTTAAATGAGAATATAGGCAAGCAAAATAATTCTTCATCTCAACGAGAATTAGCAGAAGCTTCAATTGCATATTCTGTCATTGATGAAGCACAAAAACCTAAATTTAGGGTTAATAGCAGCCAAGTTTTTAATTCAGCAAAGCTACCAACTACTAAAGTTAATTTCAATCAAGGTGACTTATTAGCAACTCTATCTAATACCAGAAAATATTTCCAAGATTATGGTTCGTTAGATCCAGATGTTCAACGTACAGGATTGCTTGGCGCTCAAGGAGTTAAAGTAGAAGATATCCTCAAGACATTGGATTTTATGATTACTGTCTTGCAAGAGGATATTGCTAATGGTCGCACTACACGTTTACAAGATCCTAATTTTATCAACTCTAATTTCCGGGTTATCAAATGGTCTGCTTATAACCCCCAAAAATCTCAGCAAGAACGACTGCGAATTACAAAATATGCTGTCTTTACTCATCCGGGTTCCCGCAAGAAAACCTCTACGTTTAATATACCAATATACAGTTTAAAAGATGATTTAGCTGCTAGTAAGTTCTACACAAGATATACAAAGCAGGATGTTTTATCAGGTATTTATGAACGAGGTGGTAGAGAGTATGGCAAAGTTGAACCTTTGGCTTATCTAACGCGAAAAGGCTTAGAAGAAGCTTTAATGGAAGGAACAATTCTGGTTAATTTTCCTGATGGTTCCAAGACATATTTTAATGTTGATAGAAACAATGAAATCGCTTATGTGCGAGGATTAGCTGCAACTGCACAAAAGCGTTATTGGTATTTTAGGGAGGTTGATGCTATCAAAGGTTATGGATATAAGATAGATGCAAAAATATCTATCAAACCAGGGGTGACTTTTGCTGGAGATGTGCTGAATATTGGTTTAGGAAAAATTATTGTACTTGAGTACAATAAGGGCGGGCGAAAAAATCTAAAAATGGGAATTATAGCGGATACAGGTGGAGCGTTTTTACCGAATCTGCATCAACTCGATTTTTTAGCGGGTATTTTTAAGAATAATAAAGATTTTGGGCAACATGTGCAGCAATTGCCAGAATATGCTCAGGCGTATATTTTGGTGAAGAAGTGAAGATTATTATCTCACGCAAAGGCGCAGAGGCGCAAAGGTAAGAGGAATTTTGCGCCTTTGCGTGAGATTTAATTGTATGTGAGGCTGCATATAACCCCTCAGGCTAGAAGCCTGGGGCTATAAGAACAGAGCCTGCCTCCGCAGGCTAATTATAAAATCAAAATGTCCATTCGTGGTCTGGGTCGTCTAGGGCAGCGCGGACAGAAGTTAGGTTTGCAAGCTCTTTAAATGGGCTTGATTTGGCTATTTCTGTGATTTCATTTAATGTTAGTGCTAGTTGCTCGTTATTACCGGATGACATAGCCTTATCAACTACATTAAATAAAGCACGAAAGTTTTCTGCACGTTCATCAAAAGAGCGATCAAGATACGTTATGAGCAAGTCTCGCTGGGCGTTTATTTTGGCGATCGCTTCTTTTTCCCAAGCTTCGATTTCACATCGCTTTGTCTGTTGTTGTTCGGCAATTATTTTGTATTCATTATAAGCCGAAACCATTTGCTGTATGCATTCAGCAGGATTGATAAATTCTTTGACTACTACTGTGGCAACTTTGTTTACAGACATTTCTAATTGCCTCCCAAAGTACGATATTTGGCTTGGATAGTCGCAGTAATAGGATTCAGCTGCCCTTCAGTATCTAAAACAGGAGTTTTCATGATTTCTGCAAGTGCCTTCATTAAAAGTCCCACCTGTTGGAATTTACTAGCATCCCTGTTTTTGTCAAAAGTTGGCAGAGATTCAAGTTCGTCCAAACCGATAACAGCAAGCTTGTTGAGAGATTCAACCAAATCCATCAACTCGATAATTCGCCGTCTTACTTGTTGCATAAAGTCTTTAGCTGTTTCAATTTTAGCGATCGCAATGTTGACTTCAACTTCATACTTTCGCGCTTTCGTCAAGGCTTTTTCACCTTCACCAGCAAACACAAAGCCACCAATTAGCACAGCTGGACCAACAGTGATGCCACCTAAAACAAGAGAACCAAGAGCCATACCGCCTCCACCCGCAGCAAGTGAACCGCCGCCTAACCATGCAAGAGTGGCATTTGTAGCTGCTACACCACTGAGTCCTGAGATAGCTGCACCCGTACTTGCTACTCCCACCGAAGTAGCGAGACTCATCGCACCACCATATCCTGCTGTGGCTGCCCCAATAGTCTTAGCACCACCTTTGAAAAACTGTTGAGCTTCTAGTGCAGCAGTTTTATATTCCTGAATTTGCTGAACTGAAATTCCATCCAGCCCCTCTAAAAACTCCTTTTCGCTTTGTTTTGCCTTACCAATGTTTCGCTCGATAAAGTCAACAAAGCGCCCGATTGTATGCATCATCACATCAAGTTGGATTTGACCATACTCTTCTGCCAGATTGTTAGTTGCTTCCCAGTCTACTTTCAACTGGCTGACAGCAGTCTCATGACGTTGTTGAGCGCGTTTACCAATTTCCTTTGCCTGGTTCATGTTGCCAACGCCTTCAGCGCCTTTTAATGCTCCAAAAGCAGCACTACCTAAAGCAACGGCACCTAAGATAAGTGGAATCATAAAATACTCCTGATTATGATTAGAGGTTAAAAACAGACTTCTAAAGATTTTCTCGACTACCGATGAGTAGCCTTATACATAGAGTTCCCTGATTAACCAACTAATCACAACTTATTCAGCAGCAAAAATGTAAAACTTCAATGAAGAAAATTACTAAATCTCTTATCTGTTTAGCCCACGAAGGTAAGCTCTGTTTGTATAGCCCCAGGAATCTCGTGCCTGCCGGGTCTTAAGTCAGCGTTTCCGGATCTACACCTAACGCTGTCAATTTTTCTGCCAGGATTTTTTCGCGTTGTTCTGCTTCCACACGTCGCTGTTCTTCATAATTTGCGCGTTCTTCAGCTTCTGTAATGCGTTCTTCTGGTGTAAGCAACCTTTGCCCTTGTTCGTCATACCAGTACAACCACTCCCGCGCTATACCTTGATAAATTCCGCGATCGCGTCCAATTCCCAAACCAATCTCCGGTAGCCAAATAGGATTTCCTGGCTGTAACTCATATTCGTCATTCACTAAGCGATACACTTCCAAAGGTGGGTTTTTGCGACGACCGGGATTATATACAACGTAATACAAAATCCCTAATTCTTTGGCATACAATTCTTTCTTAGTGCTGTATTCTCCCCGATATGTTTGAGAAACAACTTCTAGTAGCAAAATAGGCAGCTTATTTTCTTCCCACAGCACATAACTTAGACGTAAATCCTCATCAATAAAGCGTTTAACTCCTAAACTGAGAAAGCCATCGGAGACAATTGCAGGTTTATCTGGGTCGTAATAAATACCCATATCAACCCCAAAAAACCAATCCCAACGCTCTGACCATAGCAAAGCCAGTATCGCTTTTAGCAAGCCGGGAATCAAATCTTGTAGTTCATTATCCACAGGTGTATCGTCAGAGTCGGGTAGTTCTTCGGAAGATGGCAAACAGTGCAATGGGTTGTAGTCTAACATGGGGGGTTGTGCCAAAGCTGATTTTAAATAGATTGTAGAAAATTGATTCACCGAGTAGAAGCTTTGTGTGCAAATTACCTATACTCTTTCTCTCTGCGTTTCTGTGCCTATAAGTGATACCAAGTTGCGTTAAGCTCGTGGTAGCTCAAAGTCCATGAGATTGCTTCCTTGGTCGCAATGACAGAGTACTACCAATGACAATGTAACTTCGTCGTATGAGATTCTTATCTCCAACAAAAAAGGGCAGGCTTAAAACCCACCCTAAAAAGAATATTTAAACTATCAATCGCAACTCAATTACCAATTGCCGGCGCACTCAAAGACACTGTTGGTGCTTCTTTACGCTGTACTAATGTCGGCACTGAATCGCGTAATCTTGCTGTTAACTGCACAGTTGTCGCATCATACACCTGAGTCAGCAACTTAGGATAGAAACCAATTCCAATAATTGGTATTAACAAACAAGCGATGATAAACACTTCGCGGGGTTCAGCATCAATCAAAGCTTGGTGAGAAACTAATTCTTCGTTTTCTTCACCGTAGAAAATTTCTCGCAGCATTGATAACAGATAAATCGGAGTTAAAATCACTCCAACTGCCATCAAGAAGACCACGATAACTTTAAAGGTAGAACTATAAGCATCGCTGGTGGCAAAGCCTACAAATATCATTAATTCTGCCACGAAGCCGCTCATTCCTGGCAATGCCAAAGATGCCATCGAACAAGTAGTAAACATGGCAAAAATCTTCTTCATCCTTTTACCGACACCACCCATTTCATCCAACATCAGAGTGTGGGTACGGTCATAAGTTGCCCCTACCAAAAAGAACAAACTTGCCCCAATTAAACCGTGGGAAACCATTTGCAAAACTGCCCCACTTAATCCCAAATCGGTAAAGGAGGCAAAACCAATGAGGACAAATCCCATGTGAGAAATTGAGGAGTAGGCAATTTTCCGCTTGAGGTTGCGCTGGGCAAAGGATGTTAAGGCAG
>JBPCQW010000026.1:0-8964 GCA_050997715.1 Hassallia sp.
TCAAACATGGTGGTGTTGGAAACCTATCGATAAGTATGGAATTTTGATATTTAACGAACACTAAGTGATTATCAAATCTGATGATTAATAATGATGGTTTAGCACCATCTTGGTAATATTTATCGCAATAAATATTATTTGGGCTATTGCGGTCGTAATGGTAAACTAGGATATTGTCGAAGTAATGAGCTTCCACATCAGGTGGAAATTGATAATTCCATTTCGGGAAAATTTGATATTTATTAACTTCTTTTATTATCTCTTTATTAATCATGTTTATTATTTAAAAAAATCGGCATAACTGTCTACGGGTAATGGTGAATTACCAGCCTGTACGGGCGCTTGGGGAATGGGGAAACGCTTATCTACTTCTTTGACTCTGATATCTAAATCTTCTTGAGTAGGTCGTTTTTGGGTGCTTTTACGTGCTAGTTGCTTGATAAGCTTGTCCCAATTGTTTCCGTTTTCTTCCTCCAAGCCAATCAGATATTTTGATACTTTAATAGTCTTTAATAGGGGTACAGAACCTTCCTTTTTATTATCATAACCAGGGTTAATAAATACACATTTACCAGGTGGCAATTTGAGGAATTGGGCAGGTTCAAAAAGCTTGCGAGTTTTCTCTTGGTCGGAGATAGATGTTGAAGCTTTGCCCCCTCCAGTTGACCGAGATTTTTGTTTGTAGCTGATTTCCTCTTCACCTAAATAAGCACTAAAAAGCCTTGCAGATTCCTCTTCCCCAGGATTAAATACAAACTTGGTACCGCACGCACCAAGGATTGCTTTTGAGATTTCCTTGCCGTAAATTTTTTCCAACTGACCCATGTTTTGCCATCCGAGGATTCCACAGAATCCTTCAGAACGCGACTCGTTAAGCCATTTAAACAAGTCTGGTAAAAAAATTGACGGTAGTTCGTCAACGCTAACCACAAGTGGACCAGAATATTTCCTCTTTTTGGCAATACTGCGAGCGACGGTCATGTGTAAAATAGAAGTCATGAGTGGACCTACTGCATCGCGGCGTTCGCGGTCGAGTCCAAAGATAATCATCTGTTTTTTACCTACCTCTAGTGGTAAGGTGGTCTGACCGATAAAACAGCCCAAAGTGTTCTTAGCCATGAATCTCGTAAACATGAGCGATGCGGTACCGGCGATACCTGCGATGGTTTTCTCCGATCCGCTAGAGCTAAATAACTGACCAAAAGCTATTCTTATCCAAGGGTTGAGACTCGCAGCCATCAGGCGTTCGACCATCTTCTCACTCGATAGAACTGCTGCTGCGGTCATGATATCGGCGAACTCGCCAAACTCCTTGGTGAGCATGAGGATTGCCTGGGTGAGTTGATCCCCCGCAGGTCCAAAGAATGCGTCCTCATTGGCGCCTCCCAACATCCGGAAGTTTTTATTTATCACAGTTGCAAGCTGACGTGCGGTTTCAGCATCGCTACTGTCGCGCAAGAAATCAATGGGGTTGCATACCTCCGATTCGGGGAATCCTGGCGCAAAGACGTGTACTTCATACCCCTTCGATTTAGCATAAGAAGCGATTTTGGCTTGTGAGGGGTATTTAAAATCGTATAGTACAATACCAAATCCTTGGTCAATTGCTGAATATAGCATGGGGTTGATTGCCGAAAAAGATTTACCGCTACCGGGTGCCCCAATGACGGCTGTACCTCTTTGAACATCAGGCACGTACATGGGTGTTCCCCCACTCCCCTTTGGTAGTTTTTGTCCTTTATATTTATGTACTCCAATATACAAACTAGCCGAATCGCATTTGGGGGAAGTGACTTGCTTGATAGCCTTTTTCTTGGCGCGGTTTGTTTCTTGACCCCCACCCCAATAGCTAGTGGCAAGTTTGCCTTTTTTGCCTCCAGAAAACATCTGTAAGAGAAATAGTCCTAATATCCCCCCGGCGAGTGCTAGTCCTTGGGGAGACATCAGTTGGT
Organism: Hassallia sp.; assembly: GCA_050997715.1. Taxonomy (GTDB): domain Bacteria; phylum Cyanobacteriota; class Cyanobacteriia; order Cyanobacteriales; family Nostocaceae; genus Hassallia. The sequence continues at coordinate 1,953 of JBPCQW010000026.1, forward strand.
TGGTATATTTGCTGAAGTCATAGCCAGACGAAGGTAAGGATTCTCTAGCAGTTTGAACTTTAGTGCTTGGGGTTTGAGCCAGGTATAAATTATTCATATTTACTAAAAATTGGTATGAAGAAATATACTTTTGGATTGCATATTTCTCCTTGTGGTGTTAGTTGAGGAAAACTTGAGATTGACCCTAAGGGAGAGTCTGCCCTTCTTCGGCTTAGGTACAAAGCACTCCCCAGAAATGCGCTCGCCGCATCGTTTCTACTCTTTGCGACTTTCGATTGAACCCCACGGACGGATACTCCGCACTTTCTATTTTGAAGACAGACTTTTACAAAGTTGGTTTTTTAGGCACTGTGAGGGGTGTGCCTAAGATAATTGAGTCCATCTCGCTATAGTTTAAGAATGGAACAGGACCGATAAAGTAGGGCGTGCAGGTGCGACCAACGAAGGGGATTGTTTTGCAGAAACGGAAGAACATCGCAGTAGTTATACTTCCGTCAGCTTCGTTGACATCCCAGATAACTTGTTTAAATGATTTACCGAAGGGATGTCTTCCGGTTGGTTCTTTCCCGCCGTTAACACCACGGAGAATACCGAACCCACCCTTGACTTTTTGGAACTTGCCTGACATCCATGCCGCACCAGTTAGGTTATCGTTTCCAGCTACTTCGATGTGGGCGCATTTTTTGTTGTAGCAGGGGACGTTAAATCCTTCTTGCTCGCTACCCGATATTGATTTCCACCTGCCGTTTTCTACCTCTTTAAGTACCACATCCACCTTACCGATAAAGCTGATATCGGGTACGGGTACTCCAGGTAACTGGTCAAATGGTACTTTTCCCAATCCCGGAACATTGCCGATAATAGTATTTTCCCAGTTGTTAAACTTTTTGAGGGCGGCTTTGTCGATACCGGGAATGCTGGTGAGTTTGTATTTATCAAGTTTGAGGTATTTGCCAAGTTCGGCGGTTTCAAGTTTGGGGTAACTTTCGAGTGCTTCTCCTACAGTCAAGCTGCTTGTTGCATCCCCTGTCACTTTACTAACTAAATCATCAATTGCTGGAATATCGGCAACTTCTAATTTGGATAATCCTGGGATAGCTGAAGCTAAATCGCCGAGTGACTGCCACTTGAGTGTCTCAAAGTCTGATAGTTTGAGATTTTTGAGGCTGGTATCCGTTATTTTTGAGATTTGAGTGAGGTTGAGATTTTCGATTTTGAATTCTGTTGCCTCAAAATCTCCCAACTGCATTACCTCAGCAAGTGACTGTCCCGCGCTCCAAACACGCTTTCCTTTGAGTTTTAGGTCTTTAATGTTAGGAAATTCGACTTCCCCTGCACTTGAAAACTTCATGCTATCAAAGTTAATCTTGCTCCAGTCAGGGACAGGCACCCCATTGATATACTTGACCGCAAGGAGTTGTTTCTTTGGTGTTTTAGCTTGTTTGCCCGAATGATTCAAATTTGAATCATTCGAGGAGAGGTTTGCCAAAGTGTTCCCGAAGTACCCTGCTCCAAGCCGCTTTGCGTCTAGTGCTGGAGGGAGTATAGAACCAGTAACTTCTCTCAAATTTGAAACATTCGTTGGTGTAGCTGCGACAGCTTTATTCTCAAATACGAGACTGCCGATATTGTAGCTACCCCCGAATCTAATTAACCCGTGGAGGGCAAGTCCTGCCACCATACCAGCAGCCATGAGGTAGCGCCATACATTCATCTTTGTAGTGCGCCATTGATACCCCTTACTTGGTTCATTTTTAGGAGGGTTGTAATTCGTGGTTGTAACTGGAACAATGGCGACTATCTCCGAGTTAACTTGGATGGCGGTAGATTTGGCTTAATAGTTGTACTGCATGTGGAAATAGTCCGACTTTAAGAGCGCCATCTCTGCAATTGTGTTGTAGTAATCCGCTTCGTCTTTTACTGTGCTGACTTGCTGTTGTTGTGGTGCAGGTTTTGCGCTTGTTTGGTTGGCTTTTAGTCTAGAATTAGTGGTAGTTTTCATTTTTGGTGCAACTTCAATTCGCTCAAATTGAATTGCACGTCAGTGCTTGCCGTGGTTTGGGACGTTTGAAGGGGAGAACTAATTTTTGCAAGGACTTCAGTAATTTGCTCTAGGCTAGATAATTTAGAATTCCAGTTGTCGGGTTCCTCAAATAGTAACGAGACTTCATCAACTAAACGTATATATGATTTAGAGCAAAAAATCGATTCGATAAATAATCGGTTGACTCAGTTTGCCTCTTGCATTATGCAGCTTCAAAGTAATATTAATAATCAACCTCGGCGAGGAAAATTATACAACAGCAATTCCTATTATCAAGGTCAATCTGTTAAAGTTCAGCCAATACCGGAAGAAAGTTTAGCCTCAAGGTTGGGGGTAACTCCAGAAAGTTTACGCAAGGAAAGAGAAAGTCAACCAGCAGCACTTTTTTTGCTTGGTGTAAGCGTAAAGATACTTCTGGTATTGGCTGGGAATTTAATGAGAAAACAAATTTGTATCATCCAGTTACTTAACTTTAATAAAACACTGTTTGCTCAAATTATCTATCAATTAAGCAATTAATAGATAATTTTATCTGCGGTCAAATATAATTTTATTGAAAATATATTTATTAATTGTGCAGAGCCTGCCTGAATCCGTTCTAATATAGATATTATCTTATTATTATTTTTTAAGTCACACCATGACCGAAGCTAAACATACCCGTGTTGCCCGTCGGGGACGAATATTCCCCGAAATCCAATGGACAGAAGAACAATTTGCCCAATGGAAAGCAAAACAAGATGAGTTTTACCAGCGCTGCAAACCCATTTTCGATCTCGTCCAACCCGAACTAATTAAAACTCACTACAACTGGTACATGGCAGTCGAACCAGAAAGCGGTGAGTATTTTGTTGCATTAGATGAGATGACTGCTATTAAAATGTCATCTCAAAAGCACCCAAAATGTCCCGTTTTTATATTTAAAATTAACGAGACTGGAGTTGCTGGGACAATATGATATCAGGAAGGTTTGGTGATGGAGAGGAGTTAATTTTTGAAATTGAATTGATTGCATTTGATGGATTTGAATTACCAATTGATGCAGTTTTAGATACGGGGTTTTCTGATTGGTTAGCTATTGACAAGCAGGATTTGGAGGGATTTGATTGGGAATATTTAGGCGAAAGAAGTATGCTGATGGCAAGAGGTGTATCTAACTTTGATATTTATGCTGGAAAAGTCAGAATTGATGGTGAGGTGTTTGATATTCCTGTTTATGCAGGTAATGGAGTACCTGAAGTTTTACTCGGTCGTCAATGGTTAAAAAATAAGCGTTTGCTTGTTGATATGCCATTACTGTTATTGACTTTAGGATATTGATACAAAAACGATAAAATACAAGAACAGGTGATTACTGGGAGAGGCACGGTATTTCTATTTATAACCGCCCGGAGTGCAACGCCAAACTACGCAACCGCTTACAACGTACTGGAGCAAATTTGTTGGGTACGATGGCTGCTCCCTGGTGTACCAGCCAGACAACAAGTGTATAGACTTTTCATGCGTAGATGAGGGGGAGAAAAGGGAAAGACAGAGGCAACCCCTTTTCTCCCCCTTAAAATGATTGTCATTCTTTAATTCATCCTGCCTCTTGTTTTTCTTGGAATAATTTATTCTTTGGAAGTCCCTTATGCAGAAAGTTTTTCGGAAAAATTTACCTGCGACATAACTTGTGTGCGTATTGAATTAGCAGCCTTATCGGCAATTTCTTCTCTATCAGAATCAGTAAGAACTACCGCAAGTAGTGATTTGAGAGCTTCGCGGTTAGATATAAACTCTTCACCGTATAAATCATCTTGCAACAAAGTAGCTTCTAAGTAAGGTAATAGCTCAGGAGCAGGAGATAGCAACCGCTCTTTAATGCGTGCCCTTGCAGCCTCTGTTGCTGAAGAAGTACCTACACCTAAATCCCATGTTTCAATTATTAGCCTAACTTCGCGGTTGAGAGATACACGCAGCGTTGATAGGCGACCAAACAAAGGAAGATTGAGCATTAAAGGTGCTAATGCACTACCCCAATCCAAACCAGCGCCAATCGTGCAATTTGCTTCATCTTCGATACAAACCGCCTCATCGAGCCATCCTTCACCAAAAAGTAAATCTACAGCTTCTTGGGTTATTATTGACTCGTTTACCTCAGAATTATTATTTTGCTGTTGGTGATTCATAAATTTTTACCTTATTTTCGTCTCAACACCCCTTTTTAATTCGATTTTTCGCGGTACCTAAAGCTCCTAATTGTCAACTTACTATTAAAGCTTGTTACGGCTATTTTACTACTAGATAAAAGAGTAAAACTGACTGCGTAATCAATAGCTTTATGCCAACCAGCTAGCACAGCATCATCTGAAATGTTTCCAAGAACTACCAAACCATCCAGCGAGGGGAAGTGCGATCGTCGCCCTTTGGGAGCATTGCTCCTGTCGCAAATTGTATCGATATGTGACAATTCTGAAAAAAAAAAATCGACACAATTAATACTCAGTGAATTACAGCATTCCACTAAACCTTTTATAATCAGCTTGTCGATATCAAAAATGATATCAAATGCCTGACCAAAAATCCCCACCCAGCGAGATGATCCGCGTGCCTGTCCCACTAATTGGGATAGTTCGGCGATTATCAAAACTACACAGGCAAGGGCATACAATTGCCTTACTGCAAGCCTTAGAGGAATTACTAGTAAAATTTGATAGCAAAAATGATATCGATGTAACAGCAGGCAGTACATCAGTTAAACAGCTGGAGAAAAAGCTGGAGAAACTGGAATCCCATCTTGCCGATCAAGGTTCCTCGGTGGAAACAAAACTTGAAGCTATCACCAAAAAGCTGGAGCTAATCGAACGGGCAATCGCCTCTGGGAGATTGGGCAACAACAAACCGCGCTCGAAAGCTTACCCGTACCAACAAACACAAGTTGAACTACAACCCAGGACAAACGAAAATCTTGCCCCGAGACTCGGCGTTAGCCCCCAAAGCCTGATTGCTGAAAGAGAAAAACTCAGCACCAAAGAATTTTTGAGTTGGTCTCGTAACCGCGATCCGATGAGTACAGCTTGGGAATGGAACGCTCTTGACGAACTGTATCATCCGCTCAGGTGACGCAAACGTTGACATTTCTGGGGTAGTGGCGCTTCGGGGCTACGCCCCGCCTTAAGAGCGATCGCCGCTAATTTCTAATCGGGGCATGTCTCAAAGCCTCAGCGATATCGTTTGAGGTTAAGAGAGCTAGCTTCATCTTCACCCACGTGTAGATAGTTGTCTATTGTAGTCCATCAACTCCTGCCACAAATATTCTGGCAGTAAAATATGACGGGACTTGTCCCCCTTGCTCACCACCGTGACTTGCCCCGTGCGATCGCCGGAGGCGGGCGCGATCGCGATATAGGTTTATAGTTTGTTTTTACCGCAAGATTGTATTGCTGCATTTAGACTATTGGTAGTTTGCTTCAGCAAATCTAGCTGGAAATTCCTGAGAAGAGTTGGAATGTTTTAGAGTATTGACCATTGGATACCCATGCGTAGCAAGTGACTGGTGCTGTAGCGTCCAAGCGATGTCCCAGAAACAGAGCAAGATGAGCAGGCCCAGCAAAAAATAAATGGATTTCTTTACCACCTATGCATACTAAGTTATTGACAATTAATTTTTTAATGTCTCCAACGGCAGTGTTTGCATGTTGTGGGGAAGTAATAGGCTGCTCTCCTCTAATGTGAAGCAGTGGCGCACCTGTGAGTCCATACTTCTCCATATTGACTTCCACTTCAGGAATAATATCTCGAAGAATACCTATGTTAACAACCAAGCGGGTTCCTGTTCCGCCTATAATTTGATGAGCCAAAGGATAAACGGGGGTTTCTTGAGTGGGATGAGCATCTGTCGCCCATACCTCTCCACGATATTCCATTTCAATGGCGTAGCCCCTAACAGCTGAAAAGACAGATCCTATTGCAAGACATGCTGCCAGACGACGATTGCCAGTAAGCCTGATTCGCTTAGTATTTCTGTACTTCTCGATCCAGCTTCGAGTATCCTGTAGTTCAATCAGTAAGTGATTCCACTGTTGGGATGGGGCAATTGCCCGAGTTTCACCACCAGAAAAAGATGCCCAATCGAAACGCAGTCCATAATGCTCTGGGTTATTTTCAGAGGCAATGGCTGTGTAAATCAGGATAGGACGAAGGGCAGGTAGTTGACTAGGAGGAATTTTTTCTCGCAGTTTTGTCTCTAACTCTTTGCGGGTAATAATTTGATTCTTGCGCTGTCGTATAAATGTGCCTAAGTGATTATAAATATTATCAAAAGTTTTAAAAGATAAATCTTCATATTCACTCAGATTCTCAGCCAAAGACTGCTTAAAAAGAGCTTCGCCATGAGATTTTGCAGTGTTCCAATCTGCCTCTACTATTACCTTTTCAAAAATGAAAAAGGCATCTTGTTCAGTGCCGCCAATTTTTTTGACTAGGCGGGTATACTCTTTGAAAGAATTTTCTTTGACTGTAGAGTTTTCTTCATAAAAATCTTGAGGATTACGAACGCGGCGTAACCCATTTACCAAAGGCTCTAAGTCTCTGGAAACTCCTGCTGCTACAAGTATAAACTGCTGATAGGTGTTTGGACTACCAGCATCTACTTCTCGGAACCGTTGAATTTCATTTAAAAACTTGGATGGTTGGAGTGTATGGTCTTTAACTTCAAGAAACTCTATCGCAAACCCACGATCGGGTACAAAAAACTTTGCCTCTACATCTCCAATCCCTTCTCGGATCATAGCTGTGAAGCCATCTTGTGCTAGCCAAGCAGGGATACGAGCAAGCATGACTTGCTCCTGAAAGGAAAAGCCACCTTCAGCAATAAGTAGCTAGACAAAATTAATTACATAGTTTTTTCCAAATTCTCTAAGAATTTTTTCCAGAGATTCAACAAAATTATTCCAGCTAGAATAAGCATCTATTTCAATCCATTGATAT
>JBPCQW010000058.1:0-6969 GCA_050997715.1 Hassallia sp.
GTTTGTCTAAACCTGTTCCCGTTGCCATCGCTGCCGTGATACCGATGATTTTCGGGTTTTGTTCGGCGAGTTTCACTAAGGTGTGGGCAAAGACTTTAGCATAAGCTGGGGGTTTGGGTTTGCTGGAGGGAATGGCTTTGCCAGTTGTCACATTAAACGGATTTTGGGCATGGTAGCCTACTTTGTCTAGTTCGGCAATTTCATAACCTTTGCCTTTTGTGGTGGCTACATGCACCAAAACTGGTCCGCTCATCTTATGTGCCTGTTCAAAGGTGGCGATTAATTCTTCTAAATTATGCCCGTCTACAGGTCCGATGTAGGTAAAGCCAAGTTCTTCAAAGACTGCACCCAGTTTCGGAACAGCTAACCGCTTCATTCCTTCTTTGATGCGTTCTAATTCCGGTGAAAGAGATTCTCCAACAAAGGGAATTTGCTTGACTTGTTCCTCAAAGTTATCTTTGATAAATTGCACTGGAGGACTGAGACGCATTTTGTTGAGGTAACGAGGAATCGCCCCAACATTGGGAGAAATTGACATTTCGTTGTCGTTGAGGACAACTAACAAGTTAGTTTTCGGCAAGTGTCCAGCATGGTTGATGCATTCTAACGCCATACCACCAGTTAACGCACCATCACCGATAATGGCGACAACTTTAAATTTTTCGCCTTTCATATCTCGCGCTAAAGCCATACCTAATGCCGCTGAGATACTGGTTGAAGCATGTCCCGCACCAAAGTGGTCAAACTTACTTTCACCGCGCTTGAGATAACCGGCAATTCCGTCTTTTTGCCGCAAGGTGTGGAAATTATCGTAACGCCCTGTAATTAGTTTATGGGGATAAGCTTGGTGTCCGACATCCCAAATGACTTTATCACAATCTAAATCTAGTGTTTGATAAAGCCCTAGGGTTAACTCTACAACACCTAACCCCGGTCCGAGATGTCCCCCAGTTGCGGCTACGGTTTGCAGATGCTTATCCCGAATTTGACGGGCAATTTGCTGCAACTGCCTAATCGATAAGCCATGTAACTGGTTGGGATGGGTGATTTCACTCAGGTGCATACTAATAGGGTTTTCCTCTCTACTGATCGTATTATGATTTTCCCACGCGGATGTTGCCACTTGAGAGGAGAATGTGACAACGGGGACAGGGGAGTTCCCCAGCTTCCCCAGCCTCCCCCTCATCTATTCGGCGCTACTGGGGATAAGCGGTGTTTCGGGTTGTGGCTGTTGTCTTTGCAAATATTTACTCAAGACGTATGCCATATCTCCGCGTGTCATCGGTTTTAATGGGGCAATATTACCTTGTGCGTCTGTGTTGACGAATCCTTCACTAATTACTGTAGCGATCGCCTTTTTTGCCCAATTAGGAATTGTCTGCGCGTCTGGATGCAAAGCAAGAATTTCATTTACTGTATCGTCAGGAAACTGAAATACTCCATAAGCTTGAGCAAAAATCGCTAAGGCTTCTGCCCTTGTCACTTTTTGGTTGGGGAAAAACATATTTCCCCTATAGCCTTTCATAATGTCAGTTTTTAAGACTATTTGAATATCATTAAATGCTGGATTTGACGGCGCTACATCTGGGACTGTTAGATTTTCTTTACTAATAGCCTGTCTTTTATCTAGTCGAAATGCTTTCACCATAATTGAAGCTAATTCGGCACGACTGATTAATTTTTCTGTATAAAAGTTACCATCAGCAAAGTTGGTCATTAACTTGGCTGCAATTACCTGCTGAATCGAATCGGATGCGATAGCAGGTTGCGCGTTAACATCTAGCGGAAAATATTGTATTGCTACTATCGTAATAGTACTCAGTAGCTGATGCATGATTTTAACCATTTTTATAAGATAAATGCGGGACTTTGGTTAACATCAATTGTGATTAACTTATCTCGTGACGAATTGATGCTTGGCTATGTTGCCAACCCGCTTGCTAGGGGAAAGGGGAAAAGGTAAAAGGTAATACATTTTTACCTTTACCTTTTATATCGTTTTGCAAAGACTGTAACGGGGATGACAGTCTTGAAAAAGTTAACGGAACATACTACTTACAGAGGTATCTTCGTGAATTCTCCAGATGGTTTCTCCGAGCAGATTAGCCACTGAAAGGACGACGAGTTGTTCAAAGCGATCGCTATTTGGAATCGGAATCGTATTTGTCACGATCACTTCCTCAAACACACCACTCGATAGCCGCTCTATTGCAGGTGGAGAGAACACCGCATGAGTTGCACAGGCATAAACCTGACGCGCTCCTTCTTCACGCAATAACTGCGCCCCAGCCGCAATTGTGCCGCCAGTGTCGATCATGTCGTCTACCAACACCGCCGTTTTGCCCTTAACATCGCCGATGACGTTTAATACTTCAGCGACATTGTGAGCTTGACGACGTTTGTCAATAATTGCTAAGGGGGCATCACCCAGCTTTTTCGCAAATGCCCTAGCCCGCGCTACACCGCCGACATCCGGCGAAACTACCACTAAGTCAGGCAGATTCTTACTTGCCAGATAATCTAGCAGTACTGGTGAACCATAAACATGGTCAAAGGGTATATCGAAATAGCCCTGAATTTGTGCTGAGTGCAAATCCATTGCCAAAACTCGGTTCGCACCAGCTTGGGTAATCAGGTTAGCAACCAGCTTGGCAGTGATTGACTCTCGTCCAGCGGTTTTGCGATCGGCGCGGGCATAGCCATAGTAAGGAATTACTGCCGTTACCTGCCGCGCGGAGGCACGACGACAGGCATCAATCATAATCAGCAATTCCATTAAGTGGTCGTTGACCGGTTGACACGATGGCTGGATTAAATAAACATCACAACCCCGAATCGATTCTTGAATTTGAACGTAAAGTTCTCCATCCGCAAATCTTTTACGAATCATCGGTCCCAAGTCCATGCCCAAATAACGAGCAACTTCTTGAGACAGCGGTATGTTGGCAGAACCAGAAAACAGCCGCAGGCGATGATTTTCAGTCAGTCCTGTTGCATTTGGCTGCACTTTTAAACTTGCAGAACTGAGCACAGCAGATCCTCTATGTGCATTCATGGCAATATTATCATTAGATATTTAGCAGATTTAACCGAGATACTCACCAGAAAACATTTGTAAGTTTTTTTGAAGCTTTCATAAAAAGTCTCAATATTCCTCCATAAAACAATCGCTTTGTCATTTTCAAGGGCATAACAGGCAAATCAACCATAGACAGCTTAACGGACATTAAGTTTTTCAACTAGATGCATTATTTAGATGTTTTTGCTTGAAGTAAAAAAAAACCAACTCCTTCGAGGTTGGTTCGGTAGAGTATTTCCCTCTACCACCTTATTTATAACTGAGCCTAAGGATTCACAAATTAAGTGATATTTCAGTAGGCACTTGTTAAGTAGAAACACTTGTGAATAAAAACTAACAGAGCAATTGAATATTCTATGATACTAGCGGCAAATTTCTCAAATGGCAGATTTAATTTAAGCTTTTAAATCTAATTACACATCTCACAGCACTTTAAGTTATAACTCTTGACGAGGCTGATATCTGGCGAAAGAGTGAGGAAATTTGACGACACAAAGGCAGCACAACTTTGCACAAAACGCTACCGTAGAAGGTGACAAATGAAGGTAGAAGGGGAAAGGGGAAGAATTATTAGCAATGACACCAGTTGCCTCTCCTGTCGGAGACGCTGCGCGAACAACGGAGGGCACCTCGGCACGGCACTGGCTCCCCAATCCCCAATACCCAATGCCCCATATCCAATGCTCAATGCCCCATACCTAATTAATTGATGATGCAAGCTCCTATTACTGTTGGTACTGTACTGCAAAACCGTTATCGCATAATTCAAATTCTCGGTCAGGGGGGATTTGGCAGAACTTATTTGGCAGAAGACCAAAGGCGATTTAATGAACTTTGTGCGATTAAGGAATTAATTCCCATCGCTACGGGGACTGGTGCTTGGGAGAAAGCACAAGAACTTTTCGCACGGGAAGCTGCAATCTTATATCAAATTCAGCATCCGCAAATCCCACAATTTCGAGAAAGATTTGAAGAAGACCAGCGCTTATTTTTGGTGCAAGATTACGTAGCGGGTAAGACTTACCGCGCAATACTAGACGAGCGTAAGGCTGTTGGTGAAACTTTCACAGAAGCGGAAGTTTTGCTTATTATGCGCTCTTTATTGCCAGTGCTTGAGCATATTCACGGTAAGGGGATTATTCACCGGGATATTTCACCGGAAAATATTATTTTGCGAGAAAGCGATCGCCTACCTGTTTTAATTGACTTTGGGGTGGTGAAAGAACTCGCAACTAAATTACAATCTTTAAATATGTCAATGCCTGTTACTACTGTGGGAAAATTAGGCTACGCTCCTGCTGAACAAATGCAAACAGGAAGGGCTTACCCCAGTAGTGATTTGTATGCCTTAGCAGTCACAGTGCTGGTTTTGCTGACGGGTAAAGAACCGCAAGAACTATTTGATGAAAATCAATTAACTTGGAATTGGCAAAAGTTGGTAAAAGTCGATCCGCGATTTGCTCAAATATTAAATCGGATGTTGAGTCATTCACCAAGCGATCGCTTTGCTAGTGTTGCCGATGTTACCCAAGCATTACAAGTTTTGGCGCAACCTAATCAGGCAAATCCGCCTTTATCCAACATGCAAACAGTCGCTGTGGGTGGTCGTCCAGACCCAATCCCACCTGTTGCACCTAAAAGATTAGATCCGGTGATTCCCAATCCGCCCAGCAGTTCCATTTTGGATAATCCGTTAGCGCTGGGTGCAATTGGCAGTGCCGTAATTATCTTAGCAGGGTTCGGCTCTTGGGCAGTGGTAAGTTCTATCCGCAGTCAACCAAAAACATTAGCACCAGAAGCCCCACCACAAACTTTTCCTTCGCCAGTTATTACAGGTGGGGCTACACCGACACCGACACTTACACCGACACCCACACCTATCAATGTTGAACCTATTATCACCAAGAAACGCCTAACTTTTGTTACTCCAAATCAACTCAATCTTGACGGTACTATCAAAGCAAATGAAACAGTTGAATACAGCTTTTTTGGCAGAAAAGGTTCAAAAATCATTGCATCGCTTTCCCCAGAAAGTAAGAATGTTTTGCTAACAGTTTTATCTCCCAATCGAGAAGTAATAGATAATTCTGCCCAGCAAGTTACATCATATGAGGGAATATTGCCTAAAAGTGGCAGATATATTATTCAGTTAACTTCAGCACAAGAAGTACCTGAAAGTAATTATGTCCTCAATGTTGGGTTAGAAAAGTTAGAAGCGACACCTACAATTACGCCAACATTAGAGCCGACATTTACGCCTACTCCAGAGTCTACACCGACACCAATAATCACGCCCACACTCGCGCCAACATTTCCAGCACCACCTGTGAACAATTCGCCCACACTTCCACCTTTACAGCCGCCAGAGTTGCCGTCTACATCTGAGCAAGAAAATAATAATCCGCCTGTTGAGCAAACACCTGTTCCTAATCAGACAAATTCTCGATAAGTTAAATGGTGCATTTTTCTACTAATTTGATTACTTTTATGTGATTGATGAAGAATAATTTTGAGTAACTAACCTTTCTAGAGGCAGAGAACACAGAGGAAGAGGAGGGAGAGAGTTTTTGGAATGATTTAGATATACCATTTCATTTTCATGTTGATATAAGATGAGTTTGTCAAAATTAAATAGGGTAAATTAAGTGTTAATAACTAATAATTGTCAATGAATACATTATTAATTACGGGAACGGATACCGAAGCTGGGAAAACTGTTTTTACAACAGCGTTAGCTGCATATTGGCAAACATATTACCCGCAGCGACGTTTGGGAATTATGAAACCGATTCAATCGGGTGAAGGCGATCGCGAACTTTATCAAAAGCTGTTTTCTTTAGATCAATCTGAGTCAGAAATTACACCTTTGTATTTTCAAGCACCTCTTGCGCCACCTATTGCCGCTGCACGCGAAAATCGAGAAGTAGATTTAGGGCTGGTGTGGCAAACTTTGGAAAAAGTGCGATCGCGTCATGATATTGTTTTAATAGAAGCTTTGGGCGGATTAGGTTCGCCCATCACTGATGAATTGACGGTAGCAGACTTAGCAGGGGAATGGCGTTTGCCAACGGTATTGATTGTACCTGTGAAATTGGGAGCGATCGCGCAAGCTGTAGCGAATGTAGCATTAGCTAGACAATGCCGCGTGCATTTACTGGGTATTGTCCTCAACTGCGTAGAACCGCGAACAGAAGCGCAAATCAACGATTGGACACCACCACAATTAATTCAATCATTGACTAATACACCTGTTTTAGGTTGCGTGCCTTATTTAGATAATTTATCTGATTTAGAAAAAATGGCACAAGTAATATCAAATTTAGATTTGGAAACTTTAACTATCTGCTCGTAACGCATCCTACAATCGTTTTACGTCTAATTCGGTTAGCTTACTTGTCAGTCCGATACTCTTAGATAGATGGTTTAATCAATGGTATCCCACACTTGGAACAGAATTTGTAATTAGGCGGATTATTGTTACCACAACTGGTACATAGAAGATGATTTTGAACTGGAGTTTGAGGCTGAGAGGATGTTTTAAAAGTGGGGGACTGCCGTAAGAAAGCTCACAAGGCTTATGCTGAGATTTGTAGAAACCAGCACCTTGTGAGCGAATGACTAAAGCATATCCTAATGATCTAACGTGGGAACAGTGGGAATTAATTGCAGACCTTTTCCCAGAAGCAAAAACAGGTGGTCGTCCTCGGAGCACAGCAATGTACGCCGTGATGAATGCGATTCTCTACGTACTGTGCCAAGGATGTACGTGGCGTGCATTGCCGGGAGATTTTCCCGCTTGGTCAACAGTTTATGGCTATTTCCGCTCTTGGCATAAAGATGGCACTTGGTTGAAGGTACACGACAAACTTTACCAGTGGGTTAGAGTTGCC
>JBPCQW010000140.1:0-3598 GCA_050997715.1 Hassallia sp.
TCACATGAGTGGTTAAATCAACCTTTCAAATACACCAGCGGTGTAGATGGAAAAACGCGAATTTTACCAGCTTCGATTTTGGTGACGCATATGTTTAATCATCAAACTCACCATCGAGGACAATTAACTACTTTACTTAGCCAGCTAGGATACGATCCGGGGATTACTGATTTGCCGTTTTTACCTTGTTTGAATGCAGTTGATGAGAACTACAAATGTTAGTGCTGCGAAGTACCACACTAAGTAAGATGTAAAATTGCCACTGACAGCACTATTAATTAATGCTATCAGTTGATCGGTGGTTATACCGCTGACTAAACCAGTTAAAATAGCGATCGCTACCTGCAACTTTGAAGCACCCAACAAAAGCCAAATTAAATTCATCCACGATATCGCAATGGTGTTAGTTCGGTTTTAACCCAATCAACAGGGCAAGTTCCAGCCACTTCCAGTAACAATCCATATCAGTAAAGCCGATTTCTCGCAACCAACACAGTTGGGTTTCCACGTCTAAAAGTTTATTTGATGGATCGTCTTGTTCAAGAGTTCTACCAATCGCTTTTAAAAAATATTCGTGCAATGCTGGTGTTGACGAAGAAACATGTTCTAAGTTGCAGAAAATACCACCCGGTTCCAATATCTGATAAATTTCTGTGTAGAGAGAATGTTTGCGATCGTCGCTGAGGTGGTGGATTGCAAAGCTGGAAACTACTGCATCAAATTTACCTAACTCTGGCAATGGTTCATCTAAATTGTGAGCGATCGCTTTCACCGTTGCATCGTTTGCAAAGCGGTTTTTTACAGCTTCCAGCATCGTCGGTGAAAAGTCAACCGCAACACCTTCAACTTGCGGACGATCAATTTTCAAGAGTGCGAGTAAACGACCATCTCCAGTTCCCAAGTCGAGAATGCGCTTGACTGTTTTGGGAACTTGTTCTAGGAGTACTTTTTCCCCTTCAATGCGATGAGGTATTTGATCTGCTTGTGCTAAATAGCCTAAAGCGTGGTCAGCAGAAGTCCAGAGGTTGATTTGAGTCATCTGTAAATCAATAAGCGCATCTTTAAAACCTTCCCACTCAAAGCAACTTAAACACAACCTACGGACTACTAGCTTTTTCAACTTTAGCGGTTAAAAATTTAACTATGTATGCTAATTTTCAAGTTGCTAGACAACCATGACATTTTTAGTACAAAAATACTAATTTATTAAATTTGAGTTTTTTGTCTTTCTGCTAACCAAGTAAATAACATAATCCCGCAAAAGTCAGAAGCTAAGTCAACTAAATCAAAAGTGCGATTGGGTGAAAATTTTTGCATAAATTCTTCACTGACTGTGAAAAAAGTAACTAATATCGGTGCTAAAGGCAGAGAAATACTTAATAAACTAATTCGTCGTTTATTTAATGCTAAATGACTAAGAAAAGCCGCGATTCCTATTAAGATAAAATGTCCGATTGTATCGTAAAAGGGAATAATAGAGCTTTTTACGGGTAGAATTCTCAGGTAGGCAGAAATAATGATTATCATTAAAATGCCCAGGTAAACCCAAAAAGCAAAAACCCAACGGCGATTTGATATCATGGATGATAATTTCAAAAGTCTTTGTATGATTTCAATTACAACTCATAACATTCCGCAATTAAAAGCGCTGTTTTACAAAAAATATGTAAATTTAATATAAATTCAAATTAAACCTGATATTAAATAATATCTGTTTTCTTTAATTTTCATAATTAGCAATAGGTGCGTTACCTAACGCACCTACGTTTTTCAAGCATGAAGGTTAGCTTGTTCTTGCAACCACGGATCTACAGGTTGTCCATCTTTGCGACGCAATTCAATTTCAATTACCATCACTTCTTTTGAACCAGGAGGAGCAGGTTTTTTATGAAAAATAATATCATAATCTGCTGGATTGTGCTGACGCTCTTTCAACCAATCTTGTACTTTAGTAGTGGCAAAAAATGATTGCCCTTGCTCAAACATACTGGTAATCTGCATTTGTAGAGAAAAAGGATTTAATCTACCCATTTTTTAACCGCCTTTGTTAAGTAATTTAAAGTTAGGGCTTCACTTTACCTTACCTTATCTTATCTCTGCTACTACCAATGAGAATGCGTATCCCCAATTTGGCTTCGGGTTCGGTAAACCTCATCCTATAGTTGATGAGTAGCGTTCAAAGTTCATCCATCTGAAGGAAAAGCCAGAAAACTTGCGCTTGTACGGTAAACAGCAATACTAAACCTATTAAATGCCCGTTACAATCAAAGCTATAAAGCAAGTTGAGGAGCGACCAGGATGCAAGTTTCATACGACCCAGATAAACGTAAATTGCTATCATCTCTGTGTCATGGAGCGATTTTTTTTAGCACAGGATTATTATCGATTGCGGTTCCAATTATCATTAACTTAATTTCCGATGACCCAGTTGTTAAAAGTAACGCTAAAGAATCGATTAATTTTCACTTCAATGTTTGGTTCTGGGCAACTTTAATTGGAATCCCGATTGCGGTTATATCTTTTATTACCTTTGGTCTTGGCGGAATTTTGTTCTTCCCCTTTGTTGCACTTGGCTTTGCAATACACTGGGGATTGACAATTTGGGCATTATTTCACTGTCTAACTCAGCCTGATGAAGCGTTCCGTTATCCGTTTATTTTTCGACTGTTTTAATTACGCTGAGAAAAAATATAGTTTAATTTTAGAAAAGGGGTGTTTGTCTGCATCCCTTTTTTAATTTTTGTCTTTCAAGTCTTGCTTCAGCCATTGTATCTAACATTACTTGAGCGGTTCTGGCATGGCTTTCGATGAGTTGCTTGAGTTCTTCATCTGTCATTGTGCTTGCTTTTAAGCTGAATTTTATTCTTGATTATATAATTTTTCCTTTCTTTGAAAATCAATGCGATTGTAGTGCGATCGCCCATGTTGCGCTCTGGTGCATCCGCTACATACACAGGACCCTCCACATTACTTTCAGTAGCTGTGCTACTCTTGTTATGCAATAGAACTACTAGCTCTGAGATTCCCAGCAAGTCGAGCAGCATATGAATTTCCCCATTCGGTATCTCTTTTGTGTAGCGATCTGCCCGAATGATAAAATCGCCCAAGAGCGATAACTCCTGTTCCGTCAGATTCACCTCCTGCACGAAGGCGTGCAGATGTCGAATAAGGCTGGTATAAATCTCATACAGGCGTGGATCAGTCTTGCCTTTATCAGCGTGTTCAATTACGGCTTGAGTAATATTTTCGAGAGTAATGTTTCTCATCTTTATCTGCTTTATCTCAAGAGGCTTAATTACAAGAAAACTTGGGAATACGTCGATAAATTTACTAGCTTGCAAACCTTTTTTGTTTACGTCTGGGGAGAATGCAGCAACTAAGATTAACGAATACTCTGAATTAACTGAATATTATTTCTTAACCACTCATTAACCAATAGTTGAATATCAATACCTTTATCTTCTGCTAGCTTATTCAAAAAATCATTTACGTCTGGTTCTAAATAAATAGGAAAATTAAAACTTGATCAGGGTTATAAAACTTTCCTCGTTGTGCAGAAGAAAAATTATATTCTGGTTTCATAGAGACTGTTCTTGAT
>JBPCQW010000193.1:0-5191 GCA_050997715.1 Hassallia sp.
GTGTATTTACTGCTCATGATTTAGCAGTAAATCTCACTAATTCCTCAAAATTACGGTTGCCAATAAAGTTTTTAAAGTCGGCTAGCGTCTCATCAAAGCCGCCTGATTTGTGATAAGTACAGTCAAATTGCTAATTAACTATTTATCGATGCTTTTTTCTTTGGCAATTTACGTCTTAGTGATCGCGGTTGGGTTTCTTCGGCTGAGTTGCGGCAACAAATCCGCGAACGTTGGGGTTTGACAGAATCGCAAGTTTGTGGTAATAGACCTGCTGATGTATTTCAAATTCCGGGTGCGAAGGGGACACTGGGATTTATCAGTCAGATGTCAGAATGTTTTTGCGATCGCTGTAATCGGATGCGTTTGAGTGCAGATGGCTGGCTGCGTCCTTGTTTATAAATGAAAGCGAGCAACTTGATCTGAAAACTGCTCTGCGCGCTGGTGTCAGCACCGCCAAATTGCGAGAGCAGGTTAGACATTTATTGGCAATCAAGCCAGAAATCAACTTTAAAGGACGCGACACTGGAACCACGAGTGTTTATTCTCGCACCATGTCGCAAATTGGCGGTTAGAGGTTAGAGGCTAGGAGTAAGAGTATAGAGGAATACACAAACATAGGGGGCTAATCCCTAATCCCTAGTCCCTATTGCCTCATTAAGCTTGTCGTGAGTAGTATTCCACCACAAGCAGTTCATTAACTTGTAGCGCGACCCATTCACGCTCAATTACGCTGTTGACCTTGCCTTGCATCTTGGTTTTATCAAACTCTAGATGATTAGGAAGATTAGCTAAACCGGGATATTGCAAATTAGCTTCTACCAACTTCTTCGATTGTTCGCGGTTTCTCACCGCAATTTCTTCACCGGGACGGCACTGGTAGCTGGCAATATTCACGGGACGACCGTTAACAGTTACGTGACCGTGGTTCACCAACTGACGAGCCGCTGGAATGGTAGGAGCCATACCCATGCGAAAAACGGTGTTATCCAAGCGCATTTCTAGCAATTGCAGCAGCACTTGTCCGGTAGAACCGGTAACACGTCTAGCTTTGCGTACATAACGTAGCAATTGCTTTTCGGTTATACCGTAGTTGAAGCGGAGCTTTTGCTTTTCCTCTAGACGGATGGCATACTCAGAGCGCTTCTTGCGGTTCTGACCATGTTGACCAGGTGGATAAGCGCGTCTAGCGCTTTTACGAGTTAATCCTGGTAAGTCACCTAAGCGGCGAGTAATTCTGAGCCGTGGTCCTCTATATCGGGACATGTGTTTCCTTAATCTAAATCCTGTTTAATTTTACCCAGACATTCCATTATAAATAGGTAGAAAACATTATTTCCATAAATTATCAATTTTTATATCAAATTGGGGACTAGGGACTGGAAAAAAAATTATTCCCAATTACCTATTATTTAATCCCTAATCCCTAGTCCCTAGTCCCTAATCCCTAATCCCCCAATTTGAGATAGCATATGCTTGGGTGTTTGGAGAATGGCAATGTTAGCGATCGCAACAAAAATGAGCAAAGCTACGAATAAACACGGAAATTATGCCTTTGGAATGCTAAAAAATAAAACAATTCGCTTCTTGATTCCAGCTTTGGCTGTGGCTGGATGGATGGCAAGTCCTTTACCTGGCATGGCTATCACCGCCACTTATAGCAATGATTACCGTGTTTGTGCTGGTCGCCTTTTAAGTGTCGGCGTAACTGCCGATGCTGCATCTGTTGGTTGTGCAAACGCACTGCGTCCGCGAGAGTTGGCTTCTTGCGTGGCGAGAATTCAGAAAACGGAAATTGCAGCGACGGATGCACTCGCATCTTGTAAGCAAGCAAGGCGTCCGGAAGAATTAGCCGGTTGTGTAGTCGGTATTAGTGCAAATGCTAAAGAAGCTGCTGTTAACCCGACAGCTTTAAAGTACTGTAGTCGCAGTTTGTTGCCAGTGCGTTTCGCTCAGTGTGTTGTGGGTTTACGTGCGGAAACTGACTCTGCTCCTATGCAAGCGATGGATAATTGTATTGATGCGAGTGACCGAGCGGTTAGCGGTTATTTACCTTCGTTTATACCGGCAACGCGATCGCAGCAAAATATCCAACCAGTTTTTGAGAGTAGCCCAATTCCCAGCAATCCCCCTAAAAATTAAAGCGATTAGCGCAACCAATTGCTAATCGCTATTGATTATCAGTCTTCTTTGTTACCAAAGACCATCTGTAAAATCATTGGAACTCCACCCTCTTGGTGATATTTATCCGCCCAAGCGCGGATAACTTCATCCAATTCTGACAGAGCCTGTTCTAATCGGTCTGGTGGCACATCCATTGTTTCCAAGACTCGCATCGAATTTGGTCGCCGTTCTGCCCAATCTTTCATCAAGCGAAAATACCGAGCGGTATCTTCCACCATGATGTATGTACGCTCTTGATCGTCAGCAGGAGCGTAAAAAGAACGGGTAAGAGCGTAGAAAGGCATTCCCCAAGGAGAATCAATCCTTGTAACAGTGCCTGAGTATAGCAGACGGCGCTTGATATGCTCCGCTAAAGCTTCACTCAAACCCATGCGATGTTCTTCGGGCAAATCTTCCTGCGATCGCTTATGCAAAAATTCAATCAGTTCTAAAAACTCAAAAGAACTGACTAATTGAGCGTCAGGCAGGTTAGGCGGCAGTTTTTGTTCAATTTGCCTTTTTTCGTCAGAAGTCAGACTTGTACCCGGAATGCGCGATCGCCCCGGTCGCCAAGGAAACTTTTCCATCCACACATAAGGCAGTTGAATTAGATAGCGCGGTTCTTGCGAACCAAGCATCTTCAACAGCTTGCCCTCTGTCAGCGCAAGTCTTACTTCTTCAACAATGATTTTCACCCGCTTCGGCTCAAGGTGGTGCAAATGTCCTGTCATTCGCAGGTTTTGTCCCTGCTCCAGATAGGTCATGTAAATTGCACACTTTGCTGCCGTTGCTGCCGCATCTAAAAACGCTCCATGCCGATGCCCACTAGTCCGCATGGCACTAAAAGCTAGATAAAGCATGATCTGATCCATCGCACTCGGACCAAGACGTTTGATCAGATCTATGTCGTTACTCATATTACAGACAGTTGAATAGCACGTTTACACAGTTATCAGCTAAAGGAAAGTAAGTAGTATACACCCGACTGAAGGCAATATCTTCACTTCAGATTATTTAATTATGCGTTATCTATGAGTATTGTTGGTAGTATGACGGAAAATTACCCGTACTTTATAACACACAGATACAGCCATTAATCTTAGTAGGGCATTGGGCAATTTGAGCAGGGGTAAAGGGGAAAGGGGAGGCAGTGCGGTCTTCTCCCTCATAGAGAGGCGCTTCGCCAAGGGGTCTCCCCAAGTCGAGCATCTGCCGTGAAAGGGGAAAGGGGAAAGGGAAAAGGATGAGAAATAAAAAATATTTCCCCCTACGATAAGATTGCTTGTCCTTGTCTCCCTTGTCTCCCCTGTCTCCCTTGTCCCCCTTGTCCCCAGTCCCCAATCCCTACGATGCGCGTATTCTTTCTAAGCTAAATGCGGCTGCACCAAAGGTAATTAGCAAGACTCCTAAAGCTTGAACGATTGATAAGGTTTCCTGAATAATTAAGCCTGCGAAAATCACGGTTAAAATTGGGACACTGGCTCCGAATATCGCTGCACGGGTTGCACTAACTTTGCTAATTCCAACGTTATTTAAGACATAAGATGCCAGGGTCATTACACCCAAAATAAAAGCGCTTAAGATAAGTTCTAATAACCGATTGGGATCAACTATCAAACTTGAGTTAGTTGGTAAAGGCAACATCAAACCGATGAAGCACAAACATAGCATAGTAGCAAAGTTAATTAAAGTAAATGTGACAGGATGCAATTTAGCAGCACAAATCCGCGTCAGAATTACGTAAATAGCGAAACTCACTCCAGAAGCGATCGCACTCATGCTTCCAGAAGAGTTATTACCAATACCTGCTTGAGCAAAACCGCTCAACATCAACAATTCACCGACAAAAATCGATGCGATCGCACCGATACGAAATAATGTTGGTTGATCGCGGAACAGAAACCAAGACAATAGCCCGCTAATCATCGGGTAAATAAAGAAAAGTGCGATCGCCATTCCCGTCGGTACTTGTCCAATCGCCAAGTATATCAGCAACTGAGACAAAAACAAAAAGCATCCACTCACAACCGACAATATCAATACTCTTCGTGTGTTTGCTTTGGTAGGAGAGGGATTTCCCCGTACTGACTCAGCCAAGGAATGCAAATCTTGCCACACTCGCTGATGCATCATCGGCGCTAAAACTAACATTAGTGGTACAACCACCATCATCCTCAGCATCAAAATTAACAGAGAATTTCCCAACGTCGGTGATATCAACTGCTCAACTTGAAACGCACCCAAAATTAGGGAACTTGGCTGAAAAATTGCCTTAATAGCGACGTTGTAAAGCGACGAGAACACCGTTGAAAATAGAATCAGCAATAAACCCATTTGCATGGGTGGTAAGGCTCCAGCACCACGGGACACTCGTTGTGGCTGACGAGAACGAGATGATGTAGTGTCGCTCAGTTCCCTAGAAAGAACAGAAACTGGCTCTTTCGGGTCTTTTTTCACCTCTGGTGGCTTTACCTTGATTTCTGGGGGAGGGGACGAAGGTAATGTAGTGTCACTTAGTTCTCTGGGAATAACAGAAATTGGCTCTTTCGGGTCTTTTTTCACCTCTGGTGGGTTTGCCGAAGTGTTATTTGATGTCGGTAAAGAAGACGGAGATAATGTAGTTCCGTTACTTGATGTTTCTTTAGGAACAACAGAAGTTGGTTCGGGGGGTTTCTTAACCTCTGGCGTCGGCAAAGAAGACTGAGATAATGTAGTTCCGTTTCTCGATGTTTCCTTTGGAATAACAAAAGTTGGCTCTATGGTGGGTTTTTTGACTTCTTTAGCTGGGACAGAAGACGCAGATAATGTAGTTCCGTTACTTAATGTTTCTTTAGGAATAACAGAAGTTGGTTCGGGGGGTTTTTTGACTTCTTTTTCTGCTATAGAAGACACAGATAATGTAGTTCCGTTTGTCGATGTTTCTTTAGGAATAACAGAAACTGTTTCGGGGGGTTTGTTGACTTCTTTTGCTGGTATAGAAGAAGCAGATAATGTAGTTCCGTTGGTCGATGTTTCTTTGGGAACAACAGAA
>JBPCQW010000214.1:0-5879 GCA_050997715.1 Hassallia sp.
AGCCTAGTGATTGTGCGGCTTCCGATTGTCCAATTTCAATGGATTGGATACCAGCACGGACGATTTCCGCAATGTAAGCAGCGCTATTTAAACTTAATGCCATTACCGCTGCTGCTAGACGATTAAAGTTAAGAGGGAAACCAAGTTCTTGAGCGATCGCAGGTAATCCAAAGTAAATCATAAAAATCTGCACAAGCATTGGTGTTCCCCGGAAAAAATCTACATACGCCCTGGCGGACCAACGCACTAGTGTAATATGAGAAAGGCGGATAATTCCAATTAAAGAACCGCCAATTAAACCCAAGACGACAGAAAATACTGTTAATTGCAGCGTTACCAAAGCTCCCTGCAAAAGAATGGGAAAATACTGCAAAACTACGCTAATTGAGCCTAATCTTCCCGAACCACTAGCCGATATTTCATTTTGAAATGGTAATTTCAGCGGCAATGCTGGCGGTTGTACTTTAAACCATTTTTGGTATATTTGGGAATAAGTTCCATTTTGCAGCACCCTGTCTAAACCATCGTTTATTAGTTTTAGATTAGGCGAGTTTTTCGGTGTGGGAATGCCGTAATATTCTTCTGTCAAAAGTTCACTTACGACTTTAATCCCCTTGATATTGCCTTTATTAATCGCGTATAAAATAACAGGCGCATCATGAATTACTGCATCGACATTACCGTTAGCTAATTCTTGAAGCACTGAAGGTGCAGAATCAAACGTGCGAATTTTCGCCCCGGTAATTTCCTTAGCCTTTATTCCGCCAGTTGTGCTAATTTGTACGGCAATTTTTTTATTTTTTAGACTTTCAAAACTAGTAATATCTTTGTTATTATCGCGGATAGCGATCGCTAACCCCGCCTTAAAATAAGGACGCGAAAAAGAAACAGTCTTAGCTCGTTCCTGCGTAATCGTAAAAGAACTAATAGCCGCATCTACAGTTTGTGCTTGCAATGCGGGGATAATGCCATCAAAAGGTAGACTTTGCCACTCAACTTTAAAGTTAGCCGCAAGAGCGATCGCATTCATTAAATCAATCGAAAAACCTTGCGACTTACCACCTTCCCCCTTAAACTCAAAAGGTGGAAAAGCAGGTTCATTTGCTACTTTTAAAGTCTTCCCCCCATAACTAACATCATTATTGAAACTACAACCACCAAGCACCAACAGCAGACAACTCAAACTTACAACCAAACTCAAGCGCAACCAATCTACAACCCTCGAACAAACTCTAACTCTGTTCATTTTCTTCCTCTGCGTCCTCTGCTACGAGTGCGATTCGTTAAATAAAATCAACTTTTATCAACAATCATCTAAACTTAAACCAGATTAGCTGTAGTGTAGTTTACAAAGGAAATGAATAATTCCATCCCCGCCATCACTTTTGACAACATCGAGAAAAACTTTGGTTCCCTCAAGGTTCTCAAAGGAATCAGCGGGAAAATCAACCGAAGCGAAGTTGTAGCAATTATTGGCTCCTCTGGTTGTGGTAAAAGTACTCTACTACGCTGCTTCAATCGTTTAGAAACTATTAATGCGGGGCATCTAACAGTTAATGGTATTGACCTACACAGTCAAAATTTCAGTAATCGACAACTGCGACAACTGCGGACGCAGGTAGGCATGGTTTTCCAGCAATTCAATTTATTTCCCCATCTTTCAGTGTTAGAAAATTTGACACTTGCACCGCGTAAAGTACTAGGGAAAACACCGAAAGAAAGCGCTCAACTAGCAGGGTTGTATCTAGAAAAAGTTGGACTTTTTGACAAAGCATCTGCATATCCCGAACAACTTTCGGGTGGACAAAAACAACGAGTAGCGATCGCCCGTAGTTTGTGCATGAATCCTCAGATTATCCTATTCGATGAACCCACCAGCGCTTTAGATCCAGAACTTGTCGGTGAAGTATTGCAAGTCATGCAGCAACTAGCAGCCGAAGGAATGACAATGGTAGTTGTCACCCATGAAATGCAATTTGCGCGGGAAGCCGCGCATCGGGTAATATTTATGGATCAAGGTATTGTTGCAGAACAAGGATCAGCTTTTCAGGTAATCTCGCATCCTCAAAGCACGAGGCTGCGTACCTTCCTCAGTCGTCTCAACGCAGTTTAGAAATTAGACGCTAAGAGAGACGCGATAAATCGCCGTCTCTATAGAAAATCTATCCGTCAATTAGTCCTAGAGGCACTACTACTCTATCAACTAACCACGCTCCTACTAACCCACTTGCTCCAAATACTGATTCACATCTTCAATCAAGCGGGTGAGTTCAGCTTCTGTCGTTACGCGGATATTCGCATCACGAATGGTAAGCAGGACTTTAGCTACGAAGGGTGTAGCCCAGATATTGGGATTACAAAAAATTTCCAAAAATATCTCTCCCGTGTAACGATATTCCATCGGACGCTGGGGAGTAACTTTACTTACATTAGAAATGCTTTTAGTAGAAACAGCTTTGAGGCTTTCCATCAATTGATCTATCGCTGTTTTTAATTCCCGTGCTGCTTGGGGTGAAAAACTAAAAGAGACAGAACCTTCAATCAGGTTCAATGTTAGATTGTTTGGGGACATGAGCTATTTATGAGAACATCTTGCTACAAATAATATTTTCAAGCGGGAGCCGCTTTTTTCTTAATGGTTTTGCTCTTAGTTCTTATGGTTTAGAGAAAACCCTGCATACTAAGTTAACTTTGAGCTTCTGGTCTAAATGTCAACAATACCACTAAAGAAGGATTTTTAATTAAATATTGCTCCTATTAATCAGAAAAAGATATAGTCGCCTGAATCAACTAAACAGCAACGTTTATCAGGCTTGTAGCTAATTTTAGTTAAAATCTATGTCAACAATAGGGGGTAATAAGTTGAGTTTATAGAGATATACAATCCTTATTGCGTAAGAGTTTGATACATTAAATGCGTGTTTTAAGTTTTACATTAGAGGTCATAGAACATAATTGTAAAAAACTCTATGACATACGATAATCGTGCCACGGTGCGAAGGGTGTTAATTATCACCCTACTACTAAACTTGTTTGTAATGATATTGAAAGCGGTAGTCGGAACGTTGACAGGCTCTCTCAGTTTGCTAGCTGATGCTTTACATAGCGTTACCGATAGCGCCAACAACATTTTAGGATTGATTGCTAGTAGGTTTTCTTCCCCAAAACCTGATCGCGAGCATCCCTACGGACATTTAAAATTTGAAGCTGTGGGTGCTTTAGGAATTTCCGCTTTTCTCGGAATAGCCTGCTTTGAAATTCTCCAAGGGGCAATCGAAGGAATTATTAAAGATAGAAACCCGGTAAAAATATCACCACCAGAATTGTGGTTATTACTACTTGTACTGGGCGTGAATATTTTCGTAGCGTTTTATGAACGCCGTGTGGGTAAGCGAGTAGGTAGCTCAATTTTGATTGCGGATGCCAAACATACCATGAGCGATGTTTGGGTAACAATTAGTGTCATAGCTGGTTTAATTGGCGTTTGGTTGGGTTATCAATGGCTGGATTTGGTTTTAGCCTTTCCCGTCGCTTTGTTGGTATTTTGGAGTGGCTGGTCAGTTTTAAAAGAGAATTTACCTTGGCTGGTCGATCAAATGGCGATCGCCCCCGAAGCAATTTATGATATTGCCGTTTCTGTACCCGGTGTCGTTAATTGTCACGATATCGCTTCTCGCGGTGTTCTTGGTCGCCAAGTTTTCATCGAAATGCATTTAATTGTAGATTCCCCAGATGTTGAAACCGCACACCACATCACCGAGGATGTAGAAAAGCGTTTAGAAGAACGCTTTAGCCCAGTCAGGATTTTAATTCACGTTGAACCACCCTCTTACAAGTCTGAGCGAATTAGCTTTTGAGCGCAAATTGAGGCTCAACCCCTTGACCTCTGTTAGTTTCGCTGGGGTTTTTTGCTGTATGTCAGTAATTTTTAACTTAGTTCACATCAGTTCTTAAATATCTGCCTCTATCATGAGTTTTGTTGATTATCAAGAGTGATGGTAAATGATGTTGAAAAAAGTTTTATTGATTGCCATAGGAATGATGGCGGCGATCGCATTTAGCACCTTCACAAATCTTAAAGGTATTGCCCAAACTCCTACAGATTTGGATTTAGCTTCTTATCATGCGCCCATTCACTATC
This sequence comes from Hassallia sp., assembly GCA_050997715.1. Taxonomy (GTDB): domain Bacteria; phylum Cyanobacteriota; class Cyanobacteriia; order Cyanobacteriales; family Nostocaceae; genus Hassallia. Next base: position 4,142 of record JBPCQW010000214.1, read on the forward strand.
AAGATACCGACAGCACCAAGTACAGCGGTGACTATATCACCCAGTTTAATTATGACGGAGACTGGCGCGGGACAAACAATTGGGATAACCTTGGGCTATCTCCGCTGAATGCCCATGGGTACTATTCTGTGGTTGAGACTTGTACCCATAGATTCATTACCTATTCCTTTTTCCATCCTCAAGACTGGACAGATATTCCCTTCGATCAAGAACATGAAAATGATTTAGAGGGTGAATTGGCGATCGTTCGCAAAGATGGTTCAACCTTTGGCAAACTAGAAGGTATCGTCACCGTATTTCATAATGACTTCTACTCATACACACCAGCCGATAGTCCCTTGGTAAATGGTGCAGAAAGTATTGATGGAACTCTGACAATGAGCAGTTATAACGGTTCCCCGCACCACTTGACAACCCAAGAAGCAAAAGGTCATGGCTTAAAAGCTTTCCCTTACGCTGGAAATTTTAGTGGAGCCAGTAATGAAGACGGAATTATTTACTACCCTTCTAAAACTACTACCCAAGTTCCATCATCGGGGAATGCTCGCAACGTCCAGTATTTATTACTTGATGTATTTGCTACTAATAGTATGTGGCAATATCAATTAAATGAAGCATCCTTGCCAAGTTCTTCAGCCATAACCTTTGCTCGCTGGGGAACCTTTAAGGGAGATACCAGTGGTAGTTGTGGCGCTGGTACACCAACTTGCGCTACAGATTCCGCGAATACACCTTGGGGTTGGGATGACTCAAATGATGGTTCAGTCTACAGAGGCGAAATGGCTTTAGATCCCGCTCACTTGGTAGATGTGTATTTTAATGGAACAGGTACTTTTGATACAGCCTACATCCGTAACCGATATATCCAAGATTTGCGAGACAGAGGATACAATTCCTACAATCTGCCTCAAGGCTGGCCTAGCCAAATCAATCTTAATAACTTGATTGGTAAGCTCAAAACTCAGTGTCCATAAGCTGTAGAAACGTTGCAACTCAACGTCTCTACTTTTCTGTTTCACCCCTACACAACCCAAATATGTCCAACTCACGTTAAGAAAAATAAAGACAGTCAGAGTATCGCTTTTTGGAGAAAGATAATTCTTAGTAGCAACCCGTTAAAAACAGTACCAGTACAATGACTTTAAATGTCGAAGCTTTAGAAAACAGTTTTGCTCAAGTCAAACCCTTAGCCCCAGACTTCGCAGCAAGCTTCTACCAAAATCTGTTTGCTGATTACCCCGAAGTTCAGCCGTTGTTTGCACATACCGACATGAGCGAGCAGCGCAAGCATATCATCAAAGCTTTAGTATTGGTAATTGAAAACCTCCGTCAACCAGATGTGCTAAACAATGCACTCAAGGAAATGGGGGCGAGGCATCTTAAATATGGCACTATCCAAGAATATTACCCAATGGTGGGTGCATCACTATTGAAGACTTTTGAATTTTATCTCGGAGCAAACTGGACGAGTGAGGTAAAACAGTCTTGGTGTGATGCTTAGGATGCGATCGCTAGCATCATGTTACAAGGGGCGAAGGAAGTTTCTTGATTAAAAAGAAATAAGGTGGGCAATGCCCACCCTACTTTATTATTTTTTCTGCTTTTATTATTCCCACTCGATGGTTCCAGGTGGCTTCGATGTGATGTCATAAACCACGCGGTTAACGCCTTTTACCTCATTCACAATCCGGTTAGAAATCGCTTCCAACACATCGTAAGGTACACGCGCCCAATCAGC
>JBPCQW010000252.1:0-3863 GCA_050997715.1 Hassallia sp.
TTTGAATGCTGCGATTAATCTATCACGTTTGGCTAAAGCGTGAAAGCTTACTGAGGGATAGCCGCTCCCATGCTCCCATTGAAGTAAGAAATAAATGTCTAGACTTGTCTAGTTTTTATATAGCAGAGGAATCTAAAATACTGAATCCCCAGGCTTTTGTCGAGTCTGTGGTGAGAGAGCGGATTATCGTCAATTGGGAAGCGCAGGATGAGCCGGAACATCTGAGAACGATTCGAGACAGAATTATGCTCAGTGGTGAACAGCGTACTGGCAGATTACTGGGGTTGTGTCAGCAAATTGTGCAGCAGGGAGAGATAGCTGCTGATGACAGCCCCGAACAAACGGAACTGCGGCTGACGGGGTTGGTGGTAAAACGGGATGGCAAGCTGCGGATTTCTAATCGCATTTACGCGGAGGTATTTAATCAAAAATGGTGTGAAAAAGTACTCGCAAAACAGCGTCCCTATTCCGATACATTGAATGCTTGGGTTGCTTCTGAGTTTCAAGATGAGTCGCGCTTGTTGCGGGGACAAGCTTTGCAGGATGCTCAAAGTTGGGCTGTGGGTAAAAGCTTGGGTGATTTGGATTATCAGTTTTTTACTGCGAGCCAGAATTTAGATAAGCAGGATGTGCAGAAGCGACTGGAAGCCGAAGAACAAGCAAAGCAGATTTTAGCAGAAGCGAATCGCAAAGCTAATCAGCGCATTCGCATAGGTTCTATGGTGTTAGGTGTAACTTTAGTAGGGGCTGTGATATTGGCAATATTTGCTCAACAAGCAGAAACAGCGCGTAAAAATGCCCTCACAGAAACCGCAGCAACTAGGCAAGATAATCAACGAATATTAGGAGTAAATCGCCAGCTATCGCAAAAGGTTGTACTAACACAAGATAACTATCAAAAGTTATCGCAAAAGGCTGCACTAACACAAGGTAAATATCAAAAAGCAGCGAAAAATCTGGCAACAGCAAACACCCAAGTCGAACAGGCACAGGATAAGCTGCAACTAGAAAACAATAACGTTGTAGCAGCTAATACTAAGTTTAATCAAGCCAAGATACAAGCAGAGCAAGCAATTTCACAGAAACAGCAGGCACAACAACAAGCAATAGATGCCCAAGGACAACGCAAACAAGCAGAAAGCCTGCGTCAAAAAGCAGTAGGAGATTTAAATCGGGCAAGGCAAGAACAACAGCAGGCAAAAAAGGATCTCCAAAGTGCGAAGGTTGCTCGAAGAGAGGCAGAAACAGCCCGTCAAAATGCCTTGACAGCTACGCAACTGGAGCGAGAGGGAACGTATGCGTTGCGACAGTTTGATTCAAACGAAATTAATGGACTGCTAGTAGCAATGCGGGCTGGTAAAGAATTGAAAAGTCTGGTTAAAGATAAACAATCTTTAGCAGATTATCCTGCCTATAGTCCTTTGTTGAGCTTACAGACGATTTTGCCCAAGATTCGCGAACAAAATCGCTTAGAAGGGCATAGTAGTCCGGTTTATAGCGTTAGTTTCAGCCCAGATGGGAAAACTCTCGCTTCTGCAAGTTTTGACAACACCATCAAACTGTGGAATCTGGAGACGAAAAAAGAAATTACTACCCTCAACGGGCATAATGGTTCGGTTTATAGCGTTACTTTCAGCCCGGATGGGAAAACTCTCGCTTCTGCAAGTTCTGACAAGACCATCAAACTGTGGAATCTGGAGACGAAAAAAGAAATTACTACCCTCAACGGGCATAGTAGTTTGGTTTGGAGCGTTACTTTCAGCCCGGATGGGAAAACTCTCGCTTCCGCAAGTTCTGACAACACCATCAAACTGTGGAATCTGGAGACGAAAAAAGAAATTACTACCCTCAACGGGCATAGTAGTTTCGTCACGAGCGTTAGTTTCAGCCCAGATGGGAAAACTCTCGCTTCTGCAAGTCATGACAACACCATCAAACTGTGGAATCTGGAGACGAAAAAAGAAATTACTACCCTCAACGGGCATAGTAGTTGGGTCACGAGCGTTACTTTCAGCCCGGATGGGAAAACTCTCGCTTCCGCAAGTGATGACAAGACTATCAAACTGTGGAATCTGAATCTTGATGATTTATTAGCGCAGGGTTGCAGTTGGCTTCAGGTTTATTTGATTAGCCATCCTGAGGCGTCTGATGTGTGTAAGTAGAGGAGGAGGGGGGGAGTGGGGGAGTGGGGGAGTGGGGGATGAGGGGGCGATTTTCTCTTGTAGAGTCCGTGCGATCGCTCTTTATGTTAGAAGTAAATCAATTATTCTGGGCAACCACCTATGAAAGCTGAAGAATACCCTTTTGTTCAAGAATTAATTACAGACAAAAAAGGTCAAGTTCTCAAAGTTGTTTTAGATTTTGAGGAATATCAGCGGTTATTAGAAGCTATTGAAGATGAGGGACTAATCCGTGCGATGCAAGCAGTTAAAGGTGAAACTCCTTTGAATATGAAGGAAGCGCTTGAGAAACTCGAACAGCCATGAACTGTGAGTATATGCCTACTTTTATCAAAGACCTGAAGGCGCTTAAAAGTACTTTAGTGTATGATTCAGTTAAATCTCTTGTTTTTGATGAGATTCCTAGCCATTCCAGTTTAGACGAGATTAGGAATCTGAAAAAGCTTAAAGATGCTAATAATGCATATCGCATTCGAGTTGGAGACTACCGTATTGGCTTTCTATTTGAAGGTGAAACAATTACCTTTATTCGCGTTCTCCACCGTAAAGATATTTACCGCTACTTTCCATAATCGCTGTTTTATAGTTAGAGCCAGTGCGATCGCTTTTTACTTTTGTTATAGTCAGCGATTTTCTCTTGTAGAGGAGTGCGATCGCTCTTTATGTTAAAAGTAAATCAATGAAGGAAGGGCAACCACCCAATACGCTTGGTGTTAAGGCAAGAGACGCGATAAATCGCCGTCTCTACAAAGGACTCATTATTGTAAAGAAGGCGATTTATCGCGTCTTTGTGATCTATAATTTTCATCAAAAAACGTTATCCGAACCGTATTGAGGGATGATCTGCTTTCTTATTGTCTTTCCATCAGGAAACTGGAGGTTTGAATGAAACCAAACTTTGAAACAATGTCCACAAAGGAATTGAGGGCTTATATTCTAACCCATCGCGAAGATACAGAAGCTCTAAATACTCTATTTAATCGTCGCAGTCCTGATTCGGAAGCAGTTTGGTTTCACCCACCCCAGTCAGAAGACGAGCTTCAACAACAATTTGAATTATTTAAAACTATTGTAAGTCAGAAGCAGGCAAATAAGAACAGTTAAACAAGAGCGATCGCCAATGAATGTCAGATTAGGCGATCGCTCTTGATGTTAGAAGTGAATCAATATTTCTAATTTAGGACTGACGTAACTGGCACATAAATTAGAAACTGCGTTACGGAGCCGGAACCGCTACTCGATTGCCGGGGACAATCTGTGGCTGATAAGAAAACACCTCTCGGCTAGTGGGATTTACGGTCACTTTGACCCAATTCACATCGTTGGTGCCATTCGGTGCATTGTCGCCAAATGTCTCAATACGAGTGAAGTTCTCCAGGCGTCTGCCTTGCTCGTCCAAAAATGGCTTGTCAATGCGGTAGTAGTGCGAATCGCCGTGTACGTAGGCAACTGGTTTAGCAAAAGCAACCACCTCATCGCGCAACGCTAATAAAAAGGTCTGGAAGCCATCAGGCTGCCCATCGGTTTGCGCGAGCGTCCTGGGATCGCGCAAAGGTGCTCTGGTTGCGTCGCTCAGATCCCATCCCGGATTGCCTTGGGAGATAATCATGACTGCCGTCGAATTGCGTGCCTTTGCTTGTTGAAAGGTTTCTCTCATCCATGCAATATTAGCCGCGTTTCGCG
>JBPCQW010000265.1:0-3800 GCA_050997715.1 Hassallia sp.
AAGTGAAACAGCAAGCGCAGCGACAAGCAGAAGAAACCCGCAAAGCAGCAGCATCAGCGGCTTGGTGGCTGTTTGCAACCGCGACTGTATCGGCAATTTTCGCCGCAATTGGAGGAGCGATCGCTGTCTCCCCTAGGTAAGAAAGTTGTCTTTGCTAAATTTGTTTAGCCTCTCGACATTGAGAGGCTTTTTTTTATTCGTAGTGAGCGATTTATCGCTCAATCTTGAAATTGAGCCATAAGCTAACTACGAATAGAGACCCTAATTCGTCTCTTGAATTTGCAAACGGATAGTCTTCTCCATTGCCCCACCAAGTTGAATTTCCATGACTTCACCACCGAAGGGTTCTAAACAATCGAGGAGCGATCGCAAGTTTGGTGTACTTGCACCGGTATCAACATACAAGCGATCGGCTAAATTATTGATCCGCTTCCAAGTCATGTATAATTTGGCGATCGTCTGTTCTATTTGCGATGATTGATTAACTAAATCGGCAGCTATATTTAAACAGCCGACCCTTTGCGCTTCTTCTAAAGCCGTTTCGATGTCAACTTGTCCTTCATCCAACGCTTGAACTTGAGCCGCAGATTTGAGATATTTTGCTAAGTTACGCGCTTCTGTGGTGACTTGTTTGAGAGTATCGACGTCAGGATTTGCGGCAATTTCTTTCTGTAGCGATTTTTGGTGCGATTCCGGCAATTTTTCCATTTCCTTCACCAGAGGCGCGAGGTAGCGCGGAGGAAGAGTATTATCTGCGGCTTTTTGCCTCACTTCTTCGGGTAGTAAATCAGAGGACATAGCCGTCCATTCGTCGTTGATTTGACGGACTTCGCGACGAGTGATGCGATCGCCTTTTTCGGCAGCTTCACTCACCATTTGTTGCACTTCTGGTGCTGCTTTCGAGGTTTCCACAAAAGCGCGTTTGCTGAAGTTTTTAATCGCGCTGGGCTGAAGTTTGCCATCTTCGAGAAGTGTATCAGCACTGTTTGCGAGTTGAATCCAACCGTAAGCTTGACTTTTGGTGATTTCTCGTTCTTTCAGCCAGTTGAGAAAACCGGTACCGCGTCCTTCACCACCTCTTTTTTCTCTGTCACGGACTGCGCGTAAAATTCGACCCCGCCAAATTTCGGTTTGCAAATCAAAGCGATCGCATACCAGCCAAGCTACGTCTAGCTGTTCTAAAAAATCTGACTCTGGAATCTCTTCATCTTCCGGATCGGGCAGTTCAAAAGTCAAATCTGCTGGCTGTTGTAAGGCAGCAGCCAAGTCATCGATATTATCCGTTGATTGCACGGTAGGGAAAGTGGTAGTGTATGCGATCGGCTTATTATGCCACAATCTGGGGTAACTGTAACCGATGATTTTTTTGCTGCGATTTATTCTGTTATACTTGTCATACGTGAAATACAAGCATGATAAGAGCAATGCTCAGTGTCAGACTAGATGAAGAAACAGAAGGGCAACTAGCCGATATCTTGGCTCACGAGCAAACAGATAAAAGTGAGTTGATTAGACGCTTGATTGCTGAACGCTGGGTGACTTTGCAAGCAGGTAAAACTTTAGTTGAGAGACGAGGTGGACACCCTAAGCACTTGCTGCAAGATGCACCAACGGATTTATCAGAACGCTCGAACCGCAAGAAAGCGATCGCCGAATATCTTAACCAGCGTCACCCATGACCTACTATCCGCTTATACTGGCAGACAGCGGATTTTTGTTTGCGTACTATAGCGCTAGAGATCAATATCACCAACAGGTGCGTCAGTTCTTTGAAAATTGTACCTCAAAGCTAGTGACTACGCCTATTTGCATCGCCGAAGTAGTGTGGTTGCTTAACTTTGATTGGCGCACACAAAACGAGTTTCTTCTAGACGTTGCTAAACAACTTTATGAGTGTGAGCAGCTATTACCTCAAGACTTTTCCCGCATTGCTGAACTGAATGCCCAATACAGAGACTTACCAGGAGATTTTGCAGATTTATCGTTGATTGTCATTTCCGAGCGCTTAGATGTCGCAGCGATCGCTACTTTGGACAGTGATTTTGATGTTTATCGACGTTATCGTAAAAAGCCTTTCGAGCGCGTGTTTTTGCCATAGCTAGACGCATTCACTGTCCTACCGATCGCCTGTGAGATTCCCTGTCAGATTCCCGACTTGGCATTTATTTGTTGGGAATCTGACTAAGTACAGAATTTCCTTAATCCGAGCGCGAATTAAATTTGGCAATATCCTGCAATGCGATCGCATCCCGATACAATGCGATTGTCACCCGATACAATGCGATTGTGACCCGATACAATGCGATTGTGACCCGACACAATGCGATTGTGACCCGACACAATGCGATTGTGACCCGACACAATGCGATTGTGACCCGACACAATGCGATTGTCACCCGATACAATGCGATTGTGACCCGATACAATGCCATTGTCACCCGATACAATGCCATTGTCACCCGATACAATGCGATTGTCACTCGATACATTTAAAAACGCGCTTGTCAGATCCCTCACCTCGTTACAAAATTAGAAACGGATCGCATATCTATTTCAGAATGCCTGTAAGATAACAATGAAACTTCAGTAATTTCTCTGAAGTAAATAAATCATTTACCAAACAAGATCCCCGACTTCTTTAAGAAGTCGGGGATCTAAAAAGGGGATCTCAATAACTTGTAGAGGCTGAAGAATGAACAAACGTGTAAAGTCTCAGCGGACTTTCTGGTGCTTGCTACCCAGTATTACCCGAATAAGTTTCATTTTATTACTCAGTGGCGTCTTTTTGTCATCGGTGGCAGCGACTCGCAGCACAAGTGTGCAGATAGCACAGCAACCAGAGGCTACTTCACAACAAGCAACTCGCGCAGCGGCTCAACGCCTCTTTGATGAGGGATTTCAACTGTTTAAGCAAGGCACAGCAGAATCACTACAACAAGCAATTGAGAAATGGAAACAAGCACTACCCTTATGGCGGCAAGTAGGCGATAAAGCTCGCGTTGCTACCACACTCCTTGGTATCGGCAGGATCTACGACGATTTAGGTGACAAGCAACAAGCCCTCAATTACTACAATCAGTCACTACCCTTATCGCGGCAAGTGGGCAATAAAGGGGGGGAAGCTATTACTCTCAGCAATATTGGCAAAGTCTACAACGATTTAGGTGACAAGCAACAAGCCCTCAAATACTTCAATCAGTCACTACCGTTGTCGCGGCAAGTGGGCGATAAAGGGGGGGAAGCTACCACACTCAACAATATTGGCAAAGTCTACTCAGATTTAGGCGACAAGCAACAAGCCCTCAAATACTACAATCAGTCGCTACCCTTATCGCGGCAAGTGAGCAATAAAGCACTGGAAGCTACCACTCTCAAAAATATTGGCTCAGTCTACTCAGATTTAGGCGACAAGCAACAAGCGCTCAACTATTACAATCAGTCATTACCCTTAAGGCGGCAAGTGGGCGATAAAGCGGGGGAAGCTACCACCCTCAGCAATATTGGCAAAGTCTACTCAGATTTAGGCGACAAGCAACAAGCCCGAAACTTCTACAATCAGTCACTACCCTTATCGCGGCAAGTAGGCGATAAAGCACAAGAAGCCCGCACCCTCAACAATATTGGCGCAGTCTACTCAGATTTAGGCGACAAGCAACAAGCCCGAAACTATTACAATCAGTCACTACCCTTAAAGCGGCAAGTGCGCGATAAAGGGGGGGAAGCTACCACCCTTAACAATATTGGCAAAGTCTACGACGATTTAGGCGACAAGCAACAAGCCCGAAACTACCTCAATCAGT
>JBPCQW010000282.1:0-8255 GCA_050997715.1 Hassallia sp.
CCGTTGTTTCTCGATCGGGAGTTCGTCCATTTTTGACAATCTTTTTCGAGTTACATTGAGGGCAATGCATGGTTCCATCTTGACGCGACACTTCTTATTTTATCATTACTATGCATGACTACCTATAAAAGATGCTATTAAAAAGAATGCCAAAGCCAAAGCATTTGACCAATGACCTTGCATTGCGGCAAATATAACAAAAATCGCTAGTAGAGCTTGTCCTACCCAAGCGATGATTCGATAGCCTCGCCAATTTATAATTTTCATTTTCTTTCGGGTAAGGTATGATTTTTTACAGCTTGAATTGCAATGTCATATTGCTTTTCTACATCCTTGCGGTCTAGTTCTTCTGGCAAACCCTCTTGGCTACCGCGGAAAATCATATCTGCATGACGCTGTAAAATTACTTGGTATTTTGGATTGTTGGTGTAAGTTGCAATATTAGCGATCGCTTCCAATAAACGAATGGTTACTGATGTATCAGATCGTGCATATTGGCGAATTCCATTGAAGGCACTATCAACCAATCCCTCAAATGTTACCCCAAAAGCGATCGCACGTAATTTATTATCTTCATCGTAGCGGTAGGGTGAAGGAAAATCTTTTTGGGCTAAACGGGATAGTCCTGCTCCTAGTCTATCAACACAGCGAATTGCCGTAAATGGGTCATTAATCCCTGGAGAAAGCGCACGTAGGGCAATTTCTACTAACTGAGCGATAGGAAACTCGATATCTTGCTGTTCGCTACGTTCTCTACCCAAAATAAAGGCATCATTGATTTCTTTAGTTAATTTTTGATTCACCAATTCACCAGGGAAAACCATAACTAAATTATTGCCCTTAACAACAAACTTTCCCGGTTTAGACTCAATACGCAATAAAAGATTGTGTTTTCGGGCAATTTTCATCAATTCTTCGTCGTCAATTGCTTGTATGTAACCATTATTAGTAACTCTTACAGGACTTGCAACCGAGTCAAAATTGTCAGGTATTTCTCCAATCCCTTGTCCTTCTGCGACACTACGTCCGATTTTTTTAGGAAACAAGCGATCAATAACTCGATCTAAGTCATCACAAACCTTTTCGATGATGTGCGATACCTGAATTATTGTGGAAGCATGATTAATAAAATAAATCAAAACTCCTATACTAATAATTGCCAGTAAAGTACCGCATGTAATCGCAAGTTGCGGCACAAACTGACCATATCCATCTCCTTCACCATGAATAGTCCGAAGTACCAACAAGCAGTAAATGTATGTACCTATGAATGTCCCAAGCACAACTTGATTCCCAGTGTCCTGCATAAAATTACGCAGGAGCCGGGGACCAAAATTAGAACCAGCTAGCTGAAGCGCGACAATTGTAATTGAAAAGGCTGTAGCAGAAACGCTAATCATTGAACCTGCAACCGCTCCTAAAAGCGATCGCGCTCCGTCTGCTCCACCAGTGTAACTCCACCAATAATTAATATCCGCCTTACCTGAGCGGTCAAGCATTAACATTGTGAATGCCAATGCAGTAGCAATTATAGCCATGACTGATGGTACAAACCAGTAGCTAGAGTGGAGAGAATCCCACAATTTGCCCAACTTGACATTTTTCATTTTTCGTCGTTTGCGGTTTGAGAATCTAGCTTACCGTTTTGTTGAGTTCGTAATTCGGCGAGGTGTCTAATAGAATCACTGATGCGGCGGGGTTTTGGCACTTCACCTTCACCAGATGGCCAACCTTCACGTTGATGCTTACGGTTTCCATCTGTCTCTTCTGTCTGGTCGTGGAATAAAATTTGTTGAGTTGGGAAGGGCAAATCGATCCCGTTTGCCAGAAGCTTTTTCTTAATCTCAGATAGTACGCGATCGCGTGATGTCAGGTTGTCTGCTCGTCGCGGTGGATTAACCCACCAACGTGCGCGGATATTGACACTGCTGCCGGCAAGTTCCATCACCAGCACATCAGGAGCGGGGTCTTTCAAAACCTCATTTACGCTATGCATTGCCTCCATAATTAGCTGCTTTGCTCTGTCGATATCATCACCGTAGCCAATACCAATATCATACTCCAATCGGCGGTTATCAAAAGCAGTATTCACAGTTACAGAATTGGTAAATAATTCCGAATTAGGAATGACAATTCGCCGACCGTCGTAAGTTCTAATAGTCGTAGCGCGTGTTTGGATATTTTCTACAGTTCCCTCAAAGTTTTTAAACACAATCTGGTCATCGATTTGGAAAGGTTCGGTGAGCAGAATTAAAATGCCAGCTAAGAAATTTTGTAAAATATCGCGGAAGGCAAAACCAATTGCTACCCCACTAATTCCTAATAACTGTATTAAATCACCAGCTTTGAATGTAGGAATTACTATCGATAGAGCCACAAATAGACCGATGAGAATTGTTGTACCTTGTGCTAACCTTCCCAGTACCATTCCTAAATTCCGGGCTTGACGACGGTTACGGGTCAAGCGTTTGACAACTTGCTTGATTGTCCGAGCAATGTAAAAGAAAATAGCAAAGACGATTAATGCCAGCACGAGATTAGGCAATAGGACAATGAATCCGTTAATCATCCCTTGAATTTGCTTCAAAACTGCGGATATATCTGCGTTCATGTTAATTGGTTACTTAGCAGTATTGCTGACTATAGTAGAAAGTGATAAGATTTAACTCCACCTGAAGGAGCGTTAAGTAAATAACTTTTTGTTGATTTTTTCTAACAAACATATAGATAAATTGGCAAAATATACCTAATAAGACAGACTTAGTGCAATTTAAATTTCTAACCTGAGACTGAAGTTATCGACTCCAGAAATCAATTATAATTATATTTTCGGAAATAAGTACAATATATAAATTGTAAGTTGATGCAAGCGATTGAAGGTGGAATGTACCTAAGCCATATTTAAAAGCTTGGAATAACTGAGATATTACGAGACTAAATCAAAATTAGAATGTGAGAATTTATCCAAAAAATTTATTTATTGTAGTCTCCATTTTGGGAATTAGAGACTAACCAGTTTTTTTATTTAGTCACAAGGAGTAGGATATGAATACTCGATTTATTCGCAAAAGTGTAATTTCCCTTGGCGTTATTGCTGCATCGTTGTTAACAATAGGCTTTAGTGCTATACCTGCAATAGCCCAAAGAAGTAACAATACTATCATTGCAGATGGTTGGTTAACACAAGCAGAATATTCACCTGCAAACGCACCTGTATTAGTTCGTGGCACTGTTTCACCTGCTGTGCGAGATGTGCAAGCATTCTTACGGCAACGAGGATTTTACTACGGAACTATTGATGGCATCTACGGTCCGAATACATATTCTGCGGTGCTTGTATTTCAGCGATCGCGTAATTTAACTCCTGATGGTCGAATTGGAGCAAGCACTTGGGAATCATTGGTTAATGCCTCGAATCGCAATGCCTTCGTCGGATACGCTAACCTCAGCAGATACTCAGCAAATACCGCACCTGTACTAAAACTTGGTAGCCAAGGTCAAGCAGTAAGAGATATCCAAAAATATTTGAAACGACAAGGATATTATACAGGTACAGTTGATGGTATATACGGTCGTGCAACTGCCGCATCTGTAGAAGCATTCCAGCAGAGCAATACCAATTTGCGAAATGATGGCATCCTTGGACGTAGAACTTGGGACGTAATTCTTGATGGTGTAAGTTAATCAGAACGACGGCTATATGTCAACAACCATAAAGCGTACCTTTCTAGCAAAACTAGCATGGCGGTAATGCCACTGCCATAGCAAAATGATTTCAAGTTGGAACGATTGCGGCTCATTTGTTTTCCTTGAGATCAGAGATTGGCATATCTTGTGTGACTTCTTCAATTTGTCCGACCTCAAATATTAAAGTAAAAGGTCGTCCCATCTCTTTTGCCAAAAAAGCTTCTAACAACCTCACCTGCTTAGGGGTAACAGGTTCTTTTGCCCGCACGCTTAATCGAATTTGTGCGGGTTTGGTTAGCCAGTTAGTATTGCTTTCAATCAAAGTTAAGCGCTGAAAAGTGAGAGTCCGGTTCAGCAATGCCTTTCTGACACTGCTTTCTAACCGCGCTTGTTGGACTAACCTACCAAAGCTGAATGTTAGCGGAATTAGCAATACACTTGTAAAAATTAACGTAAAAATCAAGGGTGTTCTAGCTCTTTTCACCGGAGAATATCCGATTATAAAAAACGTCAGCATACAAGCAAGGGTGATGCCCAACAAGTTAGTTAGGTAAAGCAAAGTTGCACCCTGACTAAGTGACCAGTTTGCTTGCGACATACCTAAACCGATAACACAAACAGGTGGCATGAGAGCGACAGCGATCGCTGTTCCTGCTAAACTAGTAGAAATTTTCGGTTGCACCTTAGCGTAACCACTAATCGCACCAGCTACTAACGCAATACCCAAATCTAGCAAAGTGGGTTTAGAACGAGATAGCACTTCACTACCAAAGTTGGAAATACCAACCAGTAAACCCAAGCTGCAAGCGATCGCAACTGCCAGCAAAGTTCCTATTACTACCGCAATTATACCTTGACGAAACAACCTAACATTACCTGCCAATGCACCAAAGGCTAACCCCCGAATTGGCAGCATCAACGGTGCAATAATCATCGCTCCGATGATCACAGCAGCACTGTTGGTAAGTAACCCAAATGTAGCGATCGCACAGGAACTAACAATTAAAATCAGGTATGTTGGGTTCGGGGTAGATTCCTCTAGCAAGTCTGTTTTTAGCTGCTCTACCTGGGTTGGTTCCAGACTACGTTGCCTAAAGTTTCGGAAGCGATCGCGAATATTAAGCATTCCTATCCCCTAAAATTTTTACTTTAACTTTAGTCTTTAAATTACAATCTCGTCCCTTGGGAGGTTTTATATAACAATAATTTGATTAAAATTAACGCAGAAGTTTAACGGGAATTTTAGCATGGCGATTGAATCAGCAATTGGAGAAGCTGCAATTGAAGAAAATCTCAAGCAATTTCTTCTAGTACTTTCGGTTTCTCTGAGTGTGGCAACCCTACCACAGATATTTAGCTGGTTTCGTCATATTCCCTACACTTTACTATTAGTGATTGTGGGGTTAATGCTGGCACTGGTAGATGTCAGATTAGTGTACCTTTCCCCTGGCTTAATTTTGTCGATTTTTCTACCTCCCTTGTTGTTTGAAGCTGCCTGGAACTTGAAATGGGCAGACTTAAAGCGGGATTTAGTGCCAATTTGTTTGTATGCGGTAATTGGGGTAGTAATTTCCATTGCCGGAGTTGCGTTTGGGTTACATCAATTTGCCGGAATTTCTCTGACAACCGCTTTGCTAATTGGAGCCTGTCTTTCAGCCACTGACCCAGTTTCTGTCACAGCGTTATTTCGGGAATTGGGAACAGAAAAACGGCTTTCAACTTTGATGGAGGGAGAGAGCTTATTTAATGATGGCATGGCAGTGGTTGCCTTTGGCTTTTTAGTCGCGCTGTCGTTGGGAACCGCTGAATGGGGATTCCAAGCAATTTTGGTACAGTTTTTTACAGTTGTGGGTATCGGTATAGCGGTGGGAGGTTTAATTGGGTTTGGCATCTCTTACCTAACTCAACGCTTCGATTTGCCCTTGGTAGAGCAGTCATTAACCTTAGTTTCCGCTTACGGTACTTACCTCATAACTGAGGATTTAGGTGGTTCTGGAGTGATTGGAGTCGTTACTTGTGGTTTAATTCTGGGTAACTTTGGCTCTCGCATTGGCATGAACCCGCGTACACGAGTGATTGTCACTGAATTTTGGGAGTTTTTGGCATTTTTTGTCAATTCGATTGTGTTTTTGCTGATTGGCGATCAAATACAGTTTGCGATTTTGAGAGAAAATTTGGGTGCGATCGCCATCACAGTTGTCGCGATGATTTTGACACGAGCGATCGCTATCTACACACTGAGCTTTTTCAGCAATCGTCTCGTAAAATCGCAAATTACCACATCAAAGCAAACAGTACTTTGGTGGGGTGGGTTGCGAGGTGCTGTTTCTATTGCTCTGGCATTGAGCGTGTCAACCAGTTTACCAAATCGGGAAGCATTGATTGCTACAGTCTTTGGGGGAGTATTGTTTACGCTGCTTGTACAAGGATTAACCATCCAACCTTTGTTAAAAAAGTTGCAATTATTGGGTGATGGACCTCTGCGTCAGCAATATTTAGAGATAATTGCCCGTCAAACTGCTCTCAAGCGAGTACTACAACACTTAGGAACACTTGAGCAGCGTCCTGGTATTGAGCCAGAATTTTGCGACTATCAAGAAGCATTGATTAAAGGAGAGCTGGAACGTCTGCAAGCAGAAATCGAGAAGTTACAGGATGAGTATCCGAATATACGGGATTTTACACTTGAGCAACTGCGCTCAGAACTTTTAGCAATCGAAGCAGATACTTATGCTGAATTTGTCCGCTCAGGTCGATTGAATCGGGAACTTGCACCCTCTCTGCAACAGTTTATCGATTAAACATGAAAAAGCCATTTTGTCAAGCTTTTTTGTTTCGATGTCCTGAGATTTCCTGACTGTTTTACGCTTTGTACTTGCTCATCTGCTAACTGTTTCAACCTTCTCAACTGAATTATCGCCAACTCCCAAAGTTAGCTGCAAAAGAGTACCAGATTTTTTTGCCTTCACTACCTCTCGGTAAACATCGTAGTTAGTGGGTAGCGTTTTCTGTTGTTCTTTTTCTGCATACGTCAGTTTATACTCCACAGCTTTCAATAATTCAGGCTGGCTTGCCTGTTCTTGGGGTTTTTTGCGTTGTTCTAGCTCATCGACTGTTGGTCGCGGTGGTAGAGCAGCCCACCATAAACCCCGGTCATCGGGACCTGTGACTGCTCCAGATGGTTTCAAGCCATTGCGATTCAGCAACGAGGTCGTGGCAAAGGTTTCAAAGCGCGGTGATGGTTCATTGGCTAAGTCGAGTGCATATTTGACTTGCCAAGTGTAAGTAGTAAGCGCGGTGGCTTCATACTGCTCGGTGGTCAGGGTAGTGCAACTGGTCAGTGTAATCGCAGTCAGCACAGCTATTGCTGTTCGTGAAAATATTAGTTGCATGTAATGCTTGTTGTTTATTTTAGCTGATATCATGTTCGCGCTTATTAGTTACTATTTGGGATATCTGTGCAAAAATCGGAAAATCCTCTTTCTCCCTGCTAGAGTGCGGTCTTAATAATAAGTCTTCAACCGAACACAATATGAATCGTATGTTATTACGATTTGATCACGATAATTCCATCTTCAGTAATGCCTTTATCATTAACCCCCAATAGCCGTTCTTTATCAGGACTTACGCAAAATACCTCATAGTAGAGCGATTAGTAGAGACGTTCCACCGGAACGTCTCTACAATAAATTAGGGATTTTATGCCTTAATTGAGCAATGCCGATTTTTAACGACCTACTTAATGACTAATCAAAAACGAGTTTACATTATCTTGGGTACTCGTCCGGAAGCAATTAAACTGGCTCCGGTGATTCAGGTATTCCAACGCTCAGATAGCTTCGACACGCAAATAATTTTAACTGGACAGCATCGCGAAATGGTTGAGCAAGTGATGCAACTGTTCAACCTGAAAGCAAATCATGACCTAGAGATTATGCAGCCTCAACAATCTCTGAGTGACATTACCTGCCGTAGTTTGCGAGGTTTAGAAACGTTATTTCAAGCAAACAAGCCAGATTTAGTATTAGTGCAGGGAGATACGACAACGGCTTTTGCAGCGACTTTGGCAGCTTTTTATCAAAAAATTCCTGTAGGTCATGTAGAAGCGGGTTTAAGAACTGACGAATTATTTAATCCTTATCCAGAAGAAGCTAATCGTCGGTTGATTTCGCAACTTACTCAGTTGCATTTTGCCCCAACTCCTTTGGCTGTGGAAAACTTGCAACGTTCTGGGGTTTTGGGTGAAATTCACCACACGGGTAATACGGTAATTGATGCGTTGTTAAATGTGGCAAGTCGCAAACCAGCTTGTAATATACCTGGTTTAAACTGGGATTCACATCGCACACTGTTGGCTACAGTGCATCGTCGAGAAAATTGGGGAGAACCTTTACAAGGAATCGCACAGGGATTTTTACAGATTTTAGATAAGTTTCCGGATACAGCTTTGTTGTTGCCATTGCACCGCAATCCCACAGTGCGAGAACCGTTACAAGCACTTTTAGGAAATCATCCGCGAATTTTCTTGACAGAACCGCTAGATTATGCTGAGTTGGTGGGGGCAATTG
>JBPCQW010000289.1:0-4936 GCA_050997715.1 Hassallia sp.
CGGGTTGGTGGTAAAAGCTTACCGGGTTGACTTGCTGCTAAAATTTTTGCTAAATCTGGATGGGGAACTGACAATTCCATCGGCCCGAGTAAACCCCCTGTTTCCGCTTCCGAACCTAAAGAATATTCACTCGCAAGCTCACTAAAAGACTGTTCTTTTTCTTGAATGCGGAAGTAAAGCTCTTGAGCAATACCAATATCTTTGACTCTAATTAATGAATAAATTACCCGATCTAACTTTGCTTTGCGTTGGAGAAAATAAGACTCTAGTTTATTTTCCCAATTACCTTGTTTAAAGTATTCCAGCTTGGTGTTACGGGTGATGATATGGTCAAGTTGTTCGCGAGATAACCCACGAGATACAAGCCATGTTTCTAAGTCAGCATCAGTATTAAGCTGATGTTGCTGATAAAATTGTTGACATGCTTTAAAGGTTTCTTCGGTTGTGAGAGCAATATCGGCGATCGCACAATCGATCAGAACCTCTCGCATGAATTGCGGCATTATCCCATACTGCTTTAATAGAGAGATAATTTCATCAGATGTAATTTTACTTAAATGTGTAGCGGCTTGTTGCCAAACATCGCTAACTTGCAGAATTGCAGTCATATCAGTTTTGATCGGGTTTGCCGCTGTTATTTATTACCTTAAGTATTAACGTACCGATAAAAGGTCAAGAAAAGGTTATATATTGGTTAATTTTAGTCAAGAGTTAAGAGTCAGGAGTCCACAGTCAATAGTGACTTTTGACTCTTGACTCTGGACGACGCTAAGTACAGCATGAGCGTAAAAGCATAGCGTTTAACATTGCATCGCTCTGCATTGGCATTGCATCAAGATGCATTAACAATGCTGTACTATGCTAAGATACCGCTTGTAATCGTGGTAGATTGCGTATATTATGGACGCATCGTTGCTTCTGGCTGGAATGATGAGCATTTTGCAGTGACGCACAACGAATCAAAAGAGGTGGGGGAACGTGTGTTGTTACCTTACCAGTCACTCGATGGTGAAGTTTCAGGTATTCCTTGGGAATTTATTCATGCTCATGATGTAACTGCTGACACTCACGAAGGTGTAATTGATACCACAATTCAATATGAGCGTGAAGTATCAATTTCCATGTTTCACTCCGATGAAGTTAACGAAGAGGCAATACTGTTTGCTAACTGGGCTTACCGCAGTATTCATGATGCTCTTGTTCCTTATCGACACATTATAGCTGGAAGTCCTTTGGCATGGCTGATACAACTGCCTGACTCTGTAGAGATTTTATGTTCAACAGCAGTTGATGGTGAGATAGTCACAGAATGTTCAGCTACGTGTATTAATTACAAAGACTTTGAAACTAAAAAAATTCGACGTTCTTTTACTTGCCAGTTTCATCCAGAATTGTTATCAGATTTGCGTGCGATCGGTAATCGAGAAGCCCCGTCTTATTCAACTTTGAAAGCAGATGATGGTGTCCGCTTATTTATCAGGCTGTTATATACAGGAATGCAAGACTAATTATCATAATAATTGACTTTTCTGCTGAGATATGGATTTACTAATTATTTTAATCGAAGTCAGTTTTGTAATCTTGGTTTTCTCGTTATTGAACTGGCTTGTAAGGAAATTATCCAAGGTAACTTTGCAGGTTTCGATGTTCAAGAGCGAAGAGAGAAGTATCAAAACCCTACGGCGGAATATAACAGGGTTATTGATACTTGCTTGTTCGATAATATGTATTGTAATTGTCGCTGCTAATGGTTTTCTAGTATATCAAGGCGAGAATATTCAGCAATACACACTCTTGTGGATTCGCCGTATTCCTGCGGAATTCTTGGTAAGCGTAGGAATTGGTATAGCTCAGAGCATTGGTGTTTTGATTTTAGCAGCATTGGCTCAGAAATTTGTCAAATATTGGCTCAATGTAGCTTGCATTCGTGCTAAAAATCTTGAAACAAATACTGCCGACGATGAAAGCATTGATGCTTTCTTTATTGCGCTCAATCAAAGATTTGGCAGTGTTATCTGGCTGTATTCCATCATCTGGTGTACCCAGTTGCTCAAATTGCCAGCAGTTGTTTCTCAATATCTGTACATTCTACTGCGGATTTATCTGATTGTTGCCGTTGGGTTGCTCATACTCAAAGCAGTTGCTGCCATCATTGATAGCTTAGATGCTCTCAGCATCAGATACTCTAGTCCTGACAACCTCTTGAGGTTTTACGATCGCCTACGACACCTGATCCCCTTTTTAAAGCGGTGTCTAGAATTCGTGATCTATATCTCTATGGCGACATTGGTAATTAAGGAAGTGACTTTAATCGCCAATATTGCCGCTTTCGGTCCGCGAATTATCCAGATTATCGGCATCATCTTCATTAGTCGTGTGTTGTTTGAGGTCGTCTCTTTATTTGTAGAAGAAGTGCTGTTTAAAGAACGGAATTTAACTGAGATTCAAATAAGTAGACGTTTGACACTCGTTCCTCTGATTCGGAGTTTTTGACAATACCTAATTTACTTTGGTGCGGCGGTCTCTGTCCTCTATACCCTCAACATCAATCCAACTCCTATACTTGCCGGTGCGGGTATTGTCGGGGTAGCTGTGGGTTTTGGGGCACAGACACTGATTAATGATATAGTCTGTGGCTTCTTTATTCTTTTTGAAAATTACTACTTAGTGGGTGACTATATCGAAGCAGGAAAAGCCGAAGAGAAAGTTGTCGAAGGCATTGTCGAGGCAATTGAACTTAGAACGACGCGCATCAGACATCCTAATGGTCAATTGCAGATTATTCGCAACGGGGATATAGGCTCAATTACGAATTACTCCAAACAATACATCTTTGCAGTAGTGGAAGTTAGCGTGCCTTATGATTCTAACTTGGCTGATGTTTACAAGGTAATTGAAGAGGTAGGAGAGCAATTAAAGTTAAATAACCCAGATATTCTCGAATCCACACAAGTGGATGGAGTGGAAAGTTTGGGAGAGTCTAACTTGTTGCTGCGGACAATCACGAAAGTGAAGCCGGGAAAACACCTTCAGATTCAGCGTGTTCTCCGGAAGATTTTGACAGATGCCTTGCTGCGAGAAGGAATTGTAATTTACATTCGCACTGAAGCTTAGGGGCAGAAGGCAGGGGGAAAGAGAATTTGATACTCCTCCCCTACTTTTATAACTACGCGAAGATAGCGCTTGTAATCGTGCTAGATTGCGTATATTTGAGAGTTGCTAGCAAGTCTGCACCTGCACTGATGAAGGTATCGTTACCGTTTTGGCTGATGTTCAAGTTGCTGAAAGTTAAACCACCAGTTAAAGTGATGCGATCGCTTTCATCAAACTTAATAATTGTCGCAATCCCAGCACCTTGACCCAAGATAAAGCGATCGCTTCCACTAAGAGTGAAAATGGTATCAACACCACTTGAGGTAATTGTATTGTTACCTGACCCAGCGTAGATAGTGTTATTTCCAACACCTGCATTGATGACATCATTACCAGCACCAGCATAAATCAAATCATCGCCTGAGCCAGTGTTAATCGTATTAACTCCTTCCGCAGCGTAGATTTTATTGTTGCTGTTGCCTGTATTTATAGTGTCGTTTCCAGCACCTGCGTAGATAGTATTATTCCCGTCAGCAACACGCACCAGATTGTTACCCTCACCCGCATAGATGATATTATTGCCACCCAAGCCAGAAATAATCTCATCACCATTAGTACCGTAAAGCGTATCATCACCGGCAGTTCCTCGGATGCCACTTGTGCGAGGATCTACCTCAAACTGGCTGACTATTTTCGGTTGACGGTTGATAATTGCATTCGGATTAGCTTCAAGTTCCTCACGGGTGTAAGCGTCAACACCATAAGTCGTCAATGTCAGCTTTTGAGTTTCTTTATCAATGTTAAACTCAGTCCAACCGTAGGTGTGAGAAGCGATATAATCTCCTTGCAGCAGCTTGGCATTAATTAAATCGTCAGCTTGTGGGAGGTTGTTATTCAATCCTACAGGGTCGTATCCAAAAGGAGCCAGACCATTATCGACAATTTGCTTGATAAAATCATCTTTATCGTTAGGCAAACTGTCTCCATCGTTGGCAATGGGTAATGAATCGTAGAATGCTTTTTGGGCAGGAGTTAACAAACCGAAATTTGCTGCAAGTTCCGCTACTGTTTGTCCAAAAGGTGCATCAAAGGCAACGGAACCTGTGGTAATTTCAAAGGCAGTAGTAGCAATTTGCGCTTGACCGGGTGCTAACTGGTAAGTCAGGTTGTTTACTAACGTACCGTGAATATCCGCAGAAACGAAGACAACGTTATCAATTTTGTTATCATTGATAAACTTGAGAATTTCTGTTCGTTCTGCTGCGTAACCCTCGTAGCGGTCAGAAGCGGCAAGCACACCCAGATTTTGAATTGGCTCCGGTACCATGATAAATTTCCAGGTGATACCGTTTTGCTCTGAAGTGAGCAAATCACGCTTCAAATCCTCGACTTGCTGCCGTCCTAATAAAGTGCGATCGCTATTGAAAGACTGGGTTAAAAAGTTACCAACCTGAGTCGCATCATTAAGATTTGTGACGTTTGCTAATTCTGCATCTCGGAAAGAGCGAGCATCTAAAACGAAAGTCGCAGCATCATTACCAAAGGTATTGTAACGGTAAAGTTGACGTTCGCCTGCCGTGCGTGGATCGCCCGTCTCACCATAAAAGCGATCGCGAATTGGATTATACTCTTGAAAGGCTTGCAAACCGTTTTCGTAAAGTGGCGAATCATTCACCAGTCCGGTTGTTGCACCATACAATGCTTGGTCTCTAGCAGAAGCAGAAGCCAAGTTTTCCCCACCTTCAAAATCGTTAGTAACTTCGTGGTCGTCAATCGTTGCTAAGATAGAAGTAGAGGCTCGTAAATCGCCCCAAGTGTTTTGACCAAAGCGTTGACTATATAC
>JBPCQW010000402.1:0-8148 GCA_050997715.1 Hassallia sp.
TCGCTGTACTCACCGCACCCGAAGCAGTCCAAATGGCGATCGCAAAACTAAGAGAAAACAAACCGCTGTTTTTTGAGTTGGTAATTTCTTTCCTAGCAAAATCACGAATCAAAGCCAGTGCTTCTTCTGGAGCGATTTGACTCAGTTGCACTGCCATCTGTTTAAAAGTATCTTGCAAAGATTCTTCAAATAAACCAATCGCTGTCAGGGCAGCAAGAATTGCGGGAAACAACGATAACATTGCATTGAAGGCAATTTCCGAAGCTAGTCCCAAAAGTCGCCGTTTGATGGTAATCGCAAAGGTTTTCTTGAAGGTGTCACCATTGAGGTGTCGAAAAAAGCGGACAAAACGAGGCTTTGCCATGATTTAGGTAGCGACGGGTTGGGTTTCTCAACTAGTCTGCCAAATCTGATGGGGGAGTGGGGGAGTAGGGGAGTGGGAGATGGGGGGAGTGGGGGAGAAGAATTTTTGACTCTTGACTAATGACTCTTGACTAATGACTAATGACTAATGAAAAATCTTTATGAATCAAGAATTAACACAACAATGGTTGGCGGAAATTCAAACGCTGAAACAGCAACTGGCAGAACTTGAACAGCGAAGCGATGCTGGTTGGGAAAGTGCTGAGAAATGGCGTCAACTTTACAACACCGAAGCCGAACAACGCCGCACAGATACTCAGATGTCACAAGTAGCGATCGCCGACTTGAAGGCAGAAATTCAAAAACTCAAGGGTATTGAAGATGCCACATTACCCGACTCGACAACAGCCACAGCTATTCAACAAGAAATGGAACAACTAAAATCTCCAGAGGAATTGCAACCCAAATTAATTGCAGTCATGAAAGAACGCGATCGCTTGCTGCAAGCCTTAAAAACCGAGCAAGACAACCACGCCCAAACCCGCAACAACCTCACCACCGCCTTAGGTGATGCGATTGATAGCTTGACACGAGAGCGAGCAGCAGGAGAGCGGGGGATGGGGAGAGAAGGATAACTCCTAATACCATTCCACGTTAATAGCGATACATATGAATCTTGTAGAGACGCGAAATTTCGCGTCTCTACACCGCGTATTGCACACAACCGAGAAGCGCTATAGTAGTCTGTCAAACTCCTAAATGACGGTTAGAGAGACGCGATAAATCGCCGTCTCTACAGAAAATCTATGCCTCAATTAATCCTTGACAGACTACTAGATGTGTGGATAACTGGCATAGTCTAAGTCCAGGTATCAGAAGTTTGGTTTTCTAAAACCCCATCGCTTCTGCTACTGCTTTGAGTTCCGGTGCGATGCCGACTTGAAATTTGCTGTGATTGTGTTTAATGGCTGTATCTGGGTCTTTTAAACCATTGCCGGTGAGGACGCAAACTACTGTTGCCCCTGTGGGTATTTGGTCTTTTACTTGCAACATGCCTGCGACGGAAGCAGCGCTGGCAGGTTCGCAGAAAATGCCTTCTTCTGATGCTAAAAGTCGATAAGCGTCAAGAATTTCTTCGTCGGTGACGGCGTAGAAGTTGCCCATACTTGCTGATTTGACGGCGATCGCTTTTTCCCAACTCGCGGGATTGCCAATTCTAATTGCCGTGGCTAGAGTTTCTGGATGCGCTATCGGCTGACCGGTGATTAAAGGCGCTGCACCTGCGGCTTGAAATCCCATCATCCGAGGTAAGCGATCGCATTTTCCCAATTGATGATATTGACAAAAGCCCATCCAATATGCAGTGATATTTCCCGCATTGCCCACCGGGATACACAGCCAGTCGGGAGCATCACCCAGGACATCGACAATTTCAAAAGCTCCTGTTTTCTGTCCTTCCAAACGGTAGGGATTGACTGAATTTACCAAAGTTACCGGATAGCTGATAGCCATTTCACGGACAATTTCCAGCGCTTGGTCAAAATTACCTTTAATTGCCAGTACTTCTGCCCCATAAAGCAACGCTTGTGCTAACTTGCCTAATGCTACGTAGCCATCGGGAATTAAAACAAAAGCACTCATTCCCCCACGTCTAGCATAAGCTGCTGCTGCTGCTGAGGTGTTGCCCGTACTCGCACAAATTACCGCTTTTGCCCCAGCTTCCTTAGCCTTAGAAATTGCCATTGTCATTCCTCGGTCTTTAAAGCTACCAGTAGGATTAAGACCGTCGTATTTGACAAACACGCGTACTTGTCTACCAATGCGTTCTGCCAGCGCGGGAACTGGTATCAGGGGAGTGTTACCTTCTTGGAGGGTGACAACCGGAGTTTTATCGCTGACAGGCAAGTATTCGCGGTATTCTTCTATCAGTCCTAGCCAGGGTTGGCGATGAGATTTAGCAGCAGACAGGCTCAAAGTCACAGGATTTAAAAGTTTTTTACAACAAAAGGACGGGAGATTGAAAGCCCCTGAGCATCAGGAACGTATCGCCTTTTTTTATTTAATCGTAGATGCCAGTGTATCGTTTAACCTACATTGCTGGGAAGGTTTAGACACGTTTTTTGACACTCCCCCCCTATAATGGCGGGGATTCTTCGCTCACAGAACCAGCTTGCTGAGATGGTTTACACCTAAAACAGCTTTAGGCTAAATCTCCCGAAGCGTTGGGATCGCTCGCGATCCAAGTTTCCACATGCCCTAAGGACGGGGCTTGTATCCCATTAATTTCGGTCAAATATTCCTAAGTAGCCCTGAACGAACTGCGCTCCCCAAAACACATGAAAATATTTTCTTCCCCTTTCCCCGTTTTGAAATCAATGTATAATTTTTTTGGAACAAAGCCCTTTTGTTCGCAGTCCCTTATGACAAAGGCTTTGATTCATCAGCTTAAGTGATTGAAAGTTTATAATGATTTAACAAAGCTTAAAATTGACTTATTATAATATCTCTGAATGTGT
Organism: Hassallia sp.; assembly: GCA_050997715.1. GTDB lineage: Bacteria > Cyanobacteriota > Cyanobacteriia > Cyanobacteriales > Nostocaceae > Hassallia. The sequence goes on from JBPCQW010000402.1 coordinate 2,880, forward strand.
GAGTTGAGTTTAGGATCTCGTTTAGCTATGACAACTTGTTCATCCAATGTTTCCGATCGCATGTCCCAAAGCGCTTGGGCAACCAGACTAACCAAGGCTTTCTATCAAGACGATCAACAAGCCAAATTTATGCATTTGCAAGCAGAGGTAGATTCTCTGTTGCAGCAACTCCAAAGCCTAAAGCAGCAAAGGCTTACAGGCACTGAAGCAGATGAATAATTCCATCAATTTGGGATTAAACCGATATGTCAACAAATAAACTGACCTTATCAAAGGAATAAACCAAAATAATTTAACAAGCTGAATTTTTTCAACGCCGGCACATTGCCTGTCTTTTTCTAGCCACAATGGATTGCAAAGTAATTGCTATTCAAAGCGTTGATGATTTTCTTGCCAGCGCTTGAGGCTATAGCGATCGCCATTTTCAACGAGTAAAGCTAAAGATGTACCGTCTGAAATTTTGGCGATCGCTGTCAAAAATTGTTGAGAGTTTTTACTGAAGTCAGTATAAATTAGTTTACCATCATCTGACAAAATAAGGGTACGCGGGCGAGATAAATTTTTGTCTTCTGGCTTGATTTTCGGTGTTGAGTGATTCAAAGATGCGATTGCGTCTGCCGAAATAGTCAGTACAGTTTCGGGTTTATTATTACTTGTTAAATCAATTTCTTGAACGGGCCAAGCTCCTAACTTTTGTCGCATTTGTTGCAAGTTAGGAATAGCACCAGTTGGCAGATTACCTGATTGTTGAAGCGATCGCCAAATAGTCGGTAATATTGTCTTTACTCGTTGTGGATCTTGTTGTTCCAATTGTTCGAGAGTTATTGGTGATGGTTGCACCCATTCCAAAGCTGCGTTTGTCAAAGCTAAAGGATGTGGTTGCACAGCATTGCTGCTTTGGGGAATTATTTGTCCAGCAGCCAATAGCCGCAAAACCCCATCTCGCAGTTGCACTCCTTTGATAGTAGCGGTAGTTGTTTGCTGTTCTGAGTTTGCTAGCCAGACAACTATCTGAATTTCCGCATCGGAATTTATCCCCAAAGTTGACCAGAGAAACTTCTCTGGGGAAGTTTTCGGTAAGCTCAAATTTGCAAAAGGCGAATTTAGCCAGCGTTTACCGTCATGAAATGCACTCACCTCCACCTGATACCATTGATTATTTACAGCTTTCAAATCTGCTTTTGAGTTCAGTTGCAGCCACTCCCCAGAGTTAATAGAAGAAATTGGCTGTACCGAACCAATAATTCGGCTGGGGTGAGTAGACGCAATCGGTGTCACCTCACCATTAAGTTGTCTCAACAAACTTTGAATATGCGTCAAATTATCTGGTGTGATTTTGGCTTCTTTCAACCACGAATTCGCCCGATTTTGCCCTTGCCCAGCTGCTAAAATCAAAGCTGCCCAAGCTTGCACCTCTGGTCTATTAGAATTAACTTGCAAAGCAGCTTTTGTGCGATTCCACAACCGTCCTTCATCAGCTTTCAATAAAGTAGCAATTTCTTGAGCATTTTGTGGGGATGCCTCAAACACCTGTAGAGCTTTTTCCCAGCGACCATCAATCAAATCTGCTAGCACTTGTTGACTAGGAGAAGCCCAAGTTTTATCAGCTTGGATTTTGGTAAGTTGAGAATGCAAGCGAATCAAATCAATTTGCGCTTGCGCTGCCGCCGGCATTTTTTCTTTTTGCTGTTTATTAATAAATTGCAACCATTCAAAAGCTGGCGTCCAAAGACCGCTACGGGCAATTGACACAGCATTCTGATAAGCTGAATTGTTTAGTTCAGGTGGTTTTAGAGAAATTTCTTCTAATTGAATGGGGTTAAGAAAAGACTTTGATGCTTGAACTTGATAAACTCGTAATTGCGGTTCTAAACCGACAGTTTGATCGACGATTAACTCTTTTGTCCCATTATTAGTAACTTCTTGCCATTTGGGTAATTGTCCGTTAGGACTTGTCCAAGACAACATCAGTTGTAAGTTGCTACGTTCTGGATTGTAATGCAGAATGTGACCGTAAGCGATCGCATTCGTTCCTTCAATGCGCTGTCCTTTGCAATAAAACCAAACCCCTGATGCTGTAACGCTTTCAAAGCGTTTCACTTCACTTAAAGGTAAAGAAATACTAGAACCTTGATTTTCCGATGTTGCATCAACCAAAGGTGCAATTACAAAAGATTCTTCCGGTCCTGTTATAGGTAATTGAGTTGCTAAATGATAGTATTTTTCGGTCGAAGATTGCGATTCTGTATCTTGTGACTGATAAACTCTGAGTTCAACAATGTATTTACAATCTGATTGACAATTTGCCCGTTGCTTGAAAACTGGCAGTAAAAAAGAGTTTTCTACATCACCATCCAAAGGCAAAATTTCCCCGGCTATTTGTCCCTGCTTTTTGAGATTTAGTTTAATTTGTGAAAGAGTTTGCGGGTGTTCTTGTTGGCTAGAGATTTTTGCCCATTCTGGTAAAACATTATTCAGCCAGCTTAATTTTTGCGGATTTAGTATGAAAATAAGGCTAATCCAAACAAAAAGCCCAATTAAAGCAGCACTACCCGACAAAATCCCAACAGCTAACATTGACGATAGCAAACTTTCCTTTTTCACAGAAGTTTTCATCGGCTTCGGTTCCCGTCGCACAGACTTAATCGGCTTTTTCGGCGTTTTTTTAATAACCCGTTTCATCGCACCTGTTCCTTGCACGTTAGGTTTAGAAGGTTTTGGTGTCAGCTTTTGCGTGCGGTTTGCCATGTTCGTTCAGTAAATCCAATCGGTATTTCTGCCAAGTATTTTTCCTTTTATACTCGTCTTTATTTGAATTTGCCCAGAAATTTCTTAGTCTGATTTTGGAGAAGTTCAGTAAATTTCCTCATGTCAAAACCAGAAAATTTTGAATACACTCTCCCATTGAGTGTGTGTGTGTAGAGTGTAAAAAGTTGGAAGATAAACTGCTTCGCAATCAAAGTAAACCCTTAATTGTCGCATTGTTATTACTTGCGGTAATTCACGGATTTACACAAAAAGCGATGTCTCAAGTGGATAGGAGACTCCTTGGAGAGGGAGAGACAAGGGGACAAGGGGACAAGGGGACAGGAGGACAAGGGGAGCCAGCGCGTTGCGGAGGTTCCCAAGGCAGCTTTTGGGGGGAACCTCCCCCCCAAAACGTGCCGCTCCGTTGTAGCGACTGGCGTGGACAAGGAGGACAAGGAGACAATTCTTTCTCCCCATCCCCCCTTGTCCCCCTCTCCCCCCCTCCTCAAAACGACGATGGGATGGCGCAAGTTACATCGGTTTCCCAACTCAAAGACGTACAAACCACAGATTGGGCATTTCAAGCGTTGCAATCTTTAGTTGAACGCTATGGTTGCATAGCAGGGTATCCAGACGAAACTTATCGGGGTAGCCGTGCTTTAACTCGATATGAATTTGCTGCCGGTTTGAATGCTTGTTTAGATAGAGTCAATGAATTAATTGCTACCGCCACAAGTGATTTATTCAGCCGCGAAGATTTAGCAACTTTGCAAAAGTTACAGTCACAATTTGCCCCAGAATTAGCAACGTTACGCAATCGAGTTGATAATTTAGAAGCCCGCGCAACTCAAATAGAAACCAACCAATTCTCTGCAACAACAAAACTCAGCGGTATCGCGATAGTTGGTATTCAAGGAAGAAGCCGCAATCGTGCTGATGTTGCTCCCAGAGATGGCAAAAAAGACACAGAAGATGCGGGTAGAAACATTAATGTTATCTCCTTATCACAGTTATATTTAACTACCCAATTCGACCCCCGCAGTTACTTGGTAACAGGTCTTTTAGCCGCTGACGGTTCCACCGCACCCAGATTTAGCAACGACGTTATACTTGGTTACGAATATCCTACAAATAACAGCGTAATATTAACTGACCTTCATTATCATCGGTTGATTACTGACAACTTGGCGGTGATGATAGGAACAGCATATGTAAATATGACCACTGCATTTAGAGGTCCAAACCGAGTAGAAAACGCTGCCACCGGACCGTTATCTTATTTTGCTCAACGCAACCCGATTTTAAATATGGGTTTCGGTCAAGCTGGTATAGCTTTTGATTGGCAATTTGCCAAACGCGCTAGTTTGCAAGCATTATATTCTAGTTATAATCCACAAAATCCCGATAAACGCAACGGTTTATTTGACGGAAACACCACTACAGGTGTGCAATTGTTAGTCACACCAACTGATGCTTTTGATGTCAGTTTATATTACGTTAATAATTATTCTTCAAATGGTTGTTTGCTGACTTTCGTCGGGGATGAGTGTTTAACTGCGGTTAATAGCACAGGGAAATCAGAACCATTACAAACTAACGCTGTTGGTACTACTATCAATTGGCAAATTTCCTCACGCCTTACTTTAGGTGCTTGGGGCGGTTATACTAATTCTTATATTCCTGGGCGATCGGGAAATGTGGAAACCACAAATTACATGGTGTATTTGAATTTTCCCGATTTATTTAGAAAAGGGAATTTAGGCGGAATTTATATCGGACAACCTCCAAAAATTACCAATAGCGACTTACCTGTAGGAAAAAATGTCCCAGACTTTATCAATACAGGTTTAGGACGTAGAGGTGGACAACCAGGAACTACCACTCAAATCGAAGCTTTTTATCGCTTTCAGCTAACAGATAACATCACCATCACACCAGGGATAATTCATATCCTAGAACCAGGTCATACACCAGATAGCGACCCAATTACTATCGGTATTTTGCGTAGTAGCTTCACTTTTTAGGCTAAACTAAAGTGCTTCAAATAGGCGTTTAAAATCCTAGCACAAATTTATAAAGAGTAATTTATTTTTAACACCTACACTTTATAAATAGTTTATATAAATTATTATATATTTGATGAAGTCTGCGAATTAACACTTGCTTGTATAAAAAACTCTCGCAAAATAAAATTCAGTACAATCTCTCTATTCTCAAACATACAGTTAGAAGTAAATTATTGATAGTTGCGCTGGATAATTCTGTTAAAAAACACATACTATCATGATGCATTTATTAGCTTAACACTATCCCATTCAATTTTTAGTTGGCAGCGCAATCATTTCTTTCCGGAAATAAATCTTTTATTTCAAAAGCAATCAAAAACACTCTTTTCATCTTAAATAAGTTTAAAAAATCTTAGCAATTATCATGAATAAATATATCCGTAATCTGCTAACGCTTGCTTTAGTAGCCAGTTCTGCTGGAGTTATGACTCCACTTAGAGCGCAAACTCCAGTAA
>JBPCQW010000447.1:0-8065 GCA_050997715.1 Hassallia sp.
TTTGAATCAGAAATAGTACTGGTAACTTCGCGTCGGGTGACAGCACGTTTCTCGCGAACACCAATGACGGCGAGTTCATAGCCTTTTTTTAGCTTTTCGTTAATCTTTTTACTAGCGTCTGCTTTAGCTTTATCACGGTCAGGGTAAGTTTTAGTTTGAGTCTGTCCAGAGTCGCCAGTGCGACCGTAGCGAATGGTGACTTGAGTATCGTTGATAACGACCTCATAGAACTTGTGGGAGCCTCCATCAGCTTCTGAAAGCTCCAAGTATGTCTTTTCTTCAGCCATGATATTTTCTCGTTGAAACAAATCTCTACTCGTTTTTAACTATTTTTATAACAAAGTGTCGATGATTTGCTTCGCGATAGCGCGCATGAACACTACAGAATGGAGGCGATCATTATCATGGCTGTATAATTTACAGCAAGTTTTTCATACAGGAATCGCACCCCCACACACCAACCCTTAATTGCTCCAAAGGCTGCTTATAAAGCTAGTTTGGGCTACATTTGGGTTTAATTTTTGTCTAAGTCCCGCTAGGGAAGCCTAAAGCAATCCCGCAAATCCCTAACCGCTTATTAAAATTTGCATTCTACCAAACCCAGATATTGAATGCCTTCTGGGGTGACTTGAAAACGACAGGGTAAAACTTCTAAACCCAGAGCGATCGCTTCCCGCAACAACTTACCATATAAAGGGTCAGTAATATCACCAGGGGCAAAATGCGTACAATCACCCCGATTAATAAAGTAAAGCATCACCGCACGACTTTGGGGCAACAGTGCCATCAGTTCCCGGAGGTGCTTTTGTCCCCTTGTCGTCTCGGTATCGGGAAATAAAGCCAATCTTCCTTCTGCGAAAGTCGTATTTTTCACTTCTAAAAAAATTGGGCGATCGTCATTACTTCCCGTCAAGAAAAAATCAACTCGACTTTTTTTATCTTGTCCATAAACCACCTCACCGCGAATTTGGCTATATCCACCCAATTCAGGAAAAAGGTATTTTGCTAAAGCTAGCTTCACTACTCGATTTGGCAAAACAGTATTAACACCTACCCAAGTTGGCTCATTATCATCTACCTGAATCAATTCCAAAGTATAAGCTAGTTTACGCTTGAGATTATCACTTAAAGATAACTGCACCGCACTCCCAGGAGTTGAAACCCCAGTCATTGGTCCTGTATTCGGACAATGCGCTGTTACTATTTCCCCAGAAGCAAGTTGAATATCTGCAAAAAAGCGCTTGTAACGTTTCAGCAAGATACCAGGATATAAAGGTGGGTAGCGGTAAAGCCAATCATTTATCATTTTGGGAATTGGTAATTGGTAATTAGGCATTTTCTCGTGACAAGGCTCTGCCTTGTCATGTAATTATTGGAGGCTCTGCCTCCTGTAAAACTAGGAGGCTCTGCCTCCTTGACGATATTCCCAGTCTCTGACTGGGAACAAGTCCGAAATCAACATTCATCTTCCTTTTTATTAAAAAACGCTATGTACATTGATTTTGCAGTAATTTTGCCTAAGGTAGCTAAAAATCGATATTAGGTGATAACCATGCGTGAAAATCAACTTAAACGAAAACTCAAGCGGGGTGAGGTTGTCCTCGGTCCATTTATGAACTGCGCTTATCCAGCGTTTATCGAAATCTGCGGACATGCAGGATTTGATTTTGCGGTGATTGACATGGAGCATGGACCCTTGCATACACTGGCTGCGGAAGACCTCTGCCGTGCCGCAGATTGCGTAGGAATTGCCCCAGTTATCCGTATCAGGAAGAACGACGCACCGCAAATTCAAAGAGCGCTTGACATTGGTAGTGCTGGGGTGCAGGTGCCGCAAATTGAAACGAAATCTGATGCTTTATCTTGCGTTAAAGGAGCCAAATACAGCCCTCTCGGTTCGCGGGGACTTTCATTCGCTACGCGATCGGGTATGTACACAGCAGCGGGAACGCAAATCACAGACAAGTTAAACGAAGAGTCTTTGGTTGTCGTTCATGTCGAAGGTCAGCGCGGTGTGGAGAACATTGCAGAGATTGTTAGTGTACCCCACATTGACGTTATCTTTCTCGGTCCTTATGACTTATCGCAGTCGCTGGGTATTCCCGGTCAGGTAAGAGATCCGCGTGTTATTGAGTTGATGCAGCAATGCGTCGCTATTATTCGCGACTCTGGCAAAGCAGTCGGCACCTTTGCTGACAACCCCGAAGTTGCCAAGCAGTGGATTGATGCAGGAATTCAATACATCGGGCTGGGGGTGGATGTGAGCATCTTTTTAAGAGCCTGTGAGAATTTAGTCAAAGCGGTGAGGAGGAATTAATCAACTTGTCCCTAGTTGGGACACATATTGTAGAGACGTTCCAGCGGAACGTCTCTACGACGGTTAGTTGATTGACCTGCCATATCATAAAATGTAAATTTCTGTAGTCTATTTAACGACATTGACATAAAAAATAATTTACACTTAGTATTATAAATCTCCCAAAATAAAAATTGGGAAAGTCTCTGCAATCAGGAAAAAATTATGCAAAAAGTATCGGAATCGATGCAATTAGAATATGCCTTTATGTTTACATTGCGAAAGGTAAATTCTATCAATCCAGCAGGTTTTAAGCCGTTTTTTAATGATTTGCCTCTAGACCCTTATATTAAAGGTAACTATCGCTCTAGAAGGTTATCTCGTTTTATAGTTTATGAGGATAAATTAAGCAAATTACCTCATGGCTACCTTTTTCAAAGTAAAGAATACAATCCATTAGTGGGTGATGTTAAAAGAGAGTTTGCAGAATTAGATGATGCATTGATAGAACTTGATATTTTTAAATATATGGTTTTGGCATTTAGTGATTCTTGTAAACTTCACCCAGAAGCCGAAATAGGAGTTCATCAAATTAGAACAACTTGTTCACAAAATAATTTAGGAAATCCCGCACCTGAAGGTATTCATCAGGACGGTACTGATTTTATCGGGATATTTTCTGTGACAAGAGAAAATATTCAAGGTGGAGAAACGCATCTTTACGCTGCCAAAAAAGAAAAGCCCGTTTTTAATAAAGTTTTGAATTCTGGAGAATTACTCTTGGTTAATGACCATGAATTTTATCATTTTACTACTCCGATTAAACCTCAGACTGAGGCTCAGGGAACAAGAGATGTTTTTGTTTTAACTTCTCCAAGTTTGCTTTCTGATTAATTGAGTATGAACTAAATAATGCCGATGCGTCAGCAGGAAATGCGAAAATAAAGTAGAGACGTTCCACCGGAACGTCTCTACAATACGTGTGATTTGCCAAAAATGAGATAAAAGATAAATGTCCAAATATGACAATATATATGCAATTGTGCGCCAAATACCTTCATGTAGAGTGGCAACTTACGGACAAATAGCAGATTTAGCTCATTTGTACGGGAAAGCGCGTTTAGTCGGATATGCTCTTTATCAAGTTGATATCAGTTTATCAGATATTCCTTGGCATCGAGTGATTAATGCTAAAGGCGAGATATCCCACTCAATGCAGCGAAATGGCACAGATTACAAACAGCGATCGCTTCTGGAAGAAGAAGGAATAAAATTTAACACTGAAGGAAAAATCAATTTGCGTGAGTATCTCTGGCAACCTGAAGATCCTGAATAATTTCACTCACATATTGCACCATGCTAAAGCATGGCTTTCAGCCTCTAGCGTTGTGCGTACTACAAAACCTCTAAATTATGTAGCCTCCCAAGGGAGGCTTTGTTTGTATAGCGAACGTGAGTTTAATTAAAAATAAGGCGATCGCGTCCTTATAGTTCAAAATTAGTCGCACACTACTCCCCTCAACGGTAGGATGGAAAAAGCAGGGTGAACATTACCCAGCCGCAAATCTGATAAGTAATACTTAACACACACAAGAAAATATTTATCCCTTTAACCTTTCCCCCTCTTTTTAACAATAAATATCTATGGATTCGACAGCTCCCCCTAAAAGTCGCAAGTTGCCAACCCAAGCAATAGGTGCGAAGATTTTCCACTTTTGTAATATCATTAGTTTGTTTATCATGCTCACTAGTGGGCTACAAATTTACAACGCTAACCCTGTTTTTGGCGGACGTGCAGGTTTACAAATTCCTCCCCTATTTACTTTAGGAGGTTGGCTTGCGGGAGGCAGACATTGGCATTTTGCGGCAATGTGGTTATTTTCGCTGAATCTATTGTGGTATGGAATTTATGTTTTAATTACCCGCCGCTGGCGACATCGGTTTGTAAATATAAATGATATCAAAGCATTACAAAAAACTCAAAACTCGAAGCGTTTAAGTTATGCTTGGCATCGCATCGTTTATACAGCTATTATTCCCATCTTACTGCTGGCTTTATTTACAGGAATAGGCATGTATAAACCTGCTCAATTTCCCTGGATTGTTGATGCATTTGGCAGTTGGGAAGCATTAAGAATTGTTCACTTTTCTTCAGTACCAAGTGTTATCGTGTTTGTATTAATTCACCGACAGTTAGGGCGCAAAGCTGGAGGTGAACAGTTGACTGAATCGATGTTTTGAGTTGAAAGGATAAATAGACGCTTCTTCAGACAAATCACAAAGGACTAATTTTATGAATTTGATTCGCGTACCTAATTCTCAATTAACACGGCGGAGATTTTTACAAGTTTCCGGCATTTCTGGCATGGGTTTTCTTCTTAGTGGTTGCGGCACACCGCTATTTAGTGATGTTGTGAACAACGTTTCTGAACCGTTAAATCAGAAGGTTGAAACATTATTATTTAATCCCCAAAAGCCTGTGCCGGAATTTTCCAAGAGTGAAATTAAACCCAAGGATTTGCTAATTAATACTTTCCAAGATACTCCAATTATTGACCAAGGAAAATATCGATTAATTGTTGATGGTGATGTCAACAAACCTCTCAGCTTGAGTATGGCAGATATTCAGGCTTTGCCGCTAACTTCCATGATTATTCGTCATATTTGTGTTGAAGGTTGGTCAGCGATTGTGCAATGGGGTGGTATACGTCTGCGGGAAATTGTCGCTCTTGCCCAACCGAAATCAAATGTCAAATTTGCTTACTTTAAATCTGCTGATGGTTATTACGAAAGTTGGGATATTGCTTCAGCATTGCATCCCCAGACTTTATTAGCTTATCAGAAAAATGGTGAACCTTTGCCAGTTGACAATGGTGCGCCCTTGCGTTTAGCTTCGCCAGTTAAACTTGGTTATAAGCAGAGTAAGTGGGTGACTCGCGTTACTTTGATTAGTGATTTGCCAGCGATGAAGGGTTACTGGGAAGATCAGGGTTATGAATGGTATGGAGGGTTGTAGAAAGTTATGAATTATGAGTTATGAGTTATGAATTTCTAACTCATAACTTAGTTTTGTTTGTGATGTTTTAAATATTTAATATGAAGTTTTTTGATAAATTGAGTCAGGCGATCGCCCAAAATCAAAGCTTACTATTTGTCGGGCTTGATCCCAATCCAGAGATGATGCCTGCTCGCTACGCTTCTAGTGATATCATCTCTAGTTTGTGGGATTGGTTGCAATTCATTATAGCCGAAACAGCCGGACAAGTTTGCGTTTATAAACCGACACTTGGCTTTTATCAAGCTTTGGGGATTCCTGGTTTAGAATTGCTGCAAAAAACTTTATTCTCTATCCCCGCTCACATTCCAGTTATTTTAGATGCAAAACATAGTGATTTAAATACCAGCACAATTTTCGCTCGCACTGTGTTTAGTGAATGGAATGTGGATGCAATCACTCTCAGTCCTTATGCCGGACAAGATAATGTTGCACCATTTTTGGTTTATCCTGGTAAAGCGGTGTTTATTTTATGTTGTACTTCTAATTCAGCCGCACAATCTTTACAGCAGTTTCCGACAGGGGAAACACCCTTTTATTTACAAGTAGTAAAAGAATCAAAAAATTGGGGTACTCCAGAACAATTAGGTTTAGAAGTGGGAACAACAAAGCCTGATATTTTCGCCCGGATTCGAGCAGATGCCCCGGAACGAATTATCATGGCTCGTAGCATCTGGGCAGAAGGTGGCAACCTTAATCAAGTCTTAGCGGCTGGTTTGAATACTAATGGTGATGGTTTGCTGATTCCTGTTCCTCAAGATATGTTGAGTTCAACAGAATTATCTCAAGAAGTTCAGTCTTTAAATACCCAAATTAATCAAGCAAAAACTGAAATTATCCAAGATGTTTCTAGCTGTTCTCTATGGTTGCCAGATGTTTGTTTTTTGGATCAACATCCACAACAAGATTTAATTTTGCAACTTTATGATATTGGCTGCATTATGTTTGGCAACTATGTCCAAGCATCGGGAGCCACATTTCCTTATTACGTCGATTTACGCAAAATAATTTCTAATCCGCAAGTTTTTAATCAGGTTATTATTGCTTATGAAGAAATTTTAGTCAAGCTAAATTTTGATAGGATAGCAGGTATTCCCTACGGTTCTTTGCCTACTGCTACTGGTTTATCTTTGCGTCTTCAATGTCCGATGATTTTTCCTCGTAAAGAAGTGAAAGCACACGGAACCCGCAGGGTAATTGAGGGTGATTTTCATCCAGGGGAAACAGTTGCGGTAGTTGATGATATTCTCATCAGCGGTAAAAGTGTTATGGAAGGGGCGGAAAAGTTAAAATCGGCAGGATTAAATGTGAATGATATTGTAGTTTTTATTGACCATGAACATGGCGTAAAAGACAGATTACGAGAAAATGGTTATCAAGCTCATGCGGTTTTAACTATTTCCGAAATTACACAAACCCTGTATCAAGCTGGACGGATAAATGATGAGCAATTTTCAGCTTTGAAAGAAGCATAAAGCCCTGACGACTTGAAGTTGCGGCAGTAGGCGGACTAGAAAAATCTAGGGTTTTGAAGCCTTCGTCTGGCTTTGTATTTGAGCTAGGGGCTTCCTGAGGGCAAAGGGGACTACAAAATTAACCCGTGCAGGCGGGTTTTGTGAGCCAGCGGCTTCCAACCTGAACGCGATCGCGTGCGCTTGGCGCAGGGTGAAAACGTGCATTCTTCAAAATGTGAGCAAACTCAATAATTATCTGTGCTTTTATATCCTAAAATTTGTAGGATGGGCAATACTCATCTTAAATCTGCTAATTTTGAAGTTTTAATTTTAAATTAATTATGACTGTTTCACTCAATCAATTACTTAAATGGTTAATTATAACGCTGATATTTCCTTTAATCTTTCTCAATGCTTGGTTAGCATTTAGATTTTTTCAATATTTTCAACCTTTGGTGACAACTTTTGTTTTGGCAACTTTGCTAGCATTCATTTTGAATTACGCCGTTTCAATTCTTGAGGAACGTGGAGTTAAGCGTAGCTATGCCATCGGATTAGTTTTTTTCTCAACTATAATAATTTTAGCTGGTCTAGGTCTTATTTTGGTTCCCATTGTATTAGAGCAGTTTCATGAAATGGTTAAACAGCTTCCGCAATGGATTGATTCTAATGAGCAAAAACTCCAGATTTTAAATGATTGGGCTATCAATCACAGTTTAAAAGTAAATTTTAGTCAAATATTTACGCAAATAACAGACCGCTTACCTAATGAATTAGAGTTTTTAGGAGATAAAGTCTTTAGTATTGTAATAGAAACTTTTGATAGTATTTCTGAAGCATTAATTACGGTAGTGCTGACTTTTTATCTTTTAGCTGATGGCAAGAGAATATGGGATGGGATATTTAAAAAGTTACCTTTGAGTTTTGGTCATAAGGTAAGACAGTCGATTCATAAAAATTTTCAAAATTATTTGATTGGTCAAGTAGCTTTGGCTTTGCTGATGGGAGTTTCACTGACAATAGTGTTTTTGGTTCTCAAAGTTCCCTTTGCTTTACTCTTTGGTTTGGGAGTGGGGATTTTGAGTTTAATTCCTTTTGGTGATGTAGTAAGTCTTGCAGTGATAACTTTAATAATAGCGTCACATGATTTTTGGTTAGCAGTAAAAGTTTTAGCTGCATCTGTTGTAATTGACCAGTTAATTGACCAAGCGATCGCTCCCCGTCTTTTAGGTAGTTTCACAGGACTTCGACCTATCTGGG
>JBPCQW010000478.1:0-16304 GCA_050997715.1 Hassallia sp.
GCTTCTTGACCTGCAATGATGTTGCCATCTAACAGAAGTTTTCGTTTATTGTTGCTGCCATCAAGTTTATCAATTAGCTGTCCAAACCAACCCCGATTTTTGCGATAGCGGATGATATCTTTGCTGACTTGGATACCGTTGATTAAGTCAATTAGTGCTTTATCTCCAACAGCGGGAACTCGTCGTTGAAGTTCTTCAAGACTACGAGTAGACGGGCTAGAAATACCAAAATTTTTGGCTTGTGGGGTGGGTATTTTTCCTGCTATTGTCATCCTTGAGTCTTGAGGGTAGAAAAGGTTGCTCATCTTTTATTCCTCTGTTATTGCTCATCAAGTCGCCTGTGTATTCTAGATAAGCGATTGCCTTTCTGATTTTTTCAATAGCTTCAAGTGCTAATGAATTAAGTTCGCTGACTAATTGCTCTTTTTCTTCAGCTTGTATTTTCTGGTCTTTCTGTGCCTGGATTAAAGTATCGCGGTAATTATTCAAGTAACTATCAAGCTCTTTAAAGAAGCTATCAACCCGCTGTTTAAAGTCTTCGTCTAAGTATTGGTTGATTCCCTCTTTTATATTTTTAATGCTCTCTTCAATTAATTTATTAGATTTTTCAACGATTTCTTGCTGAGAAACAGTGTAGTAATCTTCCTTTTTGTGTGGTCGTTTCACTCGGATTGTTTCTTTTTTGGGAAATAGCCATAACCAATCCCAAAAATCCCATTTCTCTACTACTTGTATTTCATAGCCCTGGTCTACCCACTTGGTCTTATGATTGACACGAACTTTAGCATTACCTACACCCTTATTATCGAGGTTTGGTGTTGGTAAAGATAAATTGACATTGAAATTTTCGTTTAACCGCTGACGCGCACGCTCAATAATCGGCTGAGTTTCAGTATCCAAAGAGTTTGTGATGTCTTGACGTGCTTGTTCGATTATTTTTTTCACCTGTTTACGAACATTTTCTAGCAAAGGCTCTACGACATTATGTTTTGCAGAAGCGATTGCTTGCTCTGCAAAATCTTCTGCTGCCTTAAAACTAGAAAATTCAATTACACCGCTACTTTGGGAATTTATTTCAACTTTGTTGAATTTTTTAGAAACCCAATTTAAAAAACTTTGGGTTGCCATACCTCCCTTTTTGAGGATATCTGCACGTTGGTATTCTTCTTCATTGAAATAGGTTTCTAGGCTATCTTTAGCTTTTTGTTGGAGATTTTCAAGTATCTTGTTAAGTTGCTGGTCAAGATTAGCTTTGATTCTATCTACTTCTTGCAAACGATTTCGAGATTCTTCTAAAGATTCCAAATCGTTTTCCAATGCACCAACTTCTCGTCTTAGTTTTGCTTCATCTTCACTTATCGCACTGCTGCGGAGTTGGACATCATTACTTAATTCTGCAAGACGACCACGAGCAATCTTGAGTGCAGACATTATACACCGGGGTGCAGCTTCCGCCATCAGTGCTGTAATTGCGCCATTTAAAAATGGTTCAAAGCCAGACTTTTTCCACAATCTCTCAGCTTTACGTTTTAATTCTTCTGCTGTTGATTCTTCCAGTTCCTCTTCCCAGTCCATACCAAATACTTCTAGAGCAAGTGCTTTTGCTGTCTTCATGTCAGCAATATTAACGCCATAATTATGTTGCAATTCCACTAAAAAACTAGCAGAAGTAAACGCTCGTCTAGCTGATATTTCAAACACTCTACCTGCATCACCAGTGTCACCAATAACAAATTCAGCAGCGACAAACTGCTGCACTTGCTCTGGATTCATGTCACCATCTCTACGCTGATCAACCTTATTAATCAAGACATATAAATTATCTTTACCCCGCAGTTCTATAACCTTCTGAACATCATTTTTTACCTTCTCTGCGGCTTCGTTTTTCAATTGGGTGAAATCCAAAACAATCAACACTATTGAACTTCTACTAAGTTGTTCTGCAACTACAGCCTGAAGCCGAAGATTTTCCCCCGCTTCGTTTGGTCCTGGGGTGTCTACGATTACTAAATTGCCTAAAGTTTCTAATTGCTGATTACCTTGGGATGAGCGCCAAAATGAAGTGTAGATTCTGGGAACATCCATCAAAGATTGCAGCGGATCTGCAAGTGGATCTAAAATGCTGCACACCCTAACAATATCGTTCAAGCTAGTTAAAGTGTGGTTGATATTCTCACGTCCTTGACTCTTAGCAGGAATTGAAAGTCCGTCTTTAATTTGCTTTACTATCTGCGTCAAATGAGGATATTGAGCAAGCTTTTCTAATGCTTCTTCAATCCCCATATCATTAATTTTGTACCGCAAAGCCAACAGAGTTTCTTGGAAAACTGTCACAATTTGAGAACTAAGTTCTAAAACTGGCTCTGTCAACTCAGCATCAAAAATAATCTCAGTCGGAAGCGTCGTCATCGCAGCGTTACGACTTGGCAAAATCTCCTGTCCAACGATCGCGTTCGTGATTGTTGACTTACCAGCTTTCATTGGTGCAACAATTGCCATTCTCAATTCAAGGTTTTCTACCTTCTCAGCTTCCTGGCTAACTTGCTGCTCAAAGTCTGCATATTTCTGGCTAGCATTATCAGAACTCAGTGCTGTATTAGCACGATTCATCAGCGAACTTATTTCCCTCAGCAGGTCGATAACGTTTTGCTGCAAGTCTTGAACATTCGGCTTTAGCACCTCAGAAACCATTTACTTTTACTCCGCATAACACTAAACCCATTGTCGCTGATTCTGGAACAAAAACACAATTGGTTCAGTAAGAACACGGTTTAGATACAACAACCTTTGCTCTCTGCCTAGCCTTGTCTACGACAGATCGCAGCCTAAAATCTTAAAGCCTACGCAGGTAGGCTTCGTCTGTATAGCCCCACCCTTCTAGGGTGAGGGCAATCAAAAGTTTAAAATATCTAACGATTCCTCTATTTCTAACTCTAAAATCCTCTCCCGTGCATCTTTATGTTCTGCTAACTTTCCTTCTTTCCAATATAAATCTGTTGCTTTCTGAAAATCCTCAATTGCCCCAGCGCGATCGCCTAAATCAAAACGAGCATTTCCCCGGTTATAATAAGCATCGGCATAATTGTAATTAATCTTTATCGCTTGCGTATAATCTTCAATTGCTCCCGCGCGATCGCCTAAATCAAAACGAGCATTTCCTCGGTTATAATAAGCATCCGCATCATCCGGATTAATTTTAATCGCTTGCTCATAATCTTCTAATTCAGAATCAGCATTACTACGGTTGTAAGCAACATCATCAGAACTAATTTCAATTGAATGAGTGAAAATATCAATGAATTTTTTATAATTTCCTAGTTGAGAACGAGCATTACTATCAACATAATTAGGATTAATCTTGATTGCTTGATTATAATCTTCAATCGCTCCCTGATTATCTCCTATGTGAAAACGAGCATCAGCACGGTTTCTATAAGCAACTGCATCATCAGGAGTAATTCTAATTGCTTGCGTGTAATCTTCAATTGCTTGTTCGTAATCTCCTAATTCATAACGAGCTAAACCAAGTTTATTGTAAGCTTTGGCATATTTAGGATTAATTTTTATTGCTTGGTTATAATCTGCGATCGCTTTCTCGTCATCGACTAAATAATAACGAGCTAAACCACGTTTATAATAAACTTCAGCATCATGCGGATTAAGTTTCAAAGCTGCGTTATAATTATCAATAGCCGCTTCATATTCTTTTTTTTGAAAGCATTCATCACCCTGTTTGATGTGAAGCTGAGTTAAATCTTCTTCACTAGATATATAATCTCGAAAGTGACTTTTGTTTTGCTGCTTGGGGTGATATTGATATTTTTTAGGTAAATGATAATTTTCAGCAGATTGCAACTGTTCTAAATAGCCAAATAAGCCACCACCATATAACAATTGCTCTATCCCAAATGAAATTCTACCAGTTTTCAGCTTAATCATCTGAGTGGGAAGAAAACCAGCGACAAAAAGGTGATACTCTGGTTGCGCTTCATTGACTTCTTCTTGAATCAAAATACAAACGACAACGGCATTTTTTTCAACTTCTTCGGAACTAACTGACCATCTCGCTCTCTCAATGCTGCCGTGACGCGATTTTACTTCGATACCGATCGCGCGATCGCACGAGAGTGTAAAATCAATGTTACCATCACCACCGAATCGTTTTTCATAATCTACTTCGGTGATAAAATCGGCTAAACGTTCTTTGACAACTTCCTCACCTAGTTTTCCTTTCAGGTTGTTGATAAAAACATCTCTAACTGGTGAAGTACGTTTATATTTTTCTGCCATTAACCAGCAGAAATCTCGTAAGGATTTTAATCTTTCTCCAGATATTATTGTCAATTCACTATATTGACCTTCGGTTTGACAATGCAGCAAACAACCGGATGACAACCTTTTGATAAAATCTGACTGTAGCGATCGCAGGAGGGTAATCCAGTCCATGCGTGATTTCTGCGATTTTTACTATTATTATCTTATTAAAATATCAAGTCGGCTTTGATTTTTCAATCACCTGTGAGGAATTCTATTTTATTAAACTAACCACACAGAGAAGTTGGAAAATATCATATTACAATTTGTAACCAATCTGAGGGTGAAAATTTTGACACGCTTTGACATCATCAGCACTTTCTACATCTCTGGCATCCACTACACCTAAAATACCCCGTTTCTGTTCTGTTTCTGTGACAATCACTAGACTTCTTGCACTTATTAGGGGAAAGGGGTAGGAAAAAAAGCTCTCTCACTTCGGGTGCAAAAAAGAATGAGTGCTGATAGGTCTACTCTTTATTGCCATATAGTTAGTTTTTTTATATTTGTAAACAGAGTTATTCGATTTGTAAAATAAAATTTCTTAAACTATAGTATCTTTCTAAAATAAATATTAATACTAACTTTTGCAAAACTTGCGTTTTAATTAGTTTTGTCAAGAATTGTTATGAAAATTAACCAAAAGTCAAATTTCTTTTATGAAAATATTACTTGTGGAGGATGACGAGTTTGTTGCTGAGGCTCTCGTCGCTGTTCTTAATAACCAAAACTATGTAGTAGAAATTGCCCCCGATGGTGAAACAGCTTGGGATTTAGTGGAAATATATGATTACGACTTAATACTTTTAGATGTCATCCTCCCGAAGTTAGATGGTATTAGTCTTTGCCGTAAAATAAGACTTCGTGGTTTGCAAATGCCAATCATGTTATTGACCGGGTGTGATAGTAGTCACGAGAAGGCTACAGGATTAGATGCAGGTGCCGATGACTATCTAGTTAAACCCTTCGATCAAGAGGAATTAATTGCACGGGTGCGAGCGTTGTTGCGTCGGGGTATTATTCCCTCACAACCTGTGTTGGAATGGGGTAGTTTACGGCTCGATCCTACAAGTTGTGAAGTCACTTATAGTGAACAGCCGCTATCATTAACCCCGAAAGAATATGCGTTGCTAGAACTTTTTTTGCGAAACACTCACCGTGTATTTAGCTGCGGCATGATTTTACAGCATATTTGGTCTTATGATGACACTCCAGGTGAAGAAGCCGTTCGCACTCATATTAAAGGATTGCGAACGAAGCTTAGAAGTGTCGGAGCACCAGGGAATCTGGTTGAAACAGTTTATGGAATTGGTTATCGTCTGAAGCTAGCGAAAGAGGACAAGGGGACAGGGGGACAGGGGGGACAAGGGGGACTCCTTGGAGGAGAGAAAAAGGATAATTCTTCTTTCTCCCCCTCTCCCTCTCTCCCTCTCTCCCCATCCCCGACTCCAAAGCAGACATTATTAGCGATCGCTGGAGTTTGGAACCGATTTAAAGGACGGGTGGGTGAACAGGTGACTTTGTTGGAAAAAGCTGCTGTTGCATCTAGTGAGAATGCTTTGAATCAAGAACTCCGCAAACAAGCATTTCAAGAAGCTCATTCTTTAGCAGGTTCGTTAGGTACTTTTGGCTTTCCTTTTGGTTCAAAGTTGGCACAAAAAATTGAGCATTTACTGAAAACTGATAAAATTTTGACTAAAGCGGAAAAAACGCAGTTTAAAAGTTGGGTAGAGCTATTACATCAGGAAATTGAGCGAAATCAGGATGAGACTGTTTCACCCTCACCCCCTCTAGATGAATATCCAATGCTCTTGGTGGTCGATCGCGATCGCTTGCTCGGTTCCCAACTTGCAATTGATGCAAACTCAAATTTAAAAGTTGCGATCGCTACCAATATTGAAACCGCTATCCAGAAATTGTATCAAGAGCATCCCAGCGTAGTATTATTAGATCCCAGCGTTTCTCCACTGGATGAAGACAGCTTGCGCTTACTTTCCGAGTTGAACGATCGCAAACCCCCAGTCCCAGTGATAGTATTTACAGAACTTAGCGATTTTAGCCATCGATTGCAAGTTGCGAGGCACGGTAGACACACATTTTTACAAAAACCCTTACCCATTGCACAGATATTACAAGCAGTGACAGAAGTATTGCAACATGCACCTGATGCAGAAGCTCATGTCTTAGCTGTAGACGACGATCCGAAAATAGGTGCGTTGTTGCAAGTATTGCTGACTCCTTGGGGAATCAAGGTGACAACCCTCAACGATCCACAAAGTTTTTGGGAAACTCTGGAATCTATAAAGCCAGATTTTCTGATTTTGGATGTGGAAATGCCGGGTATAAATGGTATGGAAATTTGCCAGGTAGTACGCAATGATTTGCGTTGGAGTGAATTGCCGATTTTATTTTTGACCGTTCATAGCGATGCTAATATTATTAATCAGGTGTTTGCAGTCGGTGCAGATGACTTTGTAAGCAAGCCGATCATCGGACCAGAACTTGTCACTCGCATTATCAATCGTCTCGAAAGAATTAAATTACGGCAGCGTCTTGCCCAAACCCAGCAAGCTGAAGCTGATGCTGGCAAGAATGACATAACCCGCATTCGACAACAAACAACAGTTGCTAATTTAGCTCAGTCAGCTTTGTCTGGCAAAGATTTTTCTAGCTTAATGAATGAAGCTGTCACGCTTGTGGCAGAAAATCTGCAAGTTGAATACTGTAATATCTCGGAACTTCTGCCAAAAGAAAATACCTGGGTGCTGCGGTCTGGGGTGGGCTGGGATTCTAAATTAATCGGGCAAGAAATAATCAACTTAAACGCGGTTATTAATCAACCTGTAATTATTGAAGACTTACAAAAATCTGAGAGTAATTCCTTTTTGCAGCAACATCAAGTTAAAAGCGGCTTAAGTGTACCAATTTTTATACATAATCGATTTTATGGCGTTTTAGGAGCTTATACGCGCAAAAAACAGACTTTCAGTTTAGATGATGTGAATTTTGTCCAAGCGATCGCAAATGTCTTGTCAGCGGCATTTGAGCGGCAGCAAACAGAGGAAGCTTTACGTAAAGGTAAGGAAGAATTGGAATTAAGCGTAGCAGAACGCACAGCACAGCTAATAAAAATTAATCAACAACTTCAGTTAGAACTGAATGAGCGTCAACGCACACAAGAAGCATTGCGAAACTCTCAAAGTCGATTTGCGGGAATTGTAGAAATCGCTGATGATGCAATTATTTCGATTGATAGCAACCAACGCATAACCTTGTTTAACCAAGGGGCAGAAAAAATTTTTGGCTACACAGCAGCAGAAGTACTAGGACAGCGTTTGGACTTACTATTGCCGTTGCGGTACACTGAGACACATCGTCAGCATGTAAGTGAATTTGGCAACTCTAGAAAAGTCGCTCGTCGCATGGGAGAACGTCGTGAAATTTATGGTTGTCGCAAAGATGGTAGTGAATTTCCGGCAGAAGCTTCGATTTCTAAGTTAAAGCTAGGGGAAGAAACAGTATATACGGTTTACTTGCAAGATATAAGCGATGTCTTGCGACAAGCCGCTCCGCGTCTACGCAAGCAAGTTGAACGCATGAAAGATGAGTTTGTCTCGGTAACTAGTCACGAACTTCGCACACCCCTAACTTCAATTTACGGCTCTTTAAAAATGCTGGCAAGTGATTTAATTAAGTCAGATTCTGAACAAGGAAAACGTCTGCTACAAATAGCTGTCAATAGTAGCGAGCGTTTGGTGCGTTTAGTCAACGACATTCTTGACATCGAGCGCATTGAGTCAGGCAAAGTGAAGATGGAAAAACAAACCTGCAACATTGACGACTTAATCGCACAAGCAGTAAATGTAATTCAGCCGCTTGCCGAGGCAGCCAATGTTAGTTTATCTGTTTCCAGCTTATCCCAAAAGCTATGGGTAGATGGCGATCGCATCGTCCAAACCCTAACTAACTTACTAAGTAACGCAATTAAATTCTCCCACGTCGGTGCAACTATCCAAGTTAGCGTCGAGTTGAGAAATGGACAAGGAGGACAAGGGGACAAGGGGGCAAGGAGACAAGGAGAGATCGGAACATGGGAAACATCTTTCCCCCCCACTCCCCCTCTCCCCCTCTCCCCCTCCCCTCACCTCCTCATCCAAGTAAAAGATACTGGACGCGGCATTCCTCCTGATAAACTTGAAAGTATATTTGAGCGGTTTCAACAGGTAGACTCTTCGGATTCTCGCAACTATGATGGCACTGGTTTGGGTTTGGCAATTTGCAAAAGCATTGTGCAACAGCATAGTGGATGTATTTGGGCAGAAAGTGTGCTGGGTGAAGGTAGTAATTTTTACTTAGTTTTGCCCATAGTTCAGTCCCAAGATTCTGAATTACTGTTTTCTTAAAGAAGAGTGCTGTTTAAGGTAAAAGTATTAATGGGAACAAAGCGTATTCTGGTAGTTGATAATGAGGAGTACATCCAAGAAGTTGCTAAGATTTCCTTAGAAACGATAGCTGGCTGGGAAGTAGTGACAGCAAGTTCTGGGTTAGAAGGTATAAAAAAAGCCGAAACCCAACAACCGGATGCAATTCTTTTGGATGTAATGATGCCAGAAATGGATGGTATGACTACCTTAAGCAAACTACAGACGAATCCAGCCACTCAAGCTATCCCGGTAATTTTTTTAACAGCTAAAGTCCAAGCTTCTGATCGGCGTCGCTATGCTCAAATGGGTATGCCGAGCGCGATCGCTAAACCATTCAATCCTCTAGAATTAGCAGGACAAATCGCCAATGCTCTTGGCTGGAGTCTATGAAATGCGGAGTCATTGGGCATTGGGGGAACTCCTTGGAGACAAGGAGACTCTTTAGAGGCAATGAGAATAATTCTTTCCCCCCCTCCCCCTCTCCCTCATCCCATCACCAACACTCTTTGTAAAATGTTCAACAACTCCTTAGCGCTGAAGGGTTTCGGTAAAAATGCTTGAATGCCAGTGCCTGTTACTTGTGCTAATGACTCAGCGGATACTAATCCACTCATAGCAATAATTTGCACTTGGGGATTCATTCTTTGCAAAGTGCGGATGGCAGTTGCTCCAGCCATTGAGGGCATCATGATATCCATCAACACTACCCTGATTTCTTGTTTATACTGAGTGTAGAGAGCAAGTGCTTCAATGCCATCTTCTGCCGTTAATACTCTGTAATTGTGGATTTCTAGTGTGGTTTTGGTAATTTGGGTGATCGCTGCTTCGTCATCGACAACCAAAATCAATTCTCCCCTTCCTGTTAGCAAATCCATCTCATCCACTGGTTGGATTATAGTTCCGTCGCTGCTTGGCAAGTACACTTTAAATTGGCTGCCTAGCTCAACCTCACTGAATACATCCAAAAAACCGCCGTGGCTGTTAATAATACCCATCGCGATTGACAAGCCCAGTCCAGTACCTTTGCCTACGTGTTTGGTAGTGAAAAATGGGTCAAAAATGCGATCTATGATTTTTGGGGAAATGCCAACTCCTGTATCGCTAATGGTAATTAAAACGTAGGAACTAACTCTTGCCTCTATATGCATTCTAGCAAAGATGGCATCAATAGACACGTTGACGGCAGAAATACTTAAATCACCGCCATTGAGCATGGCATCACGAGCATTCAAGCAAAGGTTTATCAACACCTGATGCAGTTGGGTAGCATCGCCTGCTACACTGAGCAAATCTGGCGCTATGTCGATGTTGAAATTGATCGATTTGGGAAATGTGCCAATAATTATCTGCGCGATATCTTCTAGTAGCTCGGATGGTTGCACAATTGTCCGTTTGCTTTCGGAACCACGTGCAAAGGATAAAATTTGCTGAACTAAATCAGCCCCGCGTTTGGCATTACTTTCTAATAACTGAAGCATCTGAAGCGATCGCTCGTCGAGATTCTTCAGTTTCATCGGCAGCAGTTGCGCTACTGTCATAATTGGCGCACTATCAAAAGCTAGTTCTCGCATACGGATGTGGCGAGATAAACGGTTGTTTGCTTCTTCGTCGCCGACTTGTGCCAAAACCAAAAGGCGATCGCGTATATTTCCAGCAGACACCTTCGTAAATATCCGATGCTTCAAATTCAAAGGAGTAAATAAATTCGAGTGGGTTAATAGCATTTCTGCTTTACCCAAATACAAATATCCTGTATCATTTAAGGCAAAATGAAAGCGAGCCAAAACTCGCATCTGTGCCTCCGCATTGAAGTACATTAGTGTATTGCGACACACCAATAAATCTATCCTGGAAATTGGCGCATCTTGCAGCAAATCATGACGACCAAAAATCACCGATCGCCGCAAATCGTGGCGGAAAATATAGCGGTTCCCACTTGGCTCAAAATATTTGGCAACAAATTCAGGTGGAACCGCTTGGATATCTTTGGCGGAATACAGAGCTTGGCGAGATTGACTCAGCGCTTCTTCATCCAGATCCGTGGCGTAAATTTTTACCCGTTGACGAAATTGCTCAGTACCCAAGCTTTCAACCATCAGCATTGCTAAGGTATAAGCCTCCTCACCAGACGCACACCCAGCACTCCAAATGCGGATCGGCTCAGAATCGGCTTTACTTTTAATTAGGTTCGGCAGCACTTGAAGATGCAGAAATTCCCAGACTGAGGCATCCCGAAAAAACGCAGTAACGTTGATCAGGATAGTGTTAAATAGCAAATTGAATTCGTCTGGATACACTTCCAGATAATCCAGGTAATCGCTATAGTTTTCTAGCCCCAAGAACTGCATTCGCTTTTGTACCCGACGCATTAAAGTAGAGCGTTTATAACCTGTAAAATCAAAGCCCCGGCTTTGTCTGAGGTAAATGAGTAAAGATTCAAAAGCGGGGTCTTTTTCTGCGGGAGTCATGATTTGGGGAATGGGGAATGAGGAAAGGAGGGGAAAAGGGTAAAAGGATGGAGTTATTTAAAATTAGTAAAAATATTTAAAATTACTTCTTCACATGCACCCCTTTCCCCATTACCCCTTTCCCCTCAATCCTCATTTTCCAATAATTGCTTTGCCTTGAGAAGTTGTCGCTGATGTTCCTCACTGACGGTGGGATATCTCAGATTAAGTTCTTTTAATTTGCTACAGATGATGTCGGCAACTACTAGACGTGTAAACCATTTGCGATCGGCAGGGATAATATACCAAGGTGCTGATTCACTGCTCGTATGATTAAAAATATCTTCATAAGCTTCCATGTAATCATCCCAAAACGCTCTTTCAATCACATCGCTCGCAGAGAACTTCCAATTTTTTTCAGGCGTTTCAATGCGTGCTAAAAAGCGCTTTTTCTGTTCTAATTTAGAAACATTCAGAAAAAACTTAAGGATGATTACTCCATTGGGTACGAAATATTTTTCAAAATTATTGATTTCCTCGAAGCGCTGCCGCCAAATTCCATTATCCTCAGGAATATGGGGAAGTTGTTGCTTTTTCAGCAGTTCTGGATGCACGCGAACCACTAAAGTTTCCTCATAATATGAGCGGTTGAATATCCCGACTCGACCCCGTTCTGGTAAAGCTTTGATACTACGCCAAAGATAATCGTGGTCAAGTTCTTCGGTACTCGGTTGTTTGAAACTGAATACTTGACATCCTTGGGGATTAACACCAGACATCACATGTTTGATAGTGCTATCTTTACCAGCCGCATCCATTGCTTGAAAGATAATCAGCAACGCATAGGTGTTTTGAGCATAAAGAATATTTTGGTATTTTGCTAGTCGTTCAACGTCCGCTTGCAATTTTATTTCCGCCTCAGCTTTATCCTGGTAATCATCTTTATAAGCTGGGTCGTAATCTGTTTGCAAAGAAATCTTTGCTTTAGGTGCAACTATAAAAGGGTCATGATTCATAAGTCATAAATTTAAAATTCACAATACCAAAATACTATTTTGACTGTTGCTTTACTTTAATTCCAAATTAAAAATAAAACCTCAAAAAAATTAATTTTTCTTTAATTCCCCCTTGTCCTATTTTGTAGGAAGCATCACTTCTCGACCGAGCATAAACATATTGAAAAAACCAGGATATCAATAGCCTAGCGAATCAGTGGGAAAGTGGGGGAGGGGAAGAGTGGGGGAAGAAATATTTCTTCTTACCCTTTCCCCTTTCCCCCTCCTCTAAGATGATTGCAGTTGTTCGAGTATGCTGAGAACTTCTGTACTGTGGATGCTGGGATTGACTTTGACAAAAGTCTCGCGCAGGATGCCGTTTGGATCGATGATGAAGCTGTGACGCATGGAGACAAAGCCAATCCAAGAACCGTAAGCTTTACTGACCGATCCGGTAGTATCAGCCAATAAAGGGAATTTTAGCCCTTCTGAATCACAAAATTCGGCGTGGGAATCAACGTCATCAGCACTGACACCGATAATTTGCGCGTTTTTTTCTACGTATTTCGGCAAGTCTTGCTGAAAACGACGCGCTTCGATGGTGCAACCGGCGGTGAAGTCTTTGGGATAAAAGTACAGGACTGTCCACTTACCACGCAAGTCAGACAAGGAAATTTCACCATTGCCTGTGTTGGTTGGCAAGGTAAATAAAGGTGCGGGTTGATTAATTGCTGGGAGTTTGCCTCCTAAAGCATTAGCAGTAGGGGTAAAATTCAACCAACTAATGACAGCAAAACAGCTGGCAAATAATATACTCAAAAAACTGCGACGAGAAATCATTTGCAGACCAAAATTAGAACTTTACATAAGTTTATAATTCTTAGTACATCCATTGCACAAATTCATACCAAATCAAATTTGAAAAAGCTCTGCGTACCTCTGCGATTAAGAAGGCGCTACGAGTGCGTTTAAAAAGGCTACCATTTTAGGCAAAGCTCTACTAAGTAACTGCTAGTATTACTCTTTATCAGATTCCCTATGAGTGTCTGTGGTTTCGATGTATTGGCTATCGAGGAGAAAATTTCCCTTAGCAAAACGTATACCCCAGTATCCTCCGGGACGACGGTCAATGACTGTGCCTTCTTCGCCAATGTGAATAACATCGGAGGGACGCAGCATGGGCATGGGGTCAGCGGTTTTTACGTAGGGTGGTAGTGCTACAACTCTGACTTTACTATTAATGGCGAATTCTGTAGACATAATTTAGCCATGAGCTTTTAGACTTTAGAATATACTAATAAGGTGATCGCTATACATAAGCGCTTTTTAGATTTGGCGAATTTTTAGCATTTAGTAACGCAATTAATTGCGTTATTCCTGATAGGCATTTTTTTTCAAATCATCTAGAGAAACCACTTCTAAGGCTCTAGCATGTGTGGCACAAAGGAGAACTAGTGGAGCAACACCAGCGTCTAGAGCTTCTTGCCAACGAGAAGCGCATAAACACCAGCGATCGCCTGCTTTTAAACCGGGAAATTGATATTCTGGATGTGGGGTGCTAAGGTCGTTGCCCCGCGACTTGGTAAACTCTAGAAACTCTGCTGTGACTTGAGCGCAAATAACATGTACTCCAAAATCTTGACCACCTGTACGACAAAATCCGTCGCGGTAATATCCAGTCATCAAAGAAGTGCAGCAAGGCTCAAGTTTTTCGTCAAGTACGTTTTTAGCTTCTGTCATTGTCAGTTCCTTTCTCTAAAGGTCACAACTTGCTTCATTGTCGCTTAACTAGCGCTTGCCTAGCTATAAGGTAATACTTGGGGTGATGGTATCACGCCCATTGAAGCCGCTCATCTAGAAGCCGAAAATATTGTGATTTCAGGTGTCAACCATTCCCCTAGAAGCCCAGGAATTTGGTATGGCTGCCCAGAAGCATTAAAAGCTTGGCTGGAATATTTAACTTAAATATTTACATTTACGCCTCAAGAGTTATCAATTATTCATAATTCTTAGTTAAACTGTAATAAAAATACATATAATACTAAGGAAAGAGGGAATAATGCAAAGCACCCGGTTTGATAAAATTGGGCAACGAATATCCACGATATTATCGATCGCAATTCTGACTCTGACCTTGATTAGCGCGACTACGGGAATTTTACTCTCTTTTTATTATCAACCAGCAGCAGGCGGCGCTTATGAGTCATTGAAAATGATTGATGGGCAAGTGAGTTACGGCTGGTTATTTCATAAAGCGCATAATGTTGCAGGTAACGCAGTAATTATTGTTGCCTTGATTCAAATTGTGGTGATGTTTTTAAGCAGACAATTTCGCAAGAGTTGGTTGACTGCTTGGATTAGTGGAATTTTGTTTACCTTGAGTGCGATCGGTCTGGATTGGACAGCAATGAGCCTAAAGTGGGATCAACTAGGATACTGGCGTTTTAGTATCGAGCTAGGAACAATTGAGGCAATTCCTTTCATCGGGCATCAATTACGCGATATCCTCACAGGTGGTGGAGCCATTAGCACTGTAACTATTGAGCATCTTTACACCATACACAGTTATATAGTTGCCGTTGCTGCGATACTTCTTGCCGTGGTGCATTTAGCTAGTGTATTGTGGCAAGAAAAACAAACACATCAAAAAATGCTGAACTCTGAATTAGTTAATTTACCACAGCAACCAGTCAATAGTCATTAGGCAATTTGAGGAGGGGTAAAGGGGAAAGGGGAATGGGGAATGGGCAAGAAAGAAGAAATATTTCCCCCCCTGCTCCCCTGTCCCCCTGTCCCCCTGCTCCCCTGTCTCCTTAAACACTGGGGGAATCACTAGCGGAAAGTTCAGCTAACTTTGCTACAGGGACTTGTTCGACTTCTGGTAACTTTTCTGGAGATAGGGGGGTGGATTGACTAGCACCAGATAAGCGTTTTAAAAGATTGGATCTGGGGTCATGCAATAGATAGATTATGCGATCGCCTGCTTGCCAATCAATAGCAGCTGGCATTATCTGTAGACGTTTATCTCTTTCTACCAACAACGGCACCAAATCGCCAGTGCGAATTTTTTCTTGAATGCGATTTTGTTGGCTAGAAAATTCCTCTTCATCAAGGGTAGTTGTCCCTAACTTCACTCGTCCACTATTGAGATATTCATTCCAAGTCTTAATTCCTAAGTCTGGGACAAAAGCTTGGTCAACTTTATTCTCTGCTGATGTGGATGCTTGCGGGTCGCGAGGAAAAACAGCTAAGACGCGTGGGGGGTTAAACTCCTCAGCGGCACGTTGAGCTAAAACAAAATTTACCTCACCATTGTTAGTCATAGCTAAAAAAGTTCCCATAGAAGCAAGTCCCGCTTCTTCCAAAACTCCTGTATCTAGCGCACTGCTAGCAATCAACCGTAGATTTTGTGCTTCCGCTTCTGCAAAACATTCCGGGTCAGTATCAATCATTACTACTGCTTCTCCCCGTTCTTGAAAGAATCGGGCAATCAAAAGACTTAGAGGATTACAGCCAACAATTACTAACCCGGTTGCTTCTTTAGAAGTGATTTGTAACCATTTAGCGATCGTACCTGCTGTTAGCCCCTGACAGAATACTGTCATCAAAATTGTCAGGAAGACTAAAGCTTTAATCGCTTCACCACCGTTAACACCGCGCTGCGTGAGTGCGATCGCAAACAAAGAAGCCACTGAAGCAGAAACAATTCCTCTCGGTGCAACCCAACTTAAAAACAATTTTTGCCGCCAGTTGAGGTCACTATTCCAAGTACAACAGAGAATGTTAATCGGGCGAACGATGAACATTAGTACCAAAACTGTAAATAAACTGCCCCAACCCAAGGCAAATACACTGGCAATAGACAAATCAGCCGCTAGCAAGATGAACAGCACCGAAACGCTAAGAATCGTCAGTTGACCTTTAAAGCGGCGTAACGAACGTTCTTCTGGCACCGAGGAGTTAGCAAAAACTGCGCCGGCGATTACGGTTGTCATTACTCCTGACTCATTGCGAATCATCTGCGCTAAAGTAAACAGACTCCACAGCACCGCTAGCACCACCAAATTTTTTAGTTCTAATGAGAGAACATCGGCACGTTTGAAAATCAAACTCATCAAATAACC
>JBPCQW010000540.1:0-2712 GCA_050997715.1 Hassallia sp.
ATAAAGCACTGCTATTGATAAGTTTCCAAGTCTCTGATTGACATTGACTGAGAATTGTCATAACTGCTTGTGCTTCTAGATAAATACGGGATTATGTTTGGTCATCAAACGGACGATTCAAACAACAAGCATCAAGATAAATTTTATATTGTTTGCTCATGGTGTTTATTCATTGGTAATACCTTGCAATGTGATCGCATCCCGATGCAATGCCATTGTCACCCAATACAATGCCATTGTGACTCGATACAATGCGATCGCATCCCGATGCAATGCCATTGTCACCCGATGCAATGCCATTGTCACTCGATACAATGCCATTGTCACTCGATACAATGCCATTGTCACCCGATACAATGCCATTGTCACCCGATACAATGCCATTGTCACCCGATACAAATGGAAGCAGCCCAAGTACAATTAGCTACCACTACCCAAGAAGAATTACCGCTACTTGACCTCTTTACGCGGCTGCGAGAGGCAGGCTTACCACTGGGCATTGATGAGTATCGCCTGATTTTAGAAGCTTTACAGAAAGGCTTTGGCACAACTAACCAAGAGGCATTAGCGGAACTCTGCCGTACTTTGTGGGTGAAATCGAAGGACGAGGAACACCTGTTTAATTATCACTTTCAACAAGTAATGAGCGTATCCACCAACAGCGCTTTTACTTTCACCTCACCGGAAAAAGCGGACAGTTCGGACACAAAAACTACTAAGTCCACTTCTCAACCCAAACTTGAACAAGCCGAAAATACACCTGTTTCCGTAACCGTTTCATCAGAATTGATAGAAGTGGAAGACGAAATGCAAGTAGCTGAAGCAGTACAAATTACTACTAACAGCTTTGATGAAATTGCAGAGAATCGCTTCACCCAAACCGATGAGTATTTTCCCGTAACGCGACGCCAGATGAAGCAAAGCTGGCGACATTTGCGGCGTTTCGTGCGGGAAGGGTTGCCCACAGAGTTTGATGTAGAAGCAACAATTGACCGGATTGGACAACAGGGAATTTTGCTAGAGCCTGTAATGGTTCCCAGTCGAGTAAATCGCACAGAATTACAGTTACTGATTGACCAAAAAGGCTCAATGGTGCCATTTCACGCGCTTTGTCAGCGATTGGCAGATACAGCAGTGCGCGGAGGACGCTTGGGAAAAGCTGGTATTTATTACTTTCATAATTGCCCAACAAAGTATATTTACAGAGATACGGCTCGCCAAAAAGCTGAACCCGTATCAGATTTTCTGGCTCAACTGCGTCCAGAACGTTCTGCTGTGTTGATTTTTAGTGATGCGGGGGCAGCGCGGGGTGGTTATAGTTTAGAAAGGCTAGAGTTGACAGAAAATTTTTTATACCAACTAAAGCAACGAGTTCGTTATATAGCATGGGTCAATCCGATGGCGACAGAGCGCTGGTTTGGGACAACAGCGGGTGAAATTGCCCGTTTAGTACCGATGTTTGAATTGAGCCGTCAGGGGTTGGATAGTGCGATCGATGTTTTGCGGGGACGGCAAGTGATGCTACACAATTAAAATAGAACGCGATCGCTCTTTTTATGGCATACAGTGATTTTACTCTCGTTAAAGCAAGAAATGCATTTGGCTTAACTCTGGACGAGACTCGAAATTTGTTTCGGGATGTAGTGGGAGTGAAACCATCTGATTTACTAGAACGGGTGCTGGCTGAAAATCTAACTTTGGCAACTGCCATTAACAGCGAAAAAGCCCGTTCTGAGTTTCTCATTGCTCCGATTCTATCTGAGGTAAGGCGACAGTTGGATTATCGAATCGGGTTATTTTCTGGGACAGAATTTAATGTTGATCCCGCTCAAGGACTATCAGGTTTTTGTGACTTTATCCTCAGCGCATCTAGTGAGCAATATTTTATCAGCGCTCCAGTCCTTACAGTGATTGAGGCGAAAAATGAAAATATAATCGCTGGGCTGGGGCAATGCGCTGCGACAATGGTTGCTGCTCAAATATTTAATCAAAGAGTAGGAAGTGATATTAAAGTCATTTATGGAGCAGTTACAACAGGAACTAGCTGGAAGTTCCTAACTTTAGAACAAACTACTCTGTACATTGACGCGATCGAATATTACATTAATGCAGTCGATAAGATTCTCGGAATTTTATTGCAACCCTTTGAGGGTTCTTTATCGAAAACTTTAGTTTAGAAAAGCAGATGAAGCCAGAAGTCGTCACTCGTCGAATAGAAGCTTTTCAGCAACGCTTTGGTGAAGCGCATCTTGATTTCGCTTATCATGCTGCTTTTCCTTTAGCGCTGACACCCGATTTGCTCTATCGCTTGTGGGCGAATTTTCAACGCGATCGCAACGGTGAAGCACTGAAAATTCCCTGGCTGGCTGTGGCAGATTTGTTACTTTCCAGCCTTTGTGATGAAGTGGGATATGAACTTTACGAGATGGAAACAGAGGTGCGAAATGCACTGCTGAGGGAATTGAAAGTTAATCCCCGTTTTGGCGAAAAGCGAATTCATGAATTGTCTGATTTTTTGCTTATCTATGTAAAACAACAGCTTGACAGTCACGATCCGGATATGCGTGATTTTGCTCAGGTTCAGAGGTGGACGGCTTTAGCTTATACAAAACCTGGTGAAGCAGCGCGGGAAATTGCATCTACTCTTGCAGCTTTGAAATTAGAGGAAAAAGCAGAGTGGGTTCGCATGGCGTCAGTTGTAGAGACTTTTGC
>JBPCQW010000543.1:0-2671 GCA_050997715.1 Hassallia sp.
GTGCAAGGTATGGGTGGAATAGGCAAAACTGTACTAGCTACAGCATTAGCGCGGGATGAAGAAGTTAGACGAGCGTTTCCTGATGGTGTGATTTGGATAACATTCGGGCAAACACCGCAAATTTTAACTTTGCAATCGGATGTAGTAGAAGCACTGGGGGATAAGCAAGCATCGTTTACCGAGATTAATTCGGGAAAAACGCAGTTACGAAAGTTGTTGACGGGTAAAGCTTGTTTGCTGATTTTGGATGATGTCTGGAATTTGGAACACGCAAGCGCGTTTGACGTGTTGGAAGAACGTTGTCAGATGGTAATTACTACCCGTGATGCAGGGATAATTACAGCGTTGGGAGGGGAAGAATATCAGCTTTCTATTTTAAGTGAAAAACAGGCTTTAGCTTTATTGGCAGATTGGGCAGAGAAAGCTGTAGAGACGTTACCAAAGACAGCACAAGACGTAGCACGAGAATGTGGTTACTTACCATTGGCATTGTCGCTAAATGGAGCGATGGTAAGGGACGGTACATCTTGGGGAGATTTGTTAGAAGCTCTAAGTGAAGCTGATTTAGAGTTCTTTGAACATCCTCACGGCAGCATCTTGAAATCAATTAAGATTAGCATTGATGCGCTGTTGCCGAATGAAGCGCAACATTATTTAGAACTAGCAGTTTTCCCAGAAGATACAGCAGTCCCGGAAGCTACTATTGTTCAGCTATGGACTTGTAGCAATCAGTTAAAAGATCGCAATGCTCGTAAATTGCTCACGACTTTAGCACGCAAAGCCTTACTTCGCACCACAGGCGAAGCCCCTCAACGCAAAGTAGAACTTCATGACTTACAATACCTTTACTTGCGGCGTGCAGTGTCCAGCTTGTCAGAACTGCATACTCAATTTTTAGACGCTTACACTCAAAAATACCCCAATGGCTGGCATAGCTTAGAGAATGACGCCTACATCTTCCAAAATTTAGCACATCATTTAATTGAAGCAGGACGCGCAACCGAATTACAACAATTATTGCTTGACTTTCGCTGGTTGCAAGCGAAGTTAGAGAACAGCAACATTAATGAATTAATCGCCGATTATAACTTATTACCCGAAAATGCGAATTTGCAATTGCTGCAACGGACGTTATTACTGTCAGGACATATTCTAGCTGAAGATAAAAGACAGCTAGCTGGGCAATTATGGGGACGTTTGCAGTGTTTTCAAGCGTCGGAGATTCAACAATTATTGCAACAAGCAAAGCAGAACCAAACTACTTGGTTGCGTCCTGTGACAGCTAGTTTAACTACCCCAGATGGAAACTTAATCAGAACCTTAATTGGTCATACTGACAGTGTTAAAGCGATCGCTTTTTCAGTTGATGGCAAATACCTGGTTTCTGGTTCACAGGACTCCACACTCAAAGT
Organism: Hassallia sp.; assembly: GCA_050997715.1. Lineage (GTDB taxonomy): Bacteria > Cyanobacteriota > Cyanobacteriia > Cyanobacteriales > Nostocaceae > Hassallia. The sequence continues at coordinate 1,413 of JBPCQW010000543.1, forward strand.
CTGGGATTGGCAAACTGGGGTTGAAGTGCGTACCATACAGGGTCATACTAACAGTGTTGATGCGATCGCTTTTTCAGTTGATGGTAAATACCTGGTTTCTGGTTCAGCTGACAAAACTCTCAAAGTCTGGGATTGGCAAGCAGGGGTTGAAGTGCGGACTTTAACTGGTCATACTTCCAGTGTTTTAGCGATCGCTTTTTCAGTAGATGGCAAATACCTGGTTTCTGGTTCCTGGGACAAGACACTCAAAGTCTGGGATTGGCAAACTGGGGTTGAAGTGCGTACCTTAAGTGGTCATACTTACAGGGTTTATGCGATCGCTTTTTCAGTTGATGGCAAATACCTGGTTTCTGGTTCAGATGACAACACTCTCAAAGTCTGGGATTGGCAAACTGGGGAAGTAATTGCCACTTTCACAGGTGATAGTACAATCCACTGCTGTGCTGTTGCACCAGATGGCGTATCAATTGTCGCGGGGGAACAATTAGGAGGAGTGCATTTCTTGCAACTAGAGGGCGTCTGATAAAGTACAATCTAAATCAGACGATTTTTTGACCGATAAAAGGGACGCTTCACCACAACTGCGGGGTAAACTTTGCCGCGAATTTCTACTTCTAGCTGCTGACCAACACTTGCTAGCTGAGTGGGAACGTAAGCAAGGGAGATGGGATAACCAAGTGTAGGTGATAAAGTTCCACTGGTGACTTCCCCCACAACTTTACCTGCTGATAATACTTGATAGCCGTGACGAGCAATATTGCGTCCTTGCATTTGCAAACCGATCAACCGACGCTGCACACCATTTGCCTTTTGCTCTTCTAAAACTGAACGTCCGATAAAATCACCTTTGCTATCCAGATGAACTAACCAACCCAAACCCGCTTCTAAAGGTGTGGTGTTTTCATCGATATCTTGTCCATAAAGTGCCATTGCCGCTTCTAGTCGCAAAGTGTCTCTCGCACCAAGTCCACAAGGAATCACACCAGCTTTAATCAGATTTTGCCACAACTCAACCCCGACATCTGGATCTACCATCAGCTCAAATCCATCTTCCCCGGTGTAACCTGTGCGGGCAAGAAATGCCGATTTCCCTAATATAGTTGCATCCAAATGACCAAATGCTTTAACTGGGGTTAAGTCTGCTGACACAAATTGCTGAAGGATGCTACTTGCTTTTGGTCCTTGGACGGCAATTAAGACCGTTTCTGCTGACAAGTCTTGAAATTTCACCTCTTCAGCATCCAGGTTTTGCAATAACC
>JBPCQW010000006.1:0-11106 GCA_050997715.1 Hassallia sp.
AGGTTGCCAACAGTTAATTCCTGAGATGGAAATTGAGGCGATCGCCTTTGCAAAGCACGCAACCTAGCTAGTAATTCCGCCATTCCAAATGGCTTCACCAAGTAGTCATCAGCACCTGCATCCAAACCAGTAACTTTATCTTCCATTGTGTCTTTTGCCGTCAGCATTAACACAGGTAAAGGATTTTTCTTTTGGCGTAACTGTTTGCACAACTCTAAACCTGATATTCCCGGTAGCATCCAATCGAAAATAGCTACCGTATATTGCGTCCAGGTATTATCTAAATATGCCCATGCTTCATTACCATCTAAAACCCAGTCTACCAAATACTTGTGCTGCGTCAGAGTTCGCTTAATAGCAGTACCTAAATCTGGTTCATCTTCGACTAATAGCACCCTCATAAAGTTAATTTTTTACATAGAATATAACTACACTTACAGGAATCTCTACATCACTGCTAACTACTTTAGCCGAAAAGCTGTAAATAGAAGTAGAACTGAGAATTGGTTGTTTTACCAGGTGTCCCCCAACAATGAATGTCCTCACCATACGTCTGCGTTGGTGATGGGATGAATGGGCGATCGCGTATTAAATATTGAGTATGAAATTTTACTTAACAAATTCCTCCAATAAGGCGATGTCTGACGACAAGCCCTTCGGGTTCAGCAGTCGCTCATGGGGGAAACCCCCAAGACCGCGCTGCTTCACCGCTCCGCGTCTACCCCACAATTGACCTGCTAGACTGACTACCTGGCAAAAATGCCTATTGTAACAGCAAGAAGAGTGCTGTACTTCTGTCAAAATACAGAAATATTATTATTTATACTGATACTTTTCTACTTCTATAGGTTGATGTTACACATAGGTATAATAAAATATTATCCTTTTAACTAATGTAGTAGATACTTCTCTATACACAGCAAAAAACTCAAGAATAATTTATCTAAAAATGGTCTGCGTCCTTTGGGAGACTCAGATAAAACTGGTTCAAGTACGCAGTTCATAAATGTGCGAATAAGAGTGCGTGTTCAGCAAAAATTGATATTCAGAAATCGGCTGAAAACGATTACAGACTTGGTTCTGTTCTCCTCAAGGATACCCTTGTGCCTTTAAGAACAATCCCAAGTATAAAATTCATGTCTATTGCTTAGGTTTTGATTCATTTACGAAATTGAAACTCATGGATCTTTTAAAGTATGCAATTCTTCAATTTCAACCGAAAGAAAAAAGAGATAACTATGACTAATCAAGCAAGCACTATACCTCCTGTTGATTTGGTTATCGTCATCGATACTAGTCCTTCGATGAAAGATGAAGCACAGGCTTTGAGTGATGCTGCCAAGGGTGCGATCGCACAAGCTAAATCTAGTTGTCCTTCAGACTTAAGAGTGGCTTGGTTGGGTATAGAAGGTACTTGGAAAGGGACAAACTTCGACCAAAGTATCCGAGCTTATCTGACTCAAAAGTGTAAGGTATCAGAATCCAAACTCCGGGGTAGAAAAAAAGGACAAGTTGCAGACGCAGGAGCGCAAGAAGATGCAGCTCGTGCCATTGAAGATATCTCAGATTACTTTGATTGGCGAGAAGGTGCAGCACGAGCTATCTTTTATCTCGGCGATGAAGCACTCGAAGGTGGTGGAGATAAAACAGAGCAAAAGGATATTGAAGCAGCTAATTTGGGTATCCAAAAAGCCCAAGGAGCAGGAGTTACCGTTCATACCTATTTTGGAACTTCTAAAAGCAAGCATCAAGAAGGTATCAAAACCGAATACAAAAGACTTGCAACTTCAACAGGTGGACAATCTTTTACAGATAAAGACGCAATCAGCGGTTTTAGTGCAGTCTTAGAAAGAGTTATCTGTGGCAGTCGCGCAGCTAAAACTATTAAGCTCAAACCAGGGGCAGTTTATATCCAAGATTGTGTCACCAATGAATTAAGCAAACTTTACACTCTGGATTTAGCCACAGGTAAAGCTACTTTTATTGGTGAGATAGTTACAGAAGTTTCTGACATTGCTTTTGTCGGTTCCCAACTATATGGACTTCATAGGGACGGTGACAAGACTCAACTAGTTAAAATTGACCTAAATTCAGGTGATGCCACCGTAGTTGGTGATATTGGCAATCCTTGTGCTGGTTTAGCATATAATCGCCAGCGTCAAACCCTCTACGCCACAACAGCGAAACAACTGATTGCCATTAATCTCGAAACAGGTAAAGGTACGCCAGTAGTAACAGTAGCGGATAAAGACTACAAATGTGCTGAAGTTGCCTTTGATGCTAATGGCAAAGCTTATATTACCTTGATTGGTTACAACAAGAAGAAGTTATTAGTAAGTTGGAATCTAGAGACTAGTAAAGTCCAGATCATTGGTGATACAGGCTTTCCCAATATTGCCAGTATAGAATTTGTTGGTGATGTTCTCTACGGGGTGACTGGTAACTTCTTTAACTTAGGTAAAGACGGTCAATTAATCCGCATTGACACGACTACTGGTAAGGGAACTCTAGTCACCATGACCGAACCTAAGGGTCGTTGGGCAGGGATTAGTATTTATGAACCAGCTAGGGCAGTAACAACGGAAATTACCCCAGAAGTGAAGTCGGACGAAAAATCTGAAACAAAAAAAGAAGAAACTTCTCAAGGTATACCAGCAGCAGTAAAACAAGAAAAAACTTCTCAAAGTACAACAGCAGCAGTAAAACAAGAAAAAACTTCTCAAGGTACACCAGCAGTAGTTTCTCAAAAAAGCAAAACTATCAAGGAGGAAGGTATGAGCATTTTAACTATCGATACCAAAAACAATTGTTACGTTATCGACGCCAACCAAATGAACAACCTGCAACAAAATGTTGCAAGTTCCTTTACCTTCGACAAAGGGACTTTTGATATCAGAATTACCGGCGGTCGCTACAGATATGCCAAGGCTAAAACAGAAGGAGAACCTTTTGTTATACTCTGGATATATGGAGTTGATGGTAGTACATTTATCAATCAAAACACAGGTTTAGAGGTAGGTGCAACCTGGACAACCCTAAATGGATATAATGATAATTTGCAGTTAGAAGTTAAACAAAGAGCAGTTCTCAATGCCTTGTTCTTTGATGTTAACAATAATGACAATAGTGGCTCAATTGACCTTTTGATTACCAGTAATAAGCCATTTTTCAATCCTCATACTTTAACAGTAGATAGCAAACGCAATAGTTATGTGCTGGATGAAAGTTACCTGTCAACTTTGAAGCAATCGGGTGCTAACTTCATTGAATTAAATCCTGGAAACTATCGTATTAAAATACGTGAAGGAAATGCTAGCTATTGGTCAGATAGTAAGAAGTTTAACATAGAACCTTGGGCTTTAATTTGGGTCAAAGGCGGAAAATTTATTACAAAACTGACTGGCATTGAAGTTGAAGAAACTTGGTCTTCCTTGAATGGTCTCAAAGATGAAGTCGTTTTAGAGGTCAAAGAAAAAACTACCTTAACAGGTTTATTTGTTGACACCTACAAAGAAGATAACGAAGGACAAATTATTCTGGCAATAGAGCCAGTCAGTGCAACTGAACTGGCTGAGAACTATAAAAAGCAACAGAATAATAAGGTCAAAGAACAGAGGCAAGAACAGACGACTACAACCAAGACTGTTACAAGCACTGTGACAAATATTCAAGGCACAGGTGGATCTGTCGGTCGTGAAGCAGTAGGTGCGAACAGCTCGACAGAGTCTGTGACAAATATTCAAGGCACAGGTGGATCTGTCGGTCGTGAAGCAGTAGGTGCGAACAGCTCGACAGAGTTCACCTTCCGCTTTAACGAAGACGAGTTAAAGAAGAAGTGGGAGGAGCAGTTACAGCAGATTAGTGCATCTATCAAGGTGATAGATGAAAACGATGTGACACTGGAGGCTAAGTATTGGGATCAGCTCGAACAGTGGCTCCTGAAAAACTACGAGAAGCACTTCAAGAACCTGGCTATAGAAGTAGCGAAGGTCAGGTTTACGATGGATGCCTATACACAGCAGATGGAGTTTAGTCTGAACCAGCAGTTGCAAGGCTGGTCTAGCTACTTAGACAAGCTAGTGGAAGATAGGATCAACGTTGAGATATCGAACAAAATTAACCAGCAGATCAACCAGTACGTTGACCAAACCTTTGAGCAAAGGATACGTAACAACATCGGATTAATTGTTAACAACATTGTAAATAAGCAGGAACTCAACCAGTACATTGATCGCCATGTCGATCAGCAAATCGACCAAATCTTCGATCAAAAGATACGTAACAACATTGGATTAATTGTTAACAACGTTGTACGTAAGCAGGAACTCAACCAATACATTGATCGCCATGTCGATCAGCAAATCGACTCCTCCTTTGAGCAAAAGATACGTAACAACGTCGAATTAATTATCAACAACCTTGTAAATAAGCAGGAACTCAACCAGTACATCGATCGCCATGTCGATGGGCAAATCGACTCCTCCTTTGAGCAAAAAATACGCAACAACATCAACGTAATTACTCAGAACATCGTCAATGATAATACTGGTCTGAATAACTACGTCAGCCAGCAAATTGACAGCACCTATGAGCAAAAGCTACAAAATCACATCCCGCTGATTACCCAGAACATTGTCAATAACAATGAGGCATTAAACCAGTACATCGACCAGCGCTTACAGCACACTGTAACCAACAACACTGAAGTTAATAACTCGATTGTTAACGTCGTTGCCAACAGTACTGAAATTAACAACAAGATTTCAAACCTCCGCAACGAGTGGAATCAGACATTCGTCAGTTTGGCTACACAGCACGTCGATGAACTGAGCAACATCATTGGTGGCACAGACACATTCAGCAGAGTCATTACTCAGAAGCTTGTCAATGATAATACTGAGCTTAATAACTACGTCAGCCAGCAAATTGACAACACTTATGAGCAAAAGGTACAAAATAACTTGCATCTGATTACTCAGAACATTGTCAATAAAAATGAGGAATTAAATCAGTACATCGACCAGCGCTTACAGCAGACTGTAACCAACAATAGTGAAGTTAACAACGAGATTGTCAACTTGGTTTCCAACAGTACGGAAATTAACAACAAAATTGAGAACCTCCGCAACGAATGGAATCGGACATTCGTGAATTTGGCTACACAGCATGTCGATGAACTGAGCAACATCATCGGCGGCACAGATACATTCAACAGAGTCATCACTCAGAAGATTGTCAACAATAATACTGAGCTTGAGCAGTACGTCAGCCAGCAAATTGACAACACTTATGAGCAAAAGGTACAAAATAACTTGCATCTGATTACTCAGAATATTGTCAATAATAATGAGGAATTAAATCAGTACATCGACCGACGCTTACAGCAGACTGTAACCAACACTGAAGTTAACAACTCGATTGTTAACGTCGTTGCCAACAGTACTGAAATTAACAACAAAATTGAGAACCTCCGCAACGAATGGAATCGGACATTCGTCAATTTGGCTACACAGCATGTGGATGAACTGAGCAACATCATCGGGGGCACAGATACATTCAACAGAGTCATCACTCAGAAGATTGTCAACAATAATACTGAACTAGAACAGTACGTTAGCCAGCAAATTGACAATACTTATGAGCGGAAAATACAAAATAACATCTCTGTGATTACCCAGAACATTGTAAATAACAATGAGGGATTAAACCAGTACATCGACCAACGCTTACAGCAAAATGTAATCAACAACAGTGAAGTTAACAACGAGATTGTCAACTTGGTTGCCAATAGTACTGAAATTAACAACAAGATTAATAACGTCTACAGAGATATTGACATCAAGATTGAGAACGTCCGCAACGAGTGGAATCAGACATTCATAAGTCTGGTTACACAGAACGTCGATGAACTGATCAACATAATAGGCGGCAGAGACACATTTAACATCCGGGTCGCGAATTTGATCAACATCAAGGTGGACGAGCTTCTTAACCAAATCTTGAGAACCAAGAACGAACTGACTGCGATCATCAACAACGCAGACAGACATCTCTATGAGTGGACTTTGGGAGAACTCATGGCAATCAAAGGCTGCTTAACCGACCGTGAGGTTCTTGTGGAGACGCTAGTCACCTTCAGCGCTCAACTCAGAACCAAGCTGGATGGAACTGCCTGCGTGGACATCAACACATTCAAGCCGTTCAAACCTGTGTTAGCTCCGAAGCAGCAATCGCAGCAATTACCAGGAAGCAAATAACTAGACTTCAGCCCTTAAAGCTAAGTTAACTCAAATTTGATGGTGTAGAGGTTGCGTTACTGCGTTGCTTTAACGCACCCTACTGCAATAAAACAAAGGTTAAAAAAATGACACAAAAGATGCAGCGATCGCTCTTTAATTTTTTTCTTAACTATCTCGGTGCGATCAATCGGTTAAGCAGCATAGTTTATCCTATCCTTTAACATCCTGATTGCGAATTTGATCAGTGTCAAGTTAGATGAGCTTCTCAACCAAATCATCAGAGCCAAAAACGAACTGACTGTAATAATGAACAATGCAGACAGACATCTCTATGAGTGGACTCTGGGAGAACTCATAGCAATCAAAGGCTGTTTAACCGACCGTCAGGCTCTTGCCGAGCAGCTAGTTTCCTTCAGTGCTGAACTTAAAACCAAGCTTGATTGTACACCCTGCGTAGATATCAACAAATTCGAGCGGTTTAAACCTATGTTGATCGCAGCGACGCAGCAACCGCAGGAATTACCAGGAAGCTAATAACCAGAACGACTAAATGGACTTGCTTTAGTTTTACCTGATAAGAAATATACTGCCAAACTTGAGTTTGGCAATTTATGCGATCGCTGTCAATACTAAATCGGCATTAAGTCTTTTACCATGAATGGTGCTATTTCCTTATCCTCATAAAAATTACCAATAATTAATATGTGTGAAACTGAGCTACACCGATGGGAATCTCTGCATCGCTGCCAACTATTTTAACCGATAAGTGATAGATAGAATTCCTACTAATAGTTGGTTTTTTCACATTCTTTAGGTCAATGTAAAACTTTGTGTTAGGAGCAACGGCTTCAGAAAAAGCTAGTAGTATTGTTCTCCCGTTGACAGAAACATTAGTGTTTATTCTCTGTTCTTTTTCATCCACAACATCAATATTCTTGATGTCATTACTCAAAGTTATATTATCTGGAATATTGATAATTAACTCGGTAAGAGCCTTGCTATTTTTCGGAACGTGTATCCGGAAAGTATGTCTGACAATCTGCCAGCGGCTATGAGGAAATTGCACGTTTCCATCAATATGTGTGACACTACCATTGTTATTTCTTGCACTTGCGTAGTTAGAAGAAAGCAATAATGTAGTAACTACTAATGCAGCAGAGTATATTAGTGTTTTTTTCATGTTGAATTTACCATGTCTTCCAAATATTTATCATTGATGAAGAAAATTTTTATTACTGAATGCATCACTGTCAATTTACTTATTGAAATTAAAACGTCCATCCACTTTTTTGCCGTCAATATCAGAAGTAACTTTGACTTGATACTGACCAGTGGCATTTACAGGAAGCAAAGCTGTATAATGTTTCCCTTCAGTGTCATATTTCAGATTCAAACTTTTCTGAGTTCCATCAGGTAATTGAACTTGAGCGGTCACTTTCGCGTTAGGAATTGCCTCGTGATTGTCTCCTTTTTGTAAATAAAAATCCAGATGTGTTCCGTTAGCTTCTTTCTCTGGAACAAACTCTAAATGGTAAGCTCCCGTCTCTACAACTTGTCCCCCATGAGATTCACCATGTCCTTCTGTTTTCGCAATAGGTGCAGAAGATGGAGTATTTGAGGTAGAAGTAGCCGGACTATTTTGTGGATTAGCTGCTTGATTACCGTTACTACAAGCTCCTAAGAAAAGTAGTCCTATACTTCCCAGAATAATTAAGCTTGATTTTATCGATTTCATTGCTTTACTCCTGATGTAGATAATTAATAATTGAGAGAAACAAGGGGAATAATTATGAAAATGTACTTTCGACAACTTTCATATTTTTGACTTCTTGGGAATTTGGAGAAACGAAAAACCTCGCAAATTGAGAATACAAAGCCGGAAGAACTAACAAAGTTAATGCTGTAGAAGTAAATAATCCTCCTAATACAACCACCGCTAAAGGTTGCAAAATTTCTTTACCTGCACCAGTCCCAATTACTAAAGGCATCATTCCCAAAGCTGATGTAAAAGCGGTCATTAAAATAGCAACTAACCGCTCCATTGAACCTTCAAGTAAAACTTTATGCAAAGCCATACCAGTCGCTAACTTATTATTATAGTTGTCAACTAATAGCAAGCCGTTGCGAGTGGCAACACCAAAAAGCGTAATAAATCCCACCATAGAAGCAACAGAAATTACACCCCCACTCAAAGCGATAGAAATTACACCACCAACTAATGCTAAAGGTAAATTAATCATAATCATCAAAGTTGCTGGAATTGATTTTACAGCAAAGTAAATTAAAATTGTGATGGCAATAAATGCTAAACTTCCCGCAAAAACTAAAGTTTGTGTGGCTTGTTCTTGTGCTTGAAATTGACCACCATATTGAATATAATACCCAGAAGGTAATTGTACTTGTTGTTTAACTTTATTTCTAATATTATTTATAACAGAACCCAAATCTTGCCCGTTGACATTTGCTGAAACAACAATTAAACGAGAAACATTTTCGCGGTTAATTGTATTTGGACCAGTACCATAGTCAACTTTTGCAACTTGAGCTAAGGGGATTTTTTGATTGTTGGGGACATCAATTAACAAATTGCTGATGGTTTGTAAATTTTGGCGATCGCTCTCGTTTAACCAAACAACCAAATCAAACACTTGCTGCTGTTCTAAAACTTGAGAAACTACTCTTCCATTGAGGGCAGTTTCAATAATTTCCGCTAAATCACCAACAGCCAAACCATAGCGAGAAGCAGCAAGTCGGTCAAACTTAATTTGTACTTGCTTTATCGGTACTTGGGGTTCTAATTGCAAATCGACAACTCCGGGAATGTTGCTCATAGCTGATTCAACTTGCTTCCCAATAATGCGGAGTTGTTCTAAGTCTGGACCGAAGATTTTGACAGCGATCGCACTCCTAACTCCTGACAACACTTCATCCAATCTATGAGAAATAAAACCGCCGATATTTGCCGCTACACCCGGTATTTTCGCAAATTCTTGCCGTAGCGTTTCAATACTTCCTTTCCTATCTTTTATTCCCAACGGACTCAACTCTACATCTAGTTCCCCAAAGTTGACACCACCGACATCACTATCACCAGGAGCGCGTCCGGAACGTAACTGTAAGGCTGCAAATCGTTTATCATTCTTCAAAGCATCTTGAATCGCTAAATCTGCTGTATTAGTTGCTTCCAAAGATTGTCCCGGATAAAGAGAAGTAGCGATGACAAGTGAACTTTCTTGAAACTCTGGTAAAAATACTCGTCCCAAGGATGGCAAAATCACTATTGAAGCGAAAAAACTAGCCGCAGCAGCAATTAAGATAATCTGCGGACGACGAATAGAAAACATTAAAGCTGGACGATATATTTTATGCGAAAATCGCGCTACCCAAGTTTCATCATTTGGTAAACGACGATTTACCAACAACAACGCACACAGCGCAGGAGTCAGCGTTAGTGCTACCAAAGTTGAAGCTACAATTGAAAGCAAATAAGATACACCCATCGGCGTAAAAATACGACCTTCCACACCTGAAAGAGCAAAAATAGGTGCAAAGACAACAGCAATAATTACTGTGGAAAAAAGTACGCTCACCCGCACCTCAACTGAGCCATTAAATACAACTTGCAACGGGTTAATTGGTGTTTCTGATTGCTGATTTTCTCGTAACCGACGGTAGACATTTTCCATATCCACAATTGCATCATCTACCACCGAACCAATAGCAACAGCTAATCCACCCAAGGTCATGGTATTAATACCTTGTCCCGTCCAATTTAAAATTATCATCCCTAAAAGTAGAGATAGAGGAATGGCGCTAAGACTAATAATAACTGTCCGCCAATTCATCAAAAATAAAATCAAAACAACGGAGACAATAATAATGCCGTCACGCAGCGAATCTTCAACATTTTTCAGCGAAGCTTCAATAAAAGTTTCTTGACGAAAGGTAACAGTAACTTTGACATCTTTAGGCAAACCAGCTTTAATTTCTGACATTGCCGTTTCAACTGCACGAGTAACAGTTGGTGTGTCAGCTTGAGGTTGTTTGTTAACTACCACAACAATCGCTTTTTTGCCATTTAAAGTTGCATCACCCCGTTTAAGTTCCGCACCAATTTTCACATCGGCAACTTGACCTAATAAGACAGGTGTACCATTTCGAGCAGTAATTGCTGATTGCTTTAATTCATCAATAGACTCAATTCGTCCAATTCCCCTAACTAAAAGTTCTTGGTCTGGATTGATTAAAAATCCCCCAGGAGCATTTACGTTTGCTTTTTCAGTAGCTTCAGTAACTTCTTTTAGAGAGACATTAAATGCTTTTAATTTATTTGGATCTGCGAGAACTTGATATTGACGGACATCTCCACCAAAAACAACGATTTGACTAACACCAGGAACCGCTAAAAGCCTATTTTTAACTTGCCAATCAATAATTCGACGTACTTCCATTAGAGAAGTAGTTTCCGAGGTAAAAGCGTATTTAATAACAGCACCCAAAGGAGAACTAGTAGGAGAAATTTGTGGCGATTCTACTCCTTTCGGTAGTTGACTTTGAACTTGTTGCAATCGTTCAGTTACTAATTGACGAGCAAGAATAATTTCTGTATCCCAGTTAAAAATAACTTTGACAACAGATATCCCCACCGCAGACGAAGAACGCACCGTTTCTACTCCAGGAGTACCGTTGATCGCACTTTCTATCGGTCGAGTGACGAGAGATTCGACTTCCTCTGGTGCGAGTCCTGGTGCTTCAGTTTGAATTTCTACTTGTGGAGGTGCAAAGTTAGGAAAAACGTCTAGGGGCATTTGTGTGAGAACGCGAAATCCCCATAAACTGATGATAATCGAAGCGATGACCACTAGCC
>JBPCQW010000037.1:0-10626 GCA_050997715.1 Hassallia sp.
AGCTACTCCAATACCAAAATATCAGCCCAGACGATATCAACGCCTTATTAGCTACTGAAGAATTGTACATTGACTTGAGCGCGGCTCCTCTTGCCGAACCAGAAAAAGTACATATATTTCGCAATCAAGACACGGCTCTTGCTTATAGCCTAACGAGCAGTTCTCAAAACTTAACAGTGGCTAATTCCCTACAAATTATTGATGTAGCTGTTGGGAGTTCTTTTTGTTGGGATGGTCAACCGCTAACAGTGCTACACAATCGAGAAAGTCAAATTGTACTGCGGTCATCTAATCCCCTGATTCATTTAACACATTCTGAATTGGATAAAAAGGATAAGCTTGCCGTTGCGGCAAACTTATCCTTTAAGTCACACTATAACCCTTGATATTCTGTTAATTCTTGGTCAGGATATGGTTCAAAATTTGGTCATGCGGGGGGTAAAATCACACTAACTCCTCCCTCCTAACTCCGCTCCTCCTAACTCCCTTCCATCGCTGCAACTACACCAAACACGATAAATAAGCATCCACCAATTAGGGTAAGTTGACGCTCAGAAATTCGTCCAGCGATGAGTCGTCCACAACTTACGGCAATGACTGCACAAATAGAATGTCCTAATATGGCACCGACGGTTACGCCAAAAGCGTTATTGCTAGCGGCTAGAGCAATGGTGGCAAATTGTGTGCGATCGCCCCACTCTCCCATAAATATTAATACAAAGGCTTCTGCTATAATTGACAGTGGCGTTTTTTTCTTGGGTAGTTGCTTTTCTGCCTGTTCTACGGCTTCTTTTGCCTCATCAACCACTTCTATATCACAATTAGATCCAGCCATCCGGCTGGCATCATACAGCAGCTTGATCCCAAAGCCGATAAATAAAACTATTTCTGCGTAATGAGTATAAAGCTTTGGCAATAAAGATACCGCTTGCCCCGCTACTACAGAAATTATTGTCATCGCAGCTAAAGCCGCGATCGCACCGATTAATACCAGCCGTCGTGAGTGACGCATCGCTAAAATTACGGCGATAAAAAAGGTTTTATCTCCTAATTCGGAAACTGTGATTAATAATAAAGCTGCGGTAAAACCTGTTAACACTCTTCTCTTGCTCCTAAGGATTTTTTCCTGTGTGAAGCTAAATGAGAGTTGCGAAACTTCACTAAGCTTCACACTCTTTTGTGTAAACTCAGTGAAGGTCTCGCTTTCAAATATCTAAATACTTGCCATCCGAACCAGGCTCATCGCCAGTATGTTGATTCAGATGCGCTGGCTTTTATATTTTTATATTCTTTTGCCAGCAGCTACTCCCCTTCTTTGTGATAGCGATCATACATCTATCCCAGGTACGAGTCAAGCAAGTAGGAATCAAGCAGTTTTGTATAAGGGTTGAATTGGGCTGCGTGGTGTTTACTGAGGTAAAATTCATCATTTGTTACTTCTGGTAGCTCATATGGACACATCACAGGAAAGGATTCCACTGGCAAATTAGTTTCGGCTTTTGCTTGCTTAACTGCTTGTAAATAACACTCAGACAAAACACTCTCAAGATAAGATTTGATACTAAGCGAATCATCTAAAGCTTCTTTGACACGTTTACGATGCTCAATAATGCTTGCTTCGCAGCTACCGCTTTGCTTTTCCGGCTGAAACTGCCATTTGAGCAAATGTACCAAAATTACAATGAGATTACTTTTGAGGCTCCGACGCTCACTTTTTCCCATGTCAGCAATTTCCTCAATGAGGTTTTCACAGTCTACGTTTGCGTAGTTCTGACTTTGCAATTTTTCTACAGTCGTTTCTATCCATTGCAAGTAGTCAGTCTCATCTAGCGTTTGGGAATGCCCTTTTAGGGAAGACATGGCAGTTTCCATTCACGATTTATTTGAAGCGATCGCCCAAAAAGATTATCCCAAATGGCGTATGTGCATTCAAGTCATGACAGAGGATCAAGCGTCAAAGCATCCAGACAATCCCTTTGACTTAACAAAAGTTTGGAAACAAGGAGAATATCCTTTAATTGAAGTTGGAATTTTAGAGCTAAATCGTAACCCGGAAAATTATTTTGCAGAAGTAGAGCAAGCCGCTTTTAGCCCTAGTGCGGTGGTTCCTGGGGTTAGTTTCTCTCCAGATAAAATGCTTCAAGCTCGCATCATGTCTTACCCAGATGCTCAACGGTATCGTTTGGGTGGTAACTATCAGCAACTACCCGTCAACCAGCCCAAAATAAATCTATAAAGACGTTCCAGTGGAACGTCTCTACTGTCTAAATATTTTAGTATTTCCGCTCTTTTGGCTCAAACATGGTAATCGTCACCGGGCGATATTGAATATCAATTCCCGCTGGTGAATAATAAGCTAGTGTGTGTCTGAGGAAGTTTTCATCATCGCGTTGCGGATAATCTTCGCGGAAGTGGGCGCCGCGACTTTCCTGACGATTGAAGGCTGAGGAAAGAATCGTTTGCCCTACCACCATTAAACTTCGCATTTCCAAGGCTTCGACGATTTCTGTATTCCAAGAAGTGCCTTTGTCATCTAAATATATTTGCGAAGCTTTTTGTTGTAATTCTTGTATTTTTTCTAAACCTTGATGCATTAATTCTTGGGTGCGGAAAACGCCGCAATATTCTGTCATACAATCTTGGAAGGCTTGACGCACTTCGTTAATGCGATACTGCCCAGGCTGATCTAGCAAAGCTTGAATTTGTTGCTTTGCCTCTTTTATGTAAATTTGCTCGTCTATTGTGGGTAACTTGCGGTTTTGCACAAATCGAGCGATCGCACTTCCGGTTCTTTTTCCATAAACTACGCACTCTAACAACGAATTACTACCAAGACGATTTGCGCCATGTACGGATACGCAAGAAGTCTCACCAGCCGCAAAGAAGCCCTCAACAAGCCCATCACCACTACTGCGGACTTGACCATCGGTGTTAACTGGGATACCACCCATACAATAGTGAATTGTCGGACGTACTGGCATCGGTTGCGTTACCGCATCAACACCAACTAAGCGGTGTGCTTCTTCCCAACAGAAGGGAACGCGGCTCATAATTTTTTCTTTGCCCATGTGACGCAAGTCAAGATAGACAAAGGGACCACCTGCACTACCATCTAGATGAACACCACGACCGGCGCGAAGTTCGTAAGCGATCGCTCGTGAGGTGATATCACGAGGGGCAAGTTCCATACGGCTGGGTGCGTAATTCGCCATAAAGCGATCGCCTTCACTATTAATCAAATAAGCTCCTTCACCCCGCACTGCTTCAGAAATTAGCACCCCAACGGGATATAATCCAGTGGGGTGAAATTGGACAAATTCCATATCTTGCAGTGGCAAACCAGCGATCGCTGTCATTGCCAAACCATCACCGGTGGAAGCGTAATCATTGGAAGTGGTGTTATAAACGCGACCATAGCCCCCTGTAGCAAACATCACCGCCTTAGCCCGCACTACGACTATTTGCCCATCCAAAAGGTGATACATCACTACACCTTTCGCCTGACCTTCTTCTAAAATCAGCCGCATTACGTACCATTCTTCATAAATTTGCACACCGTAACGGCGCAAATTGTTCACCAATTCGTGCAAAATTGCGTGACCGGTCTTATCGGCAGCGTAGCAAGTGCGATTGTGAGAATGTCCGCCAAAAGCGCGTTGAGCAATGCGACCATCATCTAAACGAGAAAATAACACACCCATGTGTTCTAGGTCGATGACTACATCTGGTGCTTCACGGGTAAGTATTTCTACGGCATCTTGGTCTGCCAAATAATCGGAACCCTTGACAGTATCAAAAGCGTGTGCTTCCCAACTATCTTCTGTATCTACGTTTCTCAGCGACGCAGCCATCCCACCTTGGGCAGCTACTGAGTGGGAGCGAATCGGGTGAGTTTTTGCGACTACAGCCACATTCAAGCTCGGATCGGTTCTGGCAATTTCCACTGCTGCACGACATCCAGCTAGTCCACCCCCGATAATAATCACATCATGTTCAAGCATAATCGCCCCGACTGCAAAAAGAACTGTTGTTCTATTGTAAAGACATCAAAAAAAAATCCCTGCCAATAGATAGGGAGATTGTTTGGATTAGAGAGTGAGGAGTCAGGAGTTATGAGTGATAAGGAAACTCATAGCTCATAATTCCTAATTCCTAACTCACCTTCACCCGGCTGCTTCTACAGGTTGTTGCTGAGAAACATTACCGGGCATCGGTTCCATTTTTGTTGACGCATCTACAGGGGACAGTTCAATATGATTTAACAATGTAGTTACAAAGGCAAAAAGCAAGAAAGGCAATGATAGCAAAACAACAAGTCCAACTGTAGCTAAAGCATAAACGGGTCGTCTAGCACCCATCAGTGCCAAGGCAGTAGCTAAACTAATAGTGATAGTGATTAACCAAACAATTATTTGACCGTAGATATCGCCAAAGGTCAGCGTACAGACAAATCGATACTTTTGAATATTATTTAAGTTCGCCATAGTTGCCTCCAGTCTCTCCTACTAGGTTCTACGTTAAAGCCATGTTTGGATACTTGACGATTTCTAAATATTTTTGCAAGCTTTGTAATATCACTTTACAATTTACATTGTTCTGTGCAAATCAGATAGGAGATTTCAGTGTTAACCAATCATGACTTATCAAAAGCAATTGATGACCTTCTAAAATCTACGTTTACTCCAGATGAACCAGGAGTAGCTGTCATTGTTGTTCAAGCCTCTGAGGTTATCTATCGCAAAAGTTATGGAATGGCAAATTTAGAACTTGAAGTTCCAATTACTGAAGAAATGGTCTTCCGTCTTGGCTCAATAACGAAACAGTTCACAGCAGTTGCTGTGCTGATGCTGATGGAGCAAGGCAAATTAGCTCTTGATGACCCAATTACTAAGTTCTTGCCCGATTATCCGACTCACGACTATTTAATAACAGTAGAACATTTGTTAACTCATACCTCTGGCATAAAAAGCTATACATCTATGCCTGAGTGGTTGTCTGTACAACGAAAAGATTTTGCCGTTTCCGAATTAATTGACTTTTTCAAATATCAGCCCATGCAGTTTGCACCGGGGAAGCGTTGGTTTTATAACAACTCAGGATACATTCTTCTTGGTGCGATTATTGAAAAAGTATCAGGGCAGACTTACGAGCAATTCGTTCAACACAACATATTCGATGTGTTGGGAATGAAACGCTCTTACTATGACGTGCCACAACGTATTATTCCTGGACGTGCTTCTGGTTATCAAAAAGGAAAAACCGGTTATTTGAATGCAGAATATTTGAGTATGACACAAGCCTATGCTGCGGGTGCATTGGCTTCGACTGTAGATGATTTAGCAATATGGGATGCTGCACTTTACACAGAACAATTAATCTCACAAAAGACGCTGCTCCGGGCGTTTACTCCATACAATTTACCTGATTGTTATTATGGCTATGGTTGGTTTATTAGTAATTATCAGGGGCATCAAATAGTGGAGCATGGTGGTGGAATCCACGGTTTCGTAAGCCATGCTGTTAGGATACCAGATGAGCGGATCTTTGTAGCCATGTTCTCAAACAATGAGGACAAAGGCTTTATAATTGAAGCGTTAACAGTTAAAATTGCTACGCTTACTATTGGTAAACCCTATCAAGACCCTCCAATAATTCAAGTAAGTTCAGAACTCCTTGCTTCTTATGAAGGTGTATATCAAATAGAGAACGTTGAATTTACTATTACCTGCAAGAACGGTATTCTTATCTCTGAAGGAAAAAACCGCCCTCCATTAGAGTACATGGCAATTTCTCCAACTGAATTCGTTTTGAAGTCAAATAGTTTTCACCAGCTTAAGTTTATTAGCAACGCATCAGGCGTAGTTACGGGACTAGAGCGACGATATCGTTTAGATCCACCATTATTAGCAGAAAAAACAGCTAAACAAGAGCCAAAATTAGAATAGAAATTTCTTTGGTTTTGAGTTGGGGTCTTATAATATAAACTAGTCCCATAAATGTTGTGAGATACAACCAAATGGCTTTAACTGCCCAACAACTAGAAGCCATGATGCCTGACGCAAGTCAGTTATACAGCGATGAGCCAGAAATGGAAAGTTCTTTGCACTATATGCAGCTATTGTTGCTTGTCACTTGCTTAGATTAGCTGTGGCGCGACAAAAATGATTATTTCATCGGTGCTAATTTTACCATTTATTTTAGTCGCCAACAACTGCGAAATCGTGACTTTCGCGGTCCCGATTTTTTCTTAGTCAAGCAAACCCAAAAACGTCCCCGCAACTCTTGGGTAGTTTGGGAAGAAGACGGCAAATATCCAAATTTGATTATCGAATTATTATCGATTAGCATCGCCGACACAGACCGAAATTTGAAAAAAAACCTATATCAAAACTCTTTCCACACACCAGAATATTTCTACTTTTCGCCTGACACGTTAGAATTTGCAGGATTCAAACTAGTTGGAAGTGAATATAAAGAAATTGCTGCCAATAGCAATGGTTGGCGCTGGAGTCAGGAGTTAAGCTTGTATTTGGGTATAGAGTCAGGCAAACTGCGCTACTTTACCGCTGAAGGTAGTTTAGTGCCAACACCCGAAGAAGCGGCATTACAGGCACAATTAGAGTTACAACAAGAACGACAACGCGCTGAACAATTGGCTGAAAGATTAAAATCTCTTGGCATTGACCTAGACTAAATAAGCAACTATTTCAACTGAAATTCATCAAACTTGACAACTTCCGAACCTGGTTCGCGAGTATCAAAGCGATAGCTGCTAATTGTACCCGTTTCTGTGTTGAAGATGCTAAAAACTGTGATATCATTACTGGCAATATAAGGTAAAGGTTTACCATCTTCACCTAACAGTGGGGCAATTGATGGTATGATTGGTTCTAAATTATTTGGATCGCCAACTTCCGCATAATCTTCTTTATATCCAATTGGTACTTCTCGCTTGTTTTCACCCCAATTGGCACCGTAAGAGTTGCCAACATTAGATGTTTCCAAAAAGTGCATTCCCGACTGACTAACGAAGCGGTTCCACAAATGCGAATGCCCATAAAATACAAATTGCACTTTCGCCGCTTCTAGTAACGGTATAACATCTCTAATAATATAATCTGCATCTTTGGGATATTCGTAACGCACTGACTTGATGTTATCATCATCGCGTTCAATTATCTGCACTGGGTCGGTATATGCAGGAACAACGTTACCACCCAAAGAATGAGGGGGGTGATGCAACATAACAACTTTGTATTTTGCTTGTTTAAACTCTAAGCTATTGAGTTCTTGTACTAGCCAATTATATTGCTTGCTATCTTTAGTAATTGGCTCATAAATATGCTGTCCGTAACCCCAATTTTCACTTCTTTTTAAATCTGCATCTCGTTCCCGATACCTACCTTTTGCGTCTGCATCCATGTTAGGAGTTCGCCACATATTTGTGGCATATAATACTACCAGACGCACATCACCAAAGCTAGTTGCATAATAATTTTTACCACCTTCTATACTTTGCGGTAGGGTGAAAATTTCTTCGTAAGTATCGGTGTTAAAAGAATTATCTTTCAGGGATTTTTCCCCATATAACTTTTGAGCAACTGTACGAGGAATCGTATCATCAAATTCATCATCTAAACTTTCTGTCGTAGCACGTCCCATAATTTCATGATTACCAATGCAAGTAAACATTGGTGCATGTTGAATTATTTGCCCACCAGTGTAATATGTATTATCTATTTTATAATTAGCGCGACCTTGCAAACACGGAAAAAAAGCACCACCACGATTATCATCGAACCATTCACTAGCGCGATCGCTCACATTCACCAAATCACCTGCAAACCAAACTGCATCCACTCGTCCAACCGTCTCTACACATGATTGCAGATTTGCTGCTACCATCGGCTTGATTTGATGGTCAGAAGTAAGTAGAATTTTTAATGGTGTACCTGGTTTTGGTAAAGGTGCAAGGGTAAAGACATCGCTACTAACACTCTCACCATCCTCACGCACACTCATCACACGATAAAAAATCCGTACACCGCAAGTTAAACCAGTAACTTCAGCTTCGTGTCGCCAAATATCGCGTATGATTGGTTTTTGATATTGGGTTTGATTTGCTACTTGCGAGTTTTGGTCTTCCCGTGTGCGACTGAGTTTAGTTGTAGTCGCAACAACTGTTTGAGCGAGATTTTCGCCATAGGTGACTGTGTGTTGACCAACAAACTCGGTAAACCAAACAACTCGTATTGATGTTTCTGTAGGTAGTTGCAGAAACGGATCGGTTAATAGCTGGGGTGCAGATGTCATACCGATTTTGGATTAGAAATTACTAAAAAACTGTAGGTTGGGCATTGCCCACACTACAGCTTACACTCTTACTAACTATTTAGTTCATCAATCGGAACGTTGGGATTTGAACCCAAGACCTCCACTACCCCAAAGTGGCGCGCTACCAAGCTGCGCTACGCCCCGTTAATTTGATTTTGGATTTTAGATTTGGGATTTTTCCAATTTTCAATCTAAAATCAACTTAACTTTGCCATTATAGCACAAGGTCAAGGAAAAATCACAACCGAGAATTGATTCAAAATACTTTAAGCGTTGCAGCCGCTTGCAGCAAACCAGCAACAGCGTCAGCATTCCATTTACCTTCTACACAACGCCCTGTATTGAGGATAAAGCGCAAGCTGTAGGCGTGGGGATAGCCTTCAACTTCCATCCATAATAAATCGCTTTCGGCTTCGCAGGCGATTTTCTCTTCATCCATCAATTCGTCTTTGAGTTGCTTCATGGTGTCAGAAAGCTGCGCTAGTAGCCGACAAAAGTCATTTAACTCAACTTCGGTTAACTCGATCGCCCAATCATCTGTACCCACTAAACCTTTAAATTCAGGTGCGTTAGGATTCCAGCCAATACGCCAACCAGATCCACTTTTGATTAGTTGGGTATGGGGCATGGGCACAGGGGGACAAGGGGACAAGAAAGAATTATATCCGATACCCGTTACCAATTACTCACTCCCCACTCCCCATTCCCTAGTTCCTAGCAGTAAAGATGTTGACTAAGACTTGCACTAAAGCGTTTCGCTGACTAATGTTAAGACGGGCAATGGCTGCGCGATCGCCTTCTAAAGGATTTTGCCGTAAAGTGTCATTACCAGGATACGTCGTCACATACATAACTTCATTTGCACCGAGGTAATCAGCCAAAGTTAACTTCCAATCTAGTCGGAAATTTGACGCACGTTCTTTTACATAAACATGATATCTGAGCAGGCGACTTGCTAGGGTATTGTTTTCGGCAACTTTACCAGATTCTTTATTGATGTATTTATTTTCTCGTGGAAAGTCTGGCAATTGTTGATATACTTTCTGCCAAACTTCACCGGGACTAATTCTTTGGGCTATAGCAGATTGCATACCAAAGAAATTTGTGTGAATTGATTCGCCCACCCCTGAACCCAAAACAAGTATACTCACTACCATTAAAGCAGTGAGTCCTTGCCAATACGGTTGAATGAACGATGATTTTTTGATCATCTACCTTTTTGGAGCCGTTTTTTATTTACAATTCGCCAATAATTTCTGGCTGAGTCAGTTCATCAGACATCTCGATAATTGCCCGGAGTACTGGCTTCATCATCACATCTTCATTATTTTCAAAGTCTTCATAACGCCGACGCTTGGCACGATTTGCCACTTGAACCGTGATGCGGTAGCGATTTGAAGCTGCACCAATCAGCTCCTCAGATCGGTGCATAATTTGGGACTGAGTTGTCTCGAATTTAGAACGCTTTAGCATAGTCGGTGGTTCTTGGGGTCATTCTCCAGTTTAGCAGCACTGATAGATATACTGCTCTGTTGATAGAGGTTAATAGGATGATTGTCTATTTATAAGTAACTTGTAACACCAAATTAATAAATTAAAGCGATCGCATGGCTAATCTTGTGGAAACTGCTGTCAAAGCCGGAAACTTCAACACGCTGTTAAAGGCTGTTAAAGCTACCAAACTCGATGAAGAAATTCTCAATACTCCTGGTTCCTATACAGTCTTTGCACCGACTGATGAAGCTTTTGCCAAGCTACCAGAAGGAACTTTAGATGCGTTGCTGCAAGATATCCCCAAGCTAAAAAAGATTGTCGCCTATCATGTCAGTTTTGGCGATGTTAGGTCTGACGACTTAGCGCAAATTGATGAGGCAGAGACGGTTGAGGGTTCTGTTTTGGCGATCGAGTCTGCTGACGGCAAAATAAAAGTCAATGGTGCCAATGTCCTAAAAATGGACATTCTCACCGACAATGGCGTTATCCATGTTATTGACCAAGTGTTGATGCCTGCTCTGGTGGCTGGTTCCTAGAATGTTTTCCCTGGCAAGGAACGTAGTTATAAAAATTACTTGCCCTAATAAACCCGGTTTGTCGAATAAACCGGATTTAGGCGTTTTTTGCCGAAATTTGAAAGCAAAATGTATCTAAGGATACTATAACTTATACCAAAGATAGATGGAATTAATTCACAAAAATTAATACTATCAATACTGTTTGTTATAAAAATTCATGAGTTCGCATTGCAGATACTGCTAATAAAGCTTGGTCTTTAGATGAAGGTTGTCAAGATGA
>JBPCQW010000057.1:0-28240 GCA_050997715.1 Hassallia sp.
CGCAGATCCTTATCGAGATGTAAGCTTCACCTATAACTTTTTTTCCTGGGCAAATCTGAGGGGAACCATTGTAGACACGCACTTTCACAAGCGGGAACGAATGGGTAGGATAATGGCTTTCATAGCCCGTCAAATCAAAGATGGTGTAGCTAAAAGTGCTTTGGGGATAGCAGTTAGCGAAGATACATCGGTAGTTGTCGAGAAAAACGGCAGAGCCAAAGTTATGGGTAAAGGTCCAGCATACTTTATATTAGGCGATCGCACTCCTGAAGTCTGCGAAAAGCAAACTCCTCTAACCTACTCCAACTACAAAATTTGGAAAGTCAACAGCGGTGACACATTCAACTTGAAAAACAGACCAACAACAGGATATTATTTGAGGAGCGTCAAAAGAGGACGGATAGATTCAGATCCATACTAAGTAATAAAATTGCACAAATTCTTCTGAAAACTCCGCGTTACTTTGCGCTTACCTTTGTGTTACTCTGCGTTTAAACTTCCTCATGTAATTGACTTTTTCACCTGCTGACGCAAACCTTGCACCGTAGAAATAAAGTGTTCCGCTACCCTGTCAATTTCCTCTTGCGTATTAAACCTACCTATCCCAAACCGCACCGATGCATAAGCTAATTGTTCCGAATGTCCCAGCGCTGTGAGAACATGAGAAGGTGCAGTTGTTGCTGAAGAACAAGCAGATCCAGAAGAAACAGCCATTACAGGTTGCAATCCTAACAGCAAAGCTGCACCATCTACCCCTTCAACGCTGATATTTAAATTTCCTGCCAATCGTAGGGTAGGATGTCCGTTGAGATGAATTCCTGGCAGTTGGGAAAGTTGTTTCCACAATATGTCTCTTAATTGTATCAGGCGATCGCATTCTCTTTCTTGTTCTTCTAAACCGATTTCTACAGCTTTGCCAAAGCCGACAATTTGCGGTGTATATAATGTACCAGAACGCATTCCTCGTTCATGTCCCCCACCATGTTGTTGCGCTGCAATTTGTACTCTGGGATTGCGACGACGCACATATATAGCACCGATACCCTTAGGACCGTATACTTTGTGTGCAGTTAGCGACATCAAGTCAATTTTCATTGATTGTACATCAAGGGGAATTTTGGCGATCGCTTGTGCAGCGTCGGTGTGAAAAATAATTTCCTGACTGCGACATAATTCGCCAATTTCTGCTAACGGTTGCAAAACGCCAATTTCATTATTAGCAGCCATCACCGAGACTAAAATTGTATCACGACGCAAAGCTTTTTCTAACTCTTTTAAATTAATTATCCCGTCTTTTTCAACTTGGAGAATTGTCACTTCAAAACCGAGAGTTTTCAGATAATTGCAAGGGTCAATAACTGCGTTATGTTCGGTTGCAACAGTAATAATATGTTGCCCTTTTTGATAATAAGCTTCAGCAACACCTTTAATAGCTAAATTATTCGCTTCTGTCGCACCGCTAGTAAAGACAATTTCTTCGGGAGTAGCGTTAATTGCTTCTGCTAAAATTGACCGCGTTTGTTTAACAGCCGCTTCTGCTTGCCAACCGTAAACATGACTAATACTAGAGGGATTTCCAAAGTGTTGGGTGAAGTAAGGTAGCATTGCTGCTAGTACCCTTTCATCTACAGGAGTGGTAGCGTGACAATCGAGATATATCGGACGAACAGACATAATTTTTAAATCAAACTTTGACCAAGATTTTTTAATATACTCAGAACTTTGTACAATTCATTTTCGCGTTTCAACAGCGTCAATTCATCAGAGAAAGCATACTTTGGTGTATCTTGCTTAGTTAATTTAATAAAAATAAAATTACTACCATTCATTACTAACCCAAAAGCAGGTCGTTCTGGGTGAGGATTACTTAACATATAAGCTAGAACTTGGGGTATACCCATTATTAGAGAAAATCCAGCCCTTTTAGATTCGATTGTTAATAACCACAATTGTTGTTTTAGAACCAGCACATCAATGCGACCTCGGATAATTTCTCCCTCATCTTCCAAAGCAATTTGTATAGATTCTTCGGTTTCAACATCAAAAGGAAGACGATAAAATCCAGCTAAATCTAACAAGGGAGCTAGCACAACCAGTTTTACCAATTCTTCTAAAATAGGGCGGCGATCAATTAAGCTAAGATAATTAGTTTTAACTCTATCTAGAGCCTGGTTTTCTGAGTCAGTAAGTTCTGGTAAATT
Source organism: Hassallia sp. (assembly GCA_050997715.1). GTDB lineage: Bacteria > Cyanobacteriota > Cyanobacteriia > Cyanobacteriales > Nostocaceae > Hassallia. The sequence continues at coordinate 2,202 of JBPCQW010000057.1, forward strand.
ATCAAACCACTCTGTAAAAAATTCGTCGCTGTCAGCTAGCTGTAGACCAAATTTTTCTTTTAAGTCAATGATGTTAACGGTTTTTGCTTGGATGACTGTAACCATAGTTGATATACGAGCTTTCTTATCATTGTATAGTGTATATTACCAGTTGTTTAGCACCCCAATTTAAACGACGCTAAAATAGGCACAGAACAATCTTAAGGTTTGCATGACTCTCACCATTCAGGATTTAGAAAGACTGCAAGAAAAGCTCAAAGAAGACCATTGCGACTATCAACTAGAACTACAAGAGGGAAACATTGTCGTTATGGGTCCATCTGATATTGAATCGAGTGAAATTGGAGCCGAGTTTATCTACTTACTCAAAACCTGGGTTAATCCCCGCAAACTCGGACGTGTGTTTGATTCCAGTGGTGGGTTTATTATGCCTAACACCGAATTACGCGCACCTGATGTTTCTTTTGTGGCAGCCCAAAGATTGAAACGCACAATCCGCGACTTTGCCCAATTGGTTCCAGATTTAGTAGTAGAAATTAAATCGAAAACAGACCGCATCCGTCCCTTGGAAGAGAAAATAAAACTATTTTTGCAATTAGGGGCATTAGTTGGGATATTAATTAACCCAGACGAATTGACTGTAACAATTTATCGCTTAAATAGTGAGGGTGAAGTGTTGACGGGTGAAGATAAGTTAACAATTCCAGAGTTATTTCCAGGTTGGGAAATTTCGATTTCTCAAATATGGCCCCCAGTATTTGAGTAAAAAAATTATCTCATATGGTTGAGGGCGATCGCTTCCATTCATCCGCCATAATTATAATGAGTGTAGTTGCAACTTCAGTCGTCAACTAGTTTACAAATGACCAATAACATGCAGCGCGACTTTACCAACCGCGAAGAGTTGGTAGCTTACCTCCGCGAACAATTCCCAGACGCAGCCCAACGAGATAATCATATCAGCGAAATTGTGGGCGGACGCAAAGCCGCAGAGAAAGTGTTGCAAAAAGTAGACGCTGCACGCTACGCAAAAACACGTAACTTTTTCACAGGTGCAGTAACGCGACTTTCCCCCTACATTCGTTATGGGGTTCTGAGTCTGCGAGAAATTCGGGATTATGTCGTTGAGCGCGTACAAAACCCAGACGAAACAACTAAACTAATTAACGAGCTAGGCTGGCGCGACTACTGGCAGCGTTTATACGCTAAACTAGGCGATAATATTTGGCAAGACCAAGAAGAATATAAAACAGGCTATACCCCCTCAGATTACGCACCAGAATTACCAGAAGACATCGCACAAGGCACTACAGGCAGAGTTTGCATCGACAGCTTCAGCCGTGACTTACGAGAAACAGGCTACTTGCACAACCATGCACGCATGTGGATGGCAGCTTATATTATCCACTGGCGGCGTATTCGTTGGCAAACGGGCGCAAAGTGGTTTTTAGAGCATTTGTTGGATGGCGATCCTGCTAGCAATAATATGTCATGGCAATGGGTAGCCAGTACCTTTAGTCACAAAGCTTATTTTTTCAACCGCGAAAATTTAGAACGTTACACCGAAAACGTTTATTGCAAACAGTGTCCCCTTTACGGTCATTGTGACTTTGAAGGTAGTTATGAAGAAATAGAACAAAAGCTTTTTCCCAAAGCCGAATTTAACAAACAAGCTAACAGTCAAAGTTGGCAAAAAGGCAAAAAACGCCGTTAAAAAATCCTTACCCCCTCGTTCCTTTGCTCTGCAAAGGAATGCCTTAAAAGAGGCTCTGCCTCGGATGCTATTATAATCGAGGCGGAGCCTCAATGATCTGCATTCCCAGTCAGAGACTGGGAACGAGAAATATCTCAAATATAAAATCCTATGAATCAACCAATCATTTGGGTGCATGGAGATTATCTAAGTCTCCAAAACCCCGCATTACAAGAATTTCCCGACGCACCCGCAATTTGGGTTTGGGATGATGCTTTAATTAAAGAATGGCAATTAAGCCTAAAACGCCTCACTTTTATGTATGAATGCTTATTAGAATTACCCGTTGTCATTCGTCGTGGTGATGTAGCACGAGAAATATTAGCTTTTGCCAAAGAGCATAATAGTAACTTAGTTGTCACAGCAGAAAGTGTTAGTCCGCGTTTTGATATGATATGTGATGAAATTGAAAAAACTTTGGACTTAGAAATTTTTGAAGTAGAACCGTTTTTTCAATACGACGGCTATATCGACTTGAAGCGCTTCTCTCGTTATTGGAAAGTCGCTGAAAAATATGTTTTTGATTAAATGAATATATAGCGTTTTTATGTGATATCATGTCCGCTTAATTAACATTAATAAAAACATTGCAACCCTAGTAGAGACGTTCCGGTGGAACGTCTCTACAATATATGGATTTGCCGGACATGATATGATTTGTGAAAATTCTTTTTTAACGAACCGCCTTCGCGGAGCGTCTCGTTCGCGCAGCGTCTCCGACAGGAGAAGAGAAGGACACCTTCGTGCAGCGTCTCCCTTAGGAGAAGAACGCCAAGAAAGGAGAAAAAGAGAGTTTTCACGCTCTTATTTAGAAACTGATATTATTGGGTAGATAGGCATTTATGTAACCTATGCCCCAAGAAAAGCCCTTAGTCTTAACCGAAGAAGATGAGGCATTGCAGCTTTACCCACGTCCGCCAATTTTAACTAGCTTAGATGTTAATTGGCATGGGGTATCTTTTGGCTATATGTGTCAACCTGCTTATGAAGTGCCGGAAATTTCTACCCCTCGTTGGCATTCTATCGCGATTTTTACACATGGAAACCGTATAATTCATGCCGATCGCAAACTAGATGGACGCTTTCACCGTGACGCAGTAGCTGGAGGTGATATAGTTATTACTCCAGTCAACGTCAGTCAAGGTGCTGCTTGGGATGCTGAAGGCGATTTTATTATTCTCGGTATAGAAGCTGACGTTTTCGCTCGTGCTATTAACGAATCAGCAGACGGAAAAGATGTGGAATTATTACCGCACTTTGCCACACCCGATCCTTTAATTTACCAAATTGGATTAGCGCTGAAAAGTGTCTTAGAAAACAATCCTACAAACAGTCGTCTTTATGCAGAGACGATGATAAATGCTTTGTCAGTTCACTTGATGCAACATTATTCAACACGCAAACCGATTTTACAACAATATAAAGACGGTTTGTCAAAGTATAAATTTCGGAAAGTAATTGACTATATAAACGCACATTTAGACCATGATTTAAGTTTAACAGAGTTGGCGGCTTTAGTACAGATGAGTCCGCATTACTTTTCTCACTTATTTAAACAATCAATGGGGATATCCGCACATCAATATGTGATTCGCTGTCGGGTGGAACGTGCCAAAAATTTACTTTTGCAAGGTAATCTGAGTATTGCAGAAGTTGCTTACAAAGTCGGTTTCGCTAATCAAAGTCATCTTAATAGACATTTTAAAAGGTTGCTGGGAGTAACACCGAAACAAATATTAAGTTAATAATTTGTAGCCTTGGGGGTTGAAATTCCATGATTATTGCAGAACGCTATTACTCACCGGAGGAATATCTAGAAATAGAGGTAAAATCCGAAGAACGGCATGAATATATTAATGGTCAAATTATCCCGATGACAGGTGGAACACCCAATCATAACCAAATTGCTCTCAACCTAAGCGGTACGCTCAATTTTGCTCTGAAACGTCAAACATTACGGGTTTTTGTTACAGACCAAAGATTATGGATTCCTCAAAAGCGAATTAATACTTACCCTGATGTGATGGTTGTTGCCAGTGAGCTACAATTTCAAGAAGGAAGAAAAGACACTCTGACAAATCCGATAATGATTGCTGAGGTACTTTCAAAATCTACCAAAAGCTATGACCGAGATGAAAAATTTGCGGCTTATCGAACAATTCCCAGCTTTCAAGAATATCTGCTAATTGACCAGTATACAATGCACGTTGAACAATACAGTAAAACAGATAATAACCGCTGGATATTTACTGAATATGAAGATGCTGATCTAATTATATCCTTAGCCTCTATTACCTTTGAAATTTCCCTGGCAGATATTTACGATAAAGTGGACTTCGACGCTCAAGATTAAAAAATCTTGCTTCATATAGCAGGAACGTACAAAAAATCGGACGAATATACAAGACGTGAGAAAGCGCGATCGCCATACTAATAAATAGAAGTATTAGTTGCGTTGCATATGACTTGGAATTTACCCGGTGCGCCTTGGTTAATTGCTCACAAATCCATGTTAAAAGTAAATAAACCTAAATTATTTACTATTTGTGGTCAAGATTATGTACTTTGGAAAAATCAAAAAGGTGAAATTTCCGCTTTAGAAAATATCTGCCCTCACATGGGTGCAAAGCTTTCTGAAGGTTGGATTTGTCCAGATACTAATACAATCGCTTGTCCTTTTCATGCATTAGAATTTGACTCGGAAGGTAAAGCAATTTTACCAAGTGAAAAAACTTCCAAATCTATCGCTAAACAACTTAAGTTATTTTTCCAAGGTGATTTTATTTGGACTTACGCGAATCAAGAACCAAAGCTGACCATTCCAGATATTTTGGAAAAGCTATCAACTCAGTTTCGGTTTATCGGTGTAGCGGGAGATGTAACTATAAAAGCACCTTTTCTTGATGCATTAGAGATTAATCATGATGTAAATCACGCTAAAGGCACTCATAGAGAACTTTTTAGAATCAAAGAAACAAAAGTTGATGATTTTCAAAATGATGGTTATTTTTCTGTTTCTACCATCAAACACTTTAGACAAAAAAATACTTTTCAAGAATACCTAGAAAATATAGCTTTACTATTTACACCCAATGAGGTGGAATTAATCCTCGAAAATTACTTTCCATCTCTTGTGGTTGTTTATAGTGATTCACCGTTGGGGAAACTTGTGCAAGTGTTCACCATATATCCACAAAACAAATACACAACGCGAATATTTATCCCACTCTTAACTGAAAAATCTTTTGGTATTTTTAACTCAATTCTTGAACCACCAACTATCAAGGCTACTGAGGAAATAATTCGCCAAGATGTAGCGATGCTAGAAAATCTTTATCCAAGATTTGAACCGAAAATTAGGCTTTCTCATGAAGAACCTTTACATTGGGTTCGTCAGCTTTATCATAATTGGTAAAGTAGAATTTGGCTGGTTAAGCTTTAAGCGCTTAAGCCCTTACTACAATTTGTTTATGATGTCATCCAACCTACGACAATGTTTACCCAGCAGCGAAGAACTTCCATGTTCCGACGATACACCTGTGGATAACGAAGACCAGAATTTTATCCCCAACTTTCTGCTGTTTTTACTAGAAGCGATTTGGAAAACTCGCCAAGATTGGTTTTTCGCTGTCGATATGGGAGTTTACCACACTACTGGAGTCAATCCTAGAGTCCCGATTGTTCCCGATGGTTTTTTGAGTTTGGGTGTGGAAAGACGCAAACAAGGAAAATCTCGCAGAAGCTATGTTGTGTGGGAAGAAAATGATATACCACCGACGCTTGTTTTAGAGGTGGTTTCCTGGACACCAGGAGACGAGTATGACACCAAAGCCGCGATTTATGCGAATTTGGGGGTATTATACTACGTCATTTATAATCCGGAATATTGGCAAAGAGACCGTCATCAACCATTTGAAGTTTATAAGCTGATTGATGGATCTTACGAATTGCAAAAAAGAGAACCATTTTGGATGCCAGAGATTAAATTAGGAATTGGGCGATCGCCTGATCCTTCTGGAATCATTCAACGCGAAGTTTTATCATGGTATGATGAGCCAGGAAATCGCTACCCAACCCCAGAAGAACAAGCTCAACAGGCTCAACAAGCCAGACTTGATGCGATTCCTCGTTTACTGCAAATGGGGTTAGGTGTTGAACAAATAGCGGAGCTGTTGGGACTATCAATCGATATCGTTCGTGAGGAAGTTGAGAAATGAGGATAGAATTTTCGGGTGCAAAAGCCTAAAATCATGAATATAGGTTTCTTTATTGCAAAATATTCCACATTGTGAATACTGATATAATGAAAAAATGTACCAATAAAAATGAAGTACCTTATCAACGACAATAGATAACTGCTTCTTGCTCACTCATTAGGGAAATTGAAATCTTAGGTAAAGGGCTACGCCACATCTCGTTTATGTGATCAATACCATGATTTCTTAATCCGGCGGCTTTCATTTGTTCTGGGGTGACACTATGAGGACGCTTATAGCGAAAGTTCTTTCCTGTTTCTGAATATGAATCAGCTGCTAGAAGCATAGAACTAATTCTGGAAATACAAGTTTTTTGATCTTCTTCAGGACGGCGTACATTGGGTATGGGTGTTTGGTTTTGCGTCTGGTTTTGTGTAGGTTGCCATTTTCTTCTACACACCCATTCCCGTGTTGTTTCATAGTTTCTTGTTCGTGGGTTATAGTTGGTAAGCTTTTCATAACCACAATCCCGCTCATATCCGGCAGTTGCAACAGTAGGAAACAAAGATAAAGTTGTAACAATCGGTAAAACTAAACCTATAAATTTCATGTACTTTGCCTGATGTGAAAGCGATCGCTATTTTAACAAAGCGGCTCACCCAAACTAACAAATAAGTAGGGCATATGCCCTACCCATATTAATCTTGATCCAAGCGCAGCACTGCCATAAAAGCTTCCTGCGGTACATCCACCGTACCCAAAGATTTCATCCGCTTTTTACCCTTTGCTTGCTTCTGTAAAAGTTTCTTCTTTCGGCTGATGTCACCACCGTAACACTTAGCTAACACATCTTTCCGCAATGCGGGAATATGTTCGCTTGCGATAACCTTACTACCAATAGATGCTTGAATTGGCACTTTAAATTGGTGTCGGGGAATCAATTCTTTAAGTTTTTCAGCCATCCCTCGCCCAACACCGTAAGCTTTATCTCGGTGGACAATCATCGCTAAAGAATCCACCGGATCGCCGTTAATCATGATATCCAGCTTCACCAAAGGATTTTCGCGATAGCCGATGATGTGATATTCCATACTTGCGTAACCGCGCGATCGCGATTTCATTTGGTCAAAGAAGTCGGTGACAACTTCTGCCAAAGGTAGCTCGTAAGTCAGTGTGGTGCGTCCTTTGGTAAGATACTTCATATCTTTAAAGACACCGCGCCGATTTTGCGACAACTCCATCAAAGTACCTACATACGTCTCAGGCGTAATCATTTCTACCTGAACGTAAGGTTCTTCAATCTTTTCTCGGTCATTGGGTGCAGGTAAACGGCTGGGGTTATCGATGTACAGCACTTCACCCTTATTTGTCGTCACCCGGTAAACTACTGACGGCGCTGTAATAATTAAATCTAGATTATATTCCCGTTCCAAGCGTTCCTGGACAATTTCCATGTGCAGCAACCCCAAAAACCCGCAACGGAAACCAAATCCCATTGCGCTAGAGGTTTCTGGTTCGTAGTGCAGTGCCGCATCATTTAAACTCAGCTTTTCTAAAGCTTCCCGCAAGTCTTCAAATTGGTCAGCATCGATGGGGAACATTCCACAAAAGACCATCGGTTTAGCTTCGGTGTAACCGGGCAAAGCTTCCGAAGCTTTCTTGGCACTGAGGGTAATTGTATCACCTACCCGTGCATCGGCTACGGCTCTAATCGATGCGGCTAAATAACCTACTTCCCCAGCGTGGAGTTGATCAACTTGCTTTTGAGTGGGAGAAAGTACACCTAACTCATCAATGTCGTATTCTTTCCCGGACACCATCAAATAAATGCGATCGCCTTTTTTTAGTGTGCCATCCATCACCCGAAAATAAACAATCACTCCCCGGTAGCTGTCGTAGTAGCTATCAAAAATCAACGCCCTTAAAGGTTGATCTATCGTATTCTGTGGGGGTGGTACACGCTCCACAATTGACTCTAAAATTTCATCGATGCCAATTCCTTCTTTAGCAGAAGCCTGTATCGCATTACTGCAATCTAAACCGATTATTTCCTCAATTTCGCTAATTACTCTTTCTGGTTCTGCTCCAGGCAAGTCTATTTTATTCAAAACTGGGATAATTTCTAGATTATGCTCTAGTGCTAAATATACATTCGCTAAAGTTTGCGCTTCTACACCTTGGGAAGCGTCAACTACCAAAAGTGCGCCTTCACAAGCAACTAAACTCCGCGATACTTCATACGAAAAATCCACATGTCCAGGAGTATCAATTAAATTCAGTACATACTCCTGACCGTCTTTTGCCTTATAATTCATCCGGGCAGCTTGCAGCTTAATTGTAATGCCGCGCTCCCGTTCTAGATCCATGTTGTCGAGAAACTGTTCCTTCATCTGCCGCTGTTCCACCGTACCAGTAGTTTGCAGTAAGCGGTCAGCGAGGGTAGATTTCCCGTGGTCGATATGAGCAATAATACAAAAATTGCGAATGCGAGCTGCGGGAACGTCAGTCATATAGTTCTTTAATTAAGCGGCAAGCGAGGTGAGATGAGCTATTTACTTCATGTATTGTAATGCAATCTATAGCGCTTACGCTGCCGGGGGAATGGGGAACGCGGTAATGGGTAATAATTCTTTCCCTTTTCCCTTTCCCCTTTGCCCTTTCCCCTTAAGAAAATATGAAGGTCTATATCTATAGCATCTGGTATTGAACAACCAGAGGCGTACAATAAACATGAAGAACTGCAAAAAGTACACATTGCGAAGCGATCGCTTTTAGTGATTGCCCGGAAATTGCTGATTGACTGAGAAAATTTATAAAGCTATTGTTTTGTCATGATTCTCTGAAAATTGTGAGTTCATTCGACTAAACTGTTACTTTGGCAGTATGGATTGAAAATCGAACTCCAAGAAACGAAGATTTGTCAAATCAACTACTAGTGTGTCAGTCTTCTTCACAAAGCCTTTGACAACATGAATTTCTCCTTATACAAAGCCATGAATATGAAACAGAAAGCTACCGATGCGGAAAATAGACAAGCCGATAAGGTAGAAATCGCTATCCACCTTGATTCTGAGTTAGTAGAGCAAATTCAGCATTTGACCAACGATCCCAGTAAAGTGATTGAGGTGGCAATTCGTCAGTGGTTGCGCGGTGAAGTTCCCAGAGATGATGAACTGACGCGTACTCCTTACCGTACACCTGTTCCACCACGCGGTGAATGGAATGATTAACTTATCTCAGATAAGTTATAAAGAGAGGATGAAAAAATGTAAATTTTTTTGTCGAGGATAACAAATTGGCGAAAAAACATTGCGAGTATGCCACAAGCTGTAACAATTTATGCCAAACTTTAAGCAGCTTTTGCTAAATTGTGGCTGACGTTTGTTTCTCTAGCTCAAGTCATGAGTATCACTGCCAACTCCCAACTTCCGAATCTATTGTCGAAGAATCTGAAATCTATTACCAGTAAAGCTGAAAACTCAGTACCAACTCTGGGATCGGAGTTGGTGTACACCCAAGACACCACAGGAGATTACCTGACATTTTATTGGAGTGCAGGCGATCGCTTGGGGATAAATTCTGAGCAAATAATAGGCGATCTCAATCGGGATGAAATTTTCGCTCCGGTGGAAAAGGTTGCCTATTTGCAACGTTTAGGGCGAATTGTGAAAAATTTGGTACCAGAAAGGTGTCAATGCTGGTTCAGCTATCGTCAGGAATTATTTGAGTTGGAGTTGGTAATCAGCCCAATTATGCCGACCTTAGGCACAGCCACGACAACAGTTTTAGTAATGGGACGATTGCTACAAACAAAAAGCAACAAAAAAGCAGTACATCTGCCAACACCACAACCAACAGAGTTAGAGTTAGCTTTAAGTTCACATCAATACCAAAAGCTAGTAAGTCAAATTACCAGAAACATCAGAAGGACATTAGATTTAGATATTATTTGGCAACAAACAGTTGACAGTTTAGGAAAAGCACTGCGGTTAGAGCGCTGTATTATCTGTCCCTACCAAAGAGAAAGCGCAAAGGTATCAATAATAGCAGAGTATCACAAGCCAAATATTGACTCAATGCTAGGCTTAGAAATAGATTTAGCAACTGAAACTGCATTTGCTCAAGCTTTAGCAACCCTAGAACCAATTGTAGAAAATAAGCCTAAGCATATACTGTTTGGGCAAGAGAAAATTTTAGTAGTTGCGACTTGCCATCAAGACCAACCGAATGCTTTAATTGCCGTCAGCTTGCGGGACGAGTGTTACAAGTTGACTTCATTAGAATTAGACTTGGCAAAAGAAGTAGCAGATCAATTAGGAACAGCGATCGCTCACGCGACATTATATAAAGAATTAGAAGCCGCACGTCAAAAAGCCGAAGAAGCCTCCCGTCTGAAAACCGAATTTCTCACGAATGTATCTCACGAAATTCGTACCCCCCTAAATGGGATGATCGGCTTTCAACGGCTGATTTTAGACGGTATGGCAGATGATGTGGAAGAACAAAACCAATTTTTACTAGAAGCGCATAAATTATCTCTACACCTACTCGATATCATCCAAGACATCTTAGACTTTGCCAAAATCGAAGCCGGCAAAATGGATCTCGAACTTCGTTCAGTAAATCTGGACGAGTTATTGAGTGATGTGGGAAATTCCATGCAGATGCAAGCTGAACAGAAAAACCTCAGCTTCGAGATGCAAACCCCCGATACCTCCGATGAAATTCTTGTCTACGGTGACTATCTGAGGCTTAAGCAAGTAATCATCAATTTAGTTGGCAACGCGATAAAATTCACTCATGAAGGTGGTATAACTCTCAGCGCTGACGTAGTTCGCAAAAAAGTAGTCTTTCAAGACCAGCAATTTCCTGGTATCGTCAGAGTGCGTGTAGCAGACACTGGTATTGGCGTTTCTTTAGATAAACAAGATAAACTCTTTCAATTATTCTCGCAAGTAGATGGCTCCCGTACTCGTCAATATGGTGGTACAGGTTTAGGACTAGCAATATCTCAGAAGCTAGTAGAAGCAATGGGTGGTGAAGTCAATTTTTACAGCTTGGGTGAAGGGCTTGGTTCAACAGTCACATTCACAGTACCTTTGTATCAACAGCCAGTTATGGTTTTACAAGAGTGAAATTGACACGCAAGATAAAGTAAGTGGGTTTCAGGAGGCAGGAGGCAGGAGGTTCAGTTGGACGTTTTTAAACTAGGACTTACGCAAAATACCTCTCAAACTCTTATTCCTCCGTGTACTTTGCGTCCTCTGCGGTTCGTTATTCCGTAACTCGTGCGTAAGTCCTATAAACGTGGGATTGAAGCAAGACGCTTTGTATAGGAGTGCTACGCATCTCGATACAATTCTTCTTTGAAAGTGGGCTTTATACGCACAAAGTAAGTTTTAATTCATACTTCTTTCCTCCTGCCTCCTGCCCTGAGCATAGCTGCCTTCTCTTGTAATTAAAATACTCTTTCTTCGTAATGAGCGGTTTAACGCTCATTCTTTGGATTTTAAAGGATAGAGCCGCTTACTACTAAAAAGCGCGTTTATTTACACTCTAATACTTAGTCAAAAGTCCAAATTAAGAAATAAAGAAAACAATTTTGAATTAATTTTGGGTACAAGTCGCTACGTTATCAATTCAGGAGATGTGGTTGCAGGTGTGATTGGCAAAAATAAATTGTTCTAGGACGTTTAGGGCGATACTGTAAATATTGCTAATCGGTTTTTGATAGTTGGTAAAGAATTGTTTTTTCCAGCGCGTAAGCGTAGCTTCTTCTACAGAGAATCGCTCTATTTATTCTGCACATAAAAATTACATCTAGGTATTTTTTCACCACTTAAATATTATATTTAAAATATTTTAGTAACCAACTTTACTTTGATAAATAAGTAATATTTCTCTTGTTTATTTAAAAAAATTCAGTTATCAAAAACATGAATTTGTAAAATATCTGCAAAGTTATTAAATATTCATTACAAATTTATACATTCCTAGTTATATTGAGTTTGCAGAAGAATCTGTTTGCTGCATATGTAAGGTAATTGCAGCATCTACCTCAAGAAATAATTAGGGCATTTATCAAATTTAAATAAGGCATCTATAAACCGATAATTCCAATATTGAGTATCGGTGGCATTTGGTGTTGAGTATGGGAAAAGTTTTCCGGACTCTCATACGCAAAAAATGAGCGTATTTCCACTCTGCTGATGAATGTAATCGGTGGGTAGTTTATTTTTGCCAATCTGCACAAAAAACGCTTATTTTACGATTCGGGTATTGAAATGAGATTGATAATCAAACGGTGGAGGTATAATTACCTTATCCTATTTTTGCTGCTTCCGGGAATATTGACTTGGGAAGCAAAATGTGCATCTGCGGATGAAATTGTAAATACAGCAGTTTTTGGGGGTGACAATATCCAAAATGTCAACACCAATCGCACATCACTAACCACAGCTGTTGCAGCTTTGCAGATTATCAAAAGTAGCGATCGCGCTGCTGCTGAACCTGGAGATACAGTAATTTACCGTGTTTCCATCCGCAACACTGGCAATGGGAGTGCGAATAATCTCACTCTTACAGATACTTTACCATTAGGGCTGCAATTAATAACGCGATCGCCGCAAGCAACTTTAACAAATGCTGCGATAACAACACCAGTCACAATATCAACCACACCACCACAAAACCGCACATTCACCATCAATGCCGCTAGCATCCCTGCACAAGCAACTTTAAATGTAGTTTATGCTGCGACTGTTACACCGGATGCAGTGCGGGGAACTGGGAGAAATTTAGCGGTTGCGAATGCTGGCAACATCAAAAGTAATACAGCTAGCTATTTGCTAAAAATTCGTCCCGGCATAATTTCCGATTGTGCAACTTTGATTGGACGTGTGTTTGTAGATAAAAACTTTGACGGTGAACAACAACCCGGAGAACCGGGAATACCTAACGCTGTGGTTTACATGGATGACGGTAATCGCATTGTCACCGATGCCAATGGGTTGTTTTCTTTAGCAAATGTAATTTCAGGCGATCGCACTGGCACTTTAGATTTAACTAGTTTACCAGGTTATGCTCTCGCTCCCAACCTCCGCAGCATCCAAAAAAATAGTCAATCTCGGCTTGTACGACTTGCTCCCGGTGGTATGGCACGGATGAATTTTGCCGTAACTCCCGCTTTTAGGGAGGGACGACAATAAGATGACACGAGCAAGTTTGAGAAAATTAACTTTACTGACAATTTGTGGTTCGCTGCCAATTTTCCCGACTGCAAGCGCAACGGCAAATACAAATCCTCAAAATCAAGAAAGCGCAAAGCCATCTAAATTATCTCACTTAATTGCACCAGTTGAAGAAGATAGCGCTGCTGTTTTTTCGCCGAGTGTTCAACCTGATGACTTAGTAGATGGAGACAAGGGGGACAAGGGTGAATTTGCTTCCTCATCTCCCCCATCTCCCCTATTCCCCACTCCCCACTCCCCACTCTCCCAAGACGTATCCGAGGAAATACATATACCTTCAACCAGTATGAGCGAAACTCAAATAAAAAGTAATGCAAGTATTACTGCTGATGAAGTGAGGATTGTTAGTCCGCAAGGTGGTGTTATTACAGAGGATAAAACTAATTTAGTTGTTGAATATCACTCCAGCGCTGAAGTTACGGTAAAAGTGAATGGTAAGTTGATTGACGCAAGTATAGTTACGCAGGTAGAAAAAGATGCTGCACAACAAAATACTCAAGTTTGGTATAACGTTCCGCTCTCAGAGGGTGAAAATACTATCACTGCACAAGCTGCTACTGGTAAACCTGTTAGCGTCAAACTCACAGTTAAACAAAGAAAGGCAAAAATCAGTATTGCACCTACAGGCGATCGCCAACTTCCGGCTGATGGACGTTCAACTATCGAGTTAAATGGTAAAATTATTGATGAAGATGGGGAAATCATACCCAAAAATTTCACCGTTACTTTAACCGCTAGCGCAGGTAAGTTTATCGGTGCAGACCAAGACAAAGACGCAAGCGGGTTTCAAGTACTTGCGCGTAATGGTATATTTACTGCAACCCTGCAATCGACTTTAGAAGCGCAAAGAGTAGAAATTCGCGCTGCCGTAGATGCATTAGAAGACAAGGAGACACGGAGACAAGGAGACACGGAGAGAAGGGGACAAGGAGGACTTGGAGGACTTGGAGGACTTGGAAGTGAATTTTCTCCCTTGTCTCCCTTGTCCTCTCCCCCTCCCCCCCTCCCCCTCTCCTCTTCTCCCCTAGAAGCGTATACCGATGTAGAATTCATCACTTACTTACGTCCTTCTTTGGCAACGGGTTCTGTAAATCTGCGGATTGGTGCGGGAGGAACAAATTATTGGGGTAGTTACCGTGACTTTCTCAACCCGAAAAAACAAGGAACGGAAGTAGATTTAAATGCTGCTGTGTTTGCTACGGGTAAAGTTGGGGATTGGTTATTTACAGGTGCATTTAATAGCGATCGCTCTCTCAATCAAGATTGTAATGGTGATAATCGCCTTTTTGGTAGTATTCAATCTTGTGAAAAACAATATCCTGTCTACGGTGATAGTTCTACAGTTACTTCTACCGCACCTTCTACAGACAGTGTTTATGCTCGTTTTGAACGCACGTCTCCCGTACCCGGAGCGGAACCCGACTACTTTATGTGGGGAGATTACAACACAACTGAATTAGCGAGAACTTCGCAACTTTACACCGCAACCACCAGACAACTCCACGGGTTTAAAGGAAATTACAATTTTGGCAACCTGCAATTAACAGCTTTGTATGCAAACAATATCGAAGGCTTCCAACGAGATACTATCACCCCGACTGGTTTGAGTGGAACATACTTTTTATCCCGTCGTTTAGTTACCGCAGGTAGTGAAAACGTCTTCTTAGAATCAGAAGAAATCAATCGTCCCGGTACAGTAGTTGAACGCAAACCGTTATTGCGTGGTGCAGACTACGATATTGATTATGACCGGGGAACGCTGAATTTTCACCGTCCGATGTTCGCTACAGAATTAAATCCTTTTGGGAGTACTCTTGTCAAGCGTATTGTTGTAACTTACCAAAATGATGGGGGTGAAGATGCAAATCTTTACGCTGGAAGACTGCAATACAACTTTAGAGGAGAAGCGGGAAATACAACTCCATTTATTGCGGGTAGTTATCTGCGAGAAAATCAAGGAGCGCAAAACTTTCAATTATACGGCTTTGACTTTTTCGCACCTTTGGGTAAAAACGGTCAAATTGTCGGTGAGTATGCTCGCTCTAACCATAATTCTCTCACCTTTGGGGATGTTAGCGGTTCTGCTTATCGTTTAGAAGGATTTGGGAATTTTAGCGATCGCATTCAAGGTAAAGCTTACTATCGTTCTCTGACAGAAAACTTTTCTAATAATGCCACATCAAGTTTTACACCCGGACAAACTCGTTATGGTGCATCAGCGATCGCGAAATTAACTGATTCTACCAGCTTTAATCTCGGATACGATCGCGAAGATAACTTTGGTATTGCTCCCGCAACTCGCACCCAATTTTTTGACTTATTCAACCCCCAACCGCAACCCACCCCAGGAAGTCGAGTTGATAATAAACTTACCACCATTCGCGCAGGTATTCAGCAAAAGCTAGGTGCATCAGAATTGGGTATAGAGTATGTCAATCGTTCCCGTGAAGATAAAATCAGCAACCAGTTTGACGGTAACGCTAGTCAAATAGTATCTCATCTCAACGTTCCTTTAAGCAACGCTTTAACTTTCCGCGCTCAAAATGAACTTAACCTAGGTGATAGCGACGTTTTATATCCTAACCGTACCACTCTCGGTTTAGATTGGGCGTTGTATCCTGGCGTAACCATGCGACTAGCACACCAATTCTATGATGGTGGCTTACTCAAAGGCAACAGTATCACCAGCTTAGATACAATTCTTGACCACAAACTCTCTGAAAATACCAACATCACCGGACGTTACTCGATTTTATCAGGTGTTGAAGGTTTGAGCGATCAAGGAGCGGTAGGACTAAATCATCGCATCCGTTTAGCACCAGGTTTAAAACTTAATTTAGGTTACGAACACATATTCAACAATTTATTTACCCCCACAGCAGCAGGAGCTAGATTTGCTCAACCTTATGCTGTGGGACAAAGTGCTTCATATGAAGGACTGTTTTCCGGTGATGCTTACAACGTCGGGTTGGAATACACCGATAATCCCAACTTCCAAGCAGGTGCCCAATTTGAGTATCGCAATGGTAGCGGCGGCAGTAATACCGTAATTTCCGCAAATGTCGCTGGCAAAATCACACCCGCTTTAACAGCATTAGTCCGCTATCACCAAGCGGGTGGTGCAAATCAACTTTTAGAAGGATTGGGAGACACCGCAAATCTGAAAGTAGGTTTAGCTTACCGTGATCCGAATAACGATAATTTTAACGCTTTACTGCGTTACGAGTATCGCCAAAATCCCTCGACGATTCCGGATAATTTGTTAAACGGTAGCGGTAACAATTCGATAGATCATCTCTTTGCTGCCGAAGCTATCTACGCACCTAATTGGCAGTGGGAATTCTACGGTAAATACGCATATCGTAACAGCACAGGTTACTTGGCTAATAACTTTACTAACAGTAGCAGCGTGCATTTAGCACAGTTACGCGCAAGTTATCAACTAGGATACCGCACCGATTTAGCAGTGGAAGGACGCTGGATTGGTCAACCTGAGCAAGGATACAACGAATTTGGTGTCGCGCTAGAAGGGGGGTATTATTTCACACCTGATTTGCGAATCGGCTTAGGTTACGCTTTTGGTGGTATCGATGACCGAGATTTTACAGGTTATCGCTCGAATGGTGGTCCTTATTTGAACATCAGCTTTAAGGTAAATGAGCTTTTTGGTGGTTTTGGACGACAAAAGGTAGTACCGAGACAACAGCAGGAATCTGAGGTTAAAACTATGAAAAAGAGGGGGAAAGGGGAAAGGGGTTTCTTAAGAAATCCTTTCCCCCTCCTCGGTGACAGAGAAGTCTGATATCAATGCTTCTCAATGACGAAACAATCTGTTTTTATCAGTATAAATGAGGAGTGCATATGAGTGGAATTATACGACCTAGTGAGCGCTACCCTGCGGGAAAGCTAAAAGCTAACAGCGCTCAAATAAGCACTAAAGTGCTGACTACGAGAAAACTTTTTATATCATCGTTATGCTTTTTCTTGCTTATTTCACCAGAAATAGCAGCTAGTCAATCTCCAGTTTCCCCCTCCTCTTCGTTGCGGGTTGTGGTGAACAGTGGGGAAGATGCTGTCAAAGCTGATGATAAGTTGACTTTACGAGAAGCGATCGCCTTAATAAACAACACTTTACCACTACAACAATTAACCACTGCTGAAAAAGCTTTGGTTCAGCAAAATACGCCGGACTCACGTATAGAATTTAACTTGCCATTAAGTGAAACCACTATCCAGTTACAGCAAGAATTACCAGCTTTAACAAAGTCGGTGGTAATTGATGGTACTACTCAACTGGGTTACAACGCTTCTCGTTCAGCTACGGCAGAAATTGCTATCCCTAAACCGATGGTGGCAATAACTCCTGCACCTAACAAAGATATACTTCGCGGTTTAAGTGTCGTTGCTGATAACGTGCAAATTCGCGGTTTAAGTATTTACGGTTTCAGTTCGTCGAACCAAGGCGCAACTTTAACTATACCGCCAGCGGATATCTTTATTGACAAAAGCACGAAAAATGTGGTGCTGGAAAATAACTGGTTGGGTATTACTCCAGATGAAAAAATGCCAGAAAAAACATCTGCCTTTGGGGTTTACGTTTTCAACAGCAGGGGTACGACGATTAGACGCAACCGTATTTCTTACCATGATGGCAGTGCCATTATTACCTCGCAGCGTGCGGAAAATACTTTGATGCTCGAAAACATCATCGTCGGTAATGGTCTTGCGGGAATGCCTGATGCAGTGCGTTTAGAAGGGGTAATTTCTAACTCCCAACTTCAGGGCAATTTGATTTGCGGTAACGATGGTGCGGGTGTTTATTTATTCAAACCTGAAGGTAAAGTACAAATTCGCGATAACCGCATCGCTTTCAATGGTAAGCGTTTGCGACGCGCTGCGGTCTATTTGATGGGCAACGAACATCAAGTTATTGATAATGAAATCAGTCATCAAACTGGACCTGGGGTGGTGGTGACTGCGTTTCCCACCAGTAAAGCTTATGGTTTTGGTTCAGCGTTGGGTAACGTGATTCAAAATAACAGATTTGGTGAGTTAGAAGGTTTGAGTATTGACCTGAACACTCAGCAAAATCTAGATGTCAGCGACTTTCAACGTGGTGATGGTTTTAACCCTAAGCGTAACAGTTCAAACCGACGCATAGATACAGGTAATGGAGCGGTGAATGCACCAGAGTTTGCTAGTTCGGAGTTATTTATTGTCAATGGGAAAGCTTTAATTAATGGTACTGCTGATGCTGGTTCTCAAGTCGAAATTTACCGAGTTGACGAGCAAGACAATGATTATGGTCCTTTGAGTCAGCCTTTGGCAACGGTGAGTGTAGATGAAAAAGGCAAGTTTAATGCTAGTTTAACTCAGTTGCAGACGGGAGACAAAATTAGTGCGATCGCTACTGTTCCTAAATATGGCACTTCCGAACCAGCTTACAACGCGATTATCCGTTCTATTAATGCTTCGCAAGTAATCCAACGAACACCTAAAATCCAAAATCCAAACTGTGTCAGCGCTGCACCAGAACCAAAACCAGAACCTATACCAGAACCTATACCAGAACCTATACCAAAACCAGAACCGATACGTTTGAAAATACCGCGTATTATTCACTTTGCTTTAGATAAATCTAATATCAGTCCTGAAAGTGCAACCGTGCTAAATCGCGTTATCGAAGTATTGCGTCAATATCCTTTTATTATCGTGGAAATTGAAGCACATACAGACCCCCGTGCAAGTGATGAATACAACTTGGCATTGAGTAAGCGACGTGCTTCGTCTGTGAGAAATTATCTCTTAAAGAATGCGATCGCGCCAGAACGCATGACCATTCGCTCATTAGGGGAAACTCAGCGACGTTCTCAAGGTAATAGCCGTGTTGATACAGCACGAGACAGACGTGCGGAATTGATTTTCAAAGATATCAGGGGTGTAGAAATCATCATCGAAGAACAAGAAAACGACTTACAGATAGAACCATTTTCAGGTAAATGAACCACATTATTTTTATCTCACGCAAAGGCGCAAAGACGCAAAGGAAGAAATGAAAATTCCTGTAATTTTACTGACAACTACATTTAGTTATCAAAGTCTGCTTTTATTTACTGCTTTCCCGGTAGCGGCTCAAGTTACACCGCAATTATGCGCCATTCCTGGCAGAGATGGTCCAGTACCTTTAAGTGGGATAATTAATACCTATTATCCAGGTCAGGCAAATACTACCATATCGCCCGGTGCAACGTCAATTCCCGTCGGAACACCCACCAACGGAGCGCCAATTCAAGCAGGTGACTTGTTGTTAGTCATCCAAATGCAAGCAGCAGATATTAATTCTAGTAACACAGATGCTTACGGTGATGGCGTTGCGGGGGGTGGTAATAGTGCAAATACCAAAGTCGCTCCATCCGGGGGAGCAACCGGTGCCAGTGGTTACACCAACTCGACTGCTGGGAATTATGAATATGTCGTAGCGAGTTCTATTTCGGGAAATTCCATATCTATCAAAGGTACAGGTTCCGGTGGTGGGTTGAGAAATTCTTATAGCAACGCTGACTTTGGCACTCAAGGACAAAGAAGATATCAAGTAATCCGCGTCCCCCAATACTCTAGCGCTAGTGTAAATTCTACTTTAACAGCTGCCCCGTGGAACGGCTCTACAGGCGGGGTTTTGGTGTATGATGTTGCGGGGAACCTCAATTTGAACAACGCCACTGTAGATGTCACTGGTAAAGGTTTCCGTGGTGGCGGTGGAAGATTTTTTAATGGGGAACCTGGATTATCATTCAATGACTACCGCACCCTCTCAACCCAACAAGCTAACGGTTCCAAAGGTGAAGGTATTGCAGGTACACCCCGCTTTATCATTCAAAGATTTAACAACACAAGTGGAAATCCCTTAGCCATTCCTCAACTAATAGATAATATCAATGAAGGCTACCCAAATGGCAGCTACGGTCGAGGCGCACCTGGAACCGCCGGCGGTGGTGCAACTGATGGAAATCCCAGCGGTGCAAACAATGAAAACTCCGGTGGTGGTGGTGGTGGTAACGGCGGTTTTGGCGGTTTGGGAGGTGAATCTTGGAATTCTCTACGCTTTATCGGCGGTTTTGGTGGTACAGCTTTTGGAGCTGATGTTGCTCGCATCGTGCTGGGTGGGGGTGGTGGCTCAGGCTCAAGTAATAATCGTACCTCGACCATCAAAGGTATTCTTCCTGATGGTCTTGCCAGCAGCGGCGCTCCTGGTGGAGGTATGGTATTAATTCGTACTGGCAGCATTAGTGGTAATGGTGCGATCGCTGCTAATGGTGATAATGCTTACAATGTGGAAAACGATGGTGCTGGTGGTGCGGGTGCTGGTGGTAGTGTGGTAGTTACCGCTGCCAATAATAACCTTACAGGTTTGACCGTAACTGCCAATGGTGGTAGAGGTGGTGATGTCAGATTTGTTTCACCGCACGGTCCTGGTGGTGGTGGCGGTGGTGGTGTTGTTTTTAGCAGTGCTGGTGCGGTTGTCAATGTTAACGGTGGCACTCCTGGTGGTACCGGCGACCCAATTGACCCGACGCAAAACTTTGGTTCTACTACAGGTTCTAGTGGAGTTAGTGCAGCCGCCGGCAGTATTCCCGGTGCAAATTCCGGTGCTGAGTGTTTGCCGATATTAACTGTTAATAAAACTACCAGCACGCCCGGTCCACTTAACAAGCCAAGTAAAGCAAGTTATACTATCACCGTTTCTAATGCTGTCAACCGGGGTACAGCGCTTAACGTTAATATTGCCGATACTTTGCCAGCTGGTTTTACTTATGATGGCTCAAGCACTCCCACTATCAATGTAACTGGTGGAGCAACTCGTAACGCAATTAACAATGCAACTGCTGGCGCAGCTACTGTTAATTTTGGCACATTTGATATCCCCGGCGGCGCTACTGTAGAAATTACCTTTACAACTGACATTTCTGCAACCGTAGCCGATGGTGTTTATCAGAACTCCGCAACTGCTACTTATGTTGACCCAACCCGCACCACAGCCAACGGTACGACGAGTACAAGTTATGACGCGGCAAATCCTGGTGAAGATGTAACTGTAGCTTCTTTAACTCCGACAATTCGTAAGTCAGTCCGCTTTTTGCGAGACAATGACAATACAAAAACTGTCACAGTCGGTGATGATATCCAATATACCATCATCGTTACCAATCCGAATCCAGCTAGTTCTGTAGATAATTTAGTTATTAGCGATCGCGTTCCCGCACAACTACAAATTTTACAAGATACTGCAAACACGATTGAATTTTCTTCCGGTTTTAACGCTGCTTCCAGCCTTCCCAAGAGCAGTTTTAACGGTACTGACAATTCGATTGCTTTTTCCAATCCTGGCATCGTGCCGCCAAACAGCACTGTTACAGTTACTTATAACGCCCGCATTCTGCCTAATTCTGAAAGGAGAATCAGCAACATAGCCAGTATTAATTTTACAGGAGATAACGGTCAGGCGATCGCCTCTGATGCCAGTGACACAATTAACCCCAATCTACCCGGTTCCGGTGTAAATTCCGGCAACCCAGATACTAAGGGCAATGTCAACCAACCCACCGGCGACGGTATTAATCCTGACCCCACAATCATCAATTTTGTCAACCCACCTCAATTACCGCAACTACGTGGAGTCAAGCGAATTACCAATGTAATTAGAAACGGTGTCTCGATAAATAATGTAAACTTTAATACCTTTATTGATGACCCAAATGACGTTAATGACAATGCATCCGGATGGTCACAACTACCGCCGATAGGAGTTCCCATCATTAATCCGCAAATACCTTTGCAAAGTGGCGATGAAGTAGAATATACCGTATATTTCCTTTCCGATGGCAATCAGCCCGTACAAAATGCCAAATTTTGTGACTCCATCCCCAACGCGACAAAGTTCATTCCTGACAGTTTTGGTTCAGGTAGTGGCATTTTGGTAAATATGGCGAACACAGTTACACCGAGGACGAATGCCGCAGATAGCGATAATGTGGGCTTTTTATCGCCTTTAGCGCCGTTACCAACGAATAACGTTTGTTCTAACCAAAATAATCTTAAAGGAGTAGCGATCGCTAATTTTGGCAATCTCGACAACACCACTGGTAAAAATTACGGCTTCATTCGCTTCCGCGTCAAAATTGATTGATATAGGGGCTGAGGGCTGAAGAACGACAATAAACCGGACATCTGCTCTCTAATTCCCTGGTAAATCCTGGTAATACCTCAAAATAACAGGTAGTTAGTTACTATTTCAAGCGGTGTTTACCCAGATTTATATCAATAGACGTAACATAATTCACAGTACTGTTAAATAGCAAAGTTTAACAATTATTGAGGATTTATTAATGATGTCTGTGGAGCATGAAAACAAGGTAATGACGTCTGAAGAGGTGGCGAAGTTGTGGGAAGCTTTCCAAATGTTTGACGAGGACGGCAACAGTACCGTCTCAGCAGAAGAATTGGGGCAGGTCATGCGTTCGTTAGGACAGAACCCCAGCGACACAGAATTGCGCGACATGATTAAGGAGGTAGACGTTGACTTGTCGGGCACTATCGATTTTGAAGAATTCAAAGCGCTGATGGTGTCCCAGCAAGGCGATCGCAAGAGCCGTTTGGCACTAGCATTCAGCGTGTTTGACGAAAACGGCAGCGGTCAGATTACCGCTGACGAAATGCGGAATGTAATGAGCCAATTTGGGCTGACAGATCAAGAACTTGATGAGATCATCAAAGAAGTCGATCATGATGGCGATGCTTCAATTGACTTTGAGGAATTCTGTAAGCTGGTGCCAGAAAAGTCAGAAACCGCGATCGGCTACAAAGATTCACCAATTCCCCTCGTCACGCCAAAAACAACCGCAACAGTCACTGCTAGCAACGGTGGAGTCGCTGCCACTACCGAAGACACTGCACAAACAGCAACCACGGACATCGATCTGGAGATAGGACGGCTGAAAGAACAACTTAAGCAACACCCACAAAGCGAGCAAAAGCGCGGTACGTCTTGCTTGCAAATGCAAATTGGTTTGTTCCGTTTGATTCAAGGAGCAGCCTACCGTTGCTTCCGCGAGAGTTTCTCCGCCAATCACGAAACCCACCTGCGGGTGAGAAACCTACCTTATAGAATTACTGACTTCGTGGAGTTTGTAAAGACAGCGATCGCTCTCTACAAAGGGTTAGGTGTAGTAGAAGCCGCTTGTAATCCAGTACTCGATGCAGTAGTTGAATCCCTTACAAATGAATATGCCCGACTAGAAGAGCGCATCAAGAATTGGAAGACAATAGAAAAGACAAAAGAGATGTTGGCAGAAGAAAAAGCGATGCTAGAAGCGCGTCGCAAATCAGCCAATGTCAAAGACAAGTTTGCGGCAGGAGTCGAGTTTGCGATCACCCTGAAGAAAAAGCATTTCAACTTGCGTGACATTGCCGAAGGTGTCCTTGCCATCAACGAACTCAACCGACTGCGGAAGATGGAGCTGAATCAAGAAATGGCTCCACCACCAGCCAAATCAGAGGAACATCCAAAAGAGTATCTGAACAAGTGGAACCGTGTCATCCTCTCCCAAGCATCAGAGGAAGTGGATGGTGCGATGATGCCAGTAACCTATTGGTATGAAGATTTCATGCCGAAGCTGCTGGCTGCATTCAGCGTCAGCACTGCCGCAGACATCCAAAGTAATACAGTACCTGACGAGGCGGCTTTAAACCAGTGGTATGAGGCAACTAAGACATCGGGGGAGTTTGGCTTTTATGGGGCAGATGTTGCAGAGAACTTTCACAAATGCACCCCAAAACAAAAGCTGATGCTCAAGCAAGCATGGCGTCTGACACACTATTATTTAAATGGAGTGCAGAAACGGCGCGAACGTCAGGAATTTGGACGCGAGTCTGGCGCACTTTCCCAGTATGTGGCATTTATTGACATATATCTAGGTCGGAGTGATGTCAAGGACTCGCAAATGCGGGTGAGCTTCCCATACTATATTGGTCCTGGAGTATGGCGCGTTTTTCACACCACTGCTGAAATTGTATCTACCAAGACCGACGTACAGCAGAAAGCTCTGGTGGCAGTTTTTAAGGATTTCTTCAAATTATTTGCCGCCATGTACCCCTGCCCCTATTGCCGCCATCACCTAAATATGTATGTGGTGCAGAATAAAGAGGTGGAAATGTATCCGATGGAGTACCTTTTGCTTGGACGTGATACACAATTAACTAACTTTGAGGTGTCAATGGAGGCAAAACTATCCACTGTAGTTGATGGCTCCTCCCTGCGCTTATTCTTTTGGAAGCTGCACAACACCGTCTCCTCTTCGATTGCTCGCTCAGAGGAGTGGTATCACAAGGATGAGAAAGCCTTTTACACCACTCGTTATTGGCCTAGCCTTGACACTGAACTGGCACGAGCCAAAGCACTAAAACATATCAGTATTGCAAGCGATCGCATCTACCGCCTTTATGGTATGCTCAAGCCGGCATCGCGGCTTTCCGGGGCGAGAACCACATTGCAAAAGCTGTTGCAGAAGGGCGATTGGGAAGGCATCAAGGAAGCGTGTCTGGTTGCACAAGATTACATCCAGGATTTGGAGTCGGCTGTCATCAGCGGACAATTTTTACAAGAAACATACTGTTTTGATCCTGAGCTTGTAGATAAAGCTCCCTACTTCACTCCTGAAGAAGAAGAGTTTTCCCGCAGCGGTGTGTTTATAGAACTGATTTAATTATCACCAATTTGTCTTTTTGTCAACTCTGTAATTCGTAATTAATAACTAGTAATTCGTAATTATTAATTGAGATAATAATTACGAATTACTCATCAAAGAATCCACCGCTTCCGGTCAATTTCAAGCTGAATAAAAAGGTTGAACTATGCCGAAAATGGAAAATATTGTTTGGTCAATTAATAAATAACTTGTGCCGCAATTTAAATAAAAATTGCTCAGTGATCATCGTTAATCAATAATCACCTCAGTCAACGAGCAAATTCTTTACGCTCGCATGATTAATGTCGAACAAACCACCTTAATTACTTAATTTTTTTGACTGACTTGGATAAACTCCCATAAACTGATAAACTAGCTGATTGGTTTCGTATTAATAATTGTTGAGAACACATGGTAGAAGCTATCAAATTTAACAAGAATAAAACCACCACAGCCGACTGGCGATTAACTCCCGGCTACTTGCATTCAGGCAGATCGGATTTTGAATCGGCACATATTTTGTTAGGTCGTTTCTTAGCAGATAGAAATTCGGAAAATCCACTTGACCAAAAAGAATTATTTGCCCCCGATGGCATTTTTGAATGGGGACACGCTTCGCCTTTAGAAAAAGTCATCAATTCACGGAAAGATTTAGAGTTTTTGCTGTTACATCCCAATTTGTTACGCAATTCTATAACCATCATCGAACCCTGGGAACACGTAGGCGTTAACGCTACCGGCGAAGACGTTAGAGCCTCGAAAAACATTGCCTACATTGCTCAAAAAGTCGCGGATATAGACTCAGTATTGTTGCCTGTTTGGTCGAGTGGAATTATCGACCCAGAGATAGTGATTCCGGCAATTACTTCTGGTTATGCGGTGGTAGTGGAAGGCGGCGATCCTTCGACTTACGATGCATCCACTTGGACAAGTCCGGCTTGCCCGCGAGAAGATATGTTTGGATTAGTGGAAAAGTTACTGATTTCGCGATCGCCCAGTAGTGCTGCCGCAATCTTTATTTGTGTAGGGCACCAACTGGCTGCTGAATGTCATATCCGACTGATTCGGCGAGCAGTCAAAGAAGTTCTTAGCACGACAT
>JBPCQW010000095.1:0-10171 GCA_050997715.1 Hassallia sp.
GCAATTTGAAAACTTGATGTATCGAGGTGAACTCTTAGCGGGTTACGCAGGGGAAAGTGTTGTATTGCGATATGACCCCAGAAATATCACAACGATTTTGGTTTACCGCACAGAAGGGAATAAAGAGGTATTTCTTGCTCGTGCGTATGCTCAAGATTTGGAGGAACTATCTCTAGATGAGGCAAAAGCTAGCAGCCGTAAGGTCAGAGAAGCGGGTAAGGCTGTGAACAATCGCTCAATTTTAGCTGAAGTTAGAGAACGCGAAACATTCCAAACTCAAAAGAAAACCAAAAAAGAGCGCCAAAAAGTAGAACAGGCTGAGGTCAAAAAAGCTAAACAACTTATACCTGTTGAGCTAGAGGAAGTAGTAGAGGTGGTATCTATTGACAACGAACCTGAGCAAGAGATGCCGGAAGTTTTTGATTACGAACAAATGCGTGAAGATTACGGGTGGTAAAAATGACTTTACAAGAAGCTCAAGCAGTCGCTCAACAATTGGGTGATATTCCCGTTAATAGTGACAAATTACAGGCGGAGATTCAACGATTAAATCGTAAAGGTTTTGTCCCACTCGAACAGGTGCAAATTCTCCATAATTGGTTGGAAGGAAAGCGCCAATCACGGCAGTCTGGGCGTGTGGTAGGTGAATCAAGAACGGGTAAAACTATGGGTTGTGATGCCTATAGGCTTAGGAATAAACCCAAACAAGAAGCAGGAAAGCCCCCAACTGTACCTGTGGCTTATATCCAAATTCCCCAAGAGTGCGGCGCTAAAGAATTATTTGGGGTAATTATGGAACATTTGAAATATCAGGTAACTAAAGGAACAGTGGCAGAAATTCGAGATAGAACACTGCGGGTTCTTAAAGGTTGTGGGGTGGAGATGTTGATTATTGATGAAGCTGACCGCTTTAAGCCGAAAACTTTTGCCGAAGTGCGCGATATTTTTGACAGGTTGGAAATAGCAGTGATTTTGGTAGGAACTGACCGCTTAGATGCAGTGATTAAGCGCGATGAGCAGGTTTACAACCGTTTTCGGTCTTGTCACCGTTTTGGAAAGATGTCAGGGGAAGATTTTAAGCGAACGGTAGATATTTGGGAGAAGCAAATACTCAGATTGCCAGTTGCTTCCAACCTTTCGAGTAAAACGATGTTGAAGACGTTGGGGGAAGCAACTGGAGGTTATATCGGTTTGATGGATATGATTCTGCGAGAGACTGCAATTCGGGCTTTAAAAAAGGGACTGCAAAAAATTGATTTGGAAACTTTGAAGGAAGTAGCTACTGAATACAAGTGATGGAAGTGGAAAATATTAAGCCTTGGCTGTTTAGAGTTCAACCCTATGAAGGAGAAAGCCTGAGTCATTTTTTGGGACGTTTTCGACGGGCAAATGATTTAACCCCTACTGGATTAGGTAAAGCAGCAGGACTTGGTGGTGCGATCGCCCGATGGGAAAAGTTTCGGTTTAATCCCCCTCCTTCTCAGCAGCAGTTGGAAGCATTGGCTGTTGTAGTGGGGGTTGATGTCGATAGTTTAGTGCAGATGTTACCACCTGCTGGGGTGGGAATGAAAATGGAGCCGATTCGGTTATGTGCTGCTTGTTATACCGAGTCCCCATGTCACAAGATTGAATGGCAGTTGAAGGTGATACAGGGGTGCAATCGCCACAAGTTAAGCTTGCTTTCAGAATGTCCCAACTGTGGGGCAAGGTTTAAAATTCCTGCGTTGTGGATTGATGGTCATTGCCAACGGTGTTTTTTAACATTTGCAGATATGGCAAAGTCTCAGAAGACAGTTTAACTACACTTTGTAGTCTTGCTGCTCCAATGCCGGATTGAAAATAATTGTGAAAGTCACGCTTGGGATCAGCCAATGCAGGAATTGTAAATGATCCTCTGCATCATTAACGCCGACGAAAACGAGCCACAATCTGGTTTTGC
The DNA here is from genome assembly GCA_050997715.1 of Hassallia sp. Classification (GTDB taxonomy): domain Bacteria; phylum Cyanobacteriota; class Cyanobacteriia; order Cyanobacteriales; family Nostocaceae; genus Hassallia. The sequence continues at coordinate 1,940 of JBPCQW010000095.1, forward strand.
ATACTACGGAAAAGGCGAACTACAGGTTCTGGCGCTGTAGGTTGATGGATGGTGTCAGTAATGTTTTATGCTTTTTGCGGAGATGGCAAATAATTAGAAACCTCACCAAGACTAAGCTGTTGCGCTTACAAGTTGCATTCTTGGAGTTCTGGGGAGATGGGGGGATTGGAAGCTCGAAAGAGGAATTGACAATTTTTTCTAACGGTTAATAAAGTGCGAATTAAATACGCGACACCTTAAAACATTTACTCCACTATTATGGCTAAACTCTCATTGTAAGTATTCTTTAGCCCACTCTTGAACTTTGTGCTGATATTGCTTGCTGACTTCATTCATATACTTTGCAGCTACTTTCCGCATATTGTTTTTATTAGGATCTGACTTAACAAAATCTGCAAAGTCACCATTACATTTAAGAAATAATTCTATTGCTGCTGTTAACTCAAGGTCATCTGTGGTACACAATTCATAATGCAAGTGGCCTACTGTAGGTATAGGGAAATTAGTATCTTCTACTTTACTCACCTCAATTCCCACATTACTAAAGCAGCATTCATTAAAGCCAAGTAAGTTTATGGTATCGAGATGTCCTTTTCTCAACAGGATTCCTAAAGAAATTTTCTCTAAGTCTTCAGAACATGAAGGTAGCCATAAGGAAGGAAAACCTTTTCCCTCCTTAATATCTCTTAGGTATCGATTCGCGTGTTCTGGAGATGGAATTGCCTTTTGCTGCTTACCTGCTTTCCACGTTGCAAGGCTTTTCACACTTCTGTAGTAACGTAATTCACTCACACCTTATATAGCAATCCTAAATGAGATAAAACCTAATAATACATTTATACTAACCTGAAGTTCTTTACTAATCACTAAGAATTTGATTTTTCTAAGCTACATCAGTGTACACCCTGTTCGGATCTCAAATAGGATTGCTATAGTGACTCCAAGAATTCACGTACAAACGTACTTTCTTCATTTTTAAGCAAATTCTTGGCTTCTGCAAGTATTTCTTCAGCAATAGGAACTTCACCTAGAGCATAACTAATTGCTTCTAAAGCAGCATATCTCACTTCGTCTGCGGGATGCTGTAGAAGCACACTGATTATGGAAGCTGCATCCTGAAAATAGACTTCATTTTCTAAAAGAGGACTCAGAAGTCTTGCCACAGCTAGAAGTTGGAAAACACTTAAATTTCCAACCCGTTGCTTAAGAATATTTACGTCTCGTTTGGAAAGTGCAAGATGACCTTCCAAGAGTTCATCTCGAATGTCTTCTATTCTGTTCTCAAACTCAGCAATATCTAAATCAGAAAATAAATACAACGATGTATTATATTTCCATACTTTGACTTCTAGCCAATGTCTTTGAGCTTGTTGGCTTGCTTGAATTATTTTGTAGTGTTCATTACTACTACCACTGCTAGAAGTCGGACTCAAAAACTGACCATTATTTGTAGCAAGTAACGTACTCATTTAAAAAGCTCCTCTGTTTTATCAGTAATGCTCTTAAAAAATATTTCGTCTCTGAAGCATCGTAAATTTAATTCAAAAATTTTCTTGATTTCATCATCATTATGGTGAAGATTTACTTGTTGGAAAACATCTATATCAAATATTAAAGGAACCGCTTTCTCACCCTTATCATTTTCGGTTACTTGACCGATTGTTTGATTAATAATTGCTCTTGAGGGTTGATATTCTGGATGGACTACAATTATTTGCATAAAATAGCCTTCCATTATTACCGATAAATTACTTGATATTTCTGGTAATGTTTTTACGTAATTTTTTAGCTCTATAGTTCCTGTTGCAGGTATCATAATTTGGTTGACATACCGTAGAGCAAGACGGACTACTTCTGTCGGAGATGTAATTTGAGCATACTTTTGCCATAACTGATATGCCTCTCCATAAAAGCTTTCCCAACTTTCATAGGGCTTTAACCTACTGAATGTAAAGCCATTTAGTCTAGCTTGAATAATTCTTTTTTGGTCATGAGAAATAAAAATATATCCTTCAGTCTTATTAGATGCTGAAAACAATTGAGAGTTGATTTCATCCGAACTCTCTAAGTTAAATTCAAAACCACCTTGAAGCGCTATTTTCTTTTGAATATTTGGAAAAGAATCTTTAATATTTTCATGAAATTTCAAAAGTTCTTCATGATTAAAATTATCATGAAGATTGACTGTTATATCAATAATGGCTTCGGTGATGGGTGGGTTAAGGAATCTCATTTTTCATTTATTTAGAAACCAGTTAAGGCTTATAACTAAAATTTAGTATCTATAATCTTAGTCTACAAGACTTTAAGGTTCTTGTCCGTATCAAAATCATAACGATATAAGACCTTCAAAGGCAGTTTCTCGCATCATCCCACAAAGCGCTGCAATCGCTTCTCTTTCTCTTCCCAATCAGGCAAATAAGCAGACATAAAGCACTTAAAAAGCTTACCGTGGTTGGGAACGAGGAGATGCACAAGTTCGTGAACGATCGCAAACTCACCCAACTCTTTTGGTAAATCTAGCAGTTCAGTATTCAGCGTTAAGCGTCCGGTAGTAGAAATAGATGCCCATTTGCGCTTCATCGGACGCAGTTGAATTTGTTTAACTTGGACTTTAATGCGATCGCTCCATTCTCCCACAGCGTCCTTAAACGCTTGCGCGTCTTTCCATTTTAGATTGTCGCAGTTAGCAATCATGATTCGACTCGTTCGAGTTTCAGCAGGTTGTTGGTGACTTCGATGGTTTGCTCAACTGAGCTTGTAATAGGATAAATAGTAGCGTAAAGTTCGGTTCTTAAATCAATTTCCTGACGCGCATCCCACCAATAATCAGGGAAGTTGCTATAAATGGCGTTGATGCCTTCGGCTTGGTTGATATCAAGGCGATCGCCTGTTTGCTTGATCACAGTGTAAATCGCAAAGGTGTTTTCATCAACATTGAGCCGTTGCCGTTCTTCTTCTGCTTCTACGCATTCATTGGCAATTTCATCTAGTTGGGCTAAAGCTTGTTGTGCGTCTATTTGGCGCTTTTCAAAGCTGGCGCGGACAATTTCGGCACGTTCGCCAATGTTCAGCAGGAAAGGCGATCGCTGACTTTGCTCGTGTACATCTCTAAACAGTGCCTTACTCAAGTTTAGAACTTTTACTGTATCCGTCGTGCTACTTTGGCGGAATTGTTCTAATTGTTGGCTATTGAGTTCGTGGATAGTCCCTGGCATTTCCAACTCGCCGATTGTGACGTTGCGGCGTACCAGTTCTTTGGTTTTGGCGGTGAGTTCAATATCAATGTAGGGACTGGTATTGTAAGCAGCGCGGATCGTTCCATAAAGCCTGATAATCGCTTGATAATTTTCCATCAAGGGACGCAGGTCAGGGTCAGGAGAGAGGATTTCGTAAATTGATTGGAGTTGGCGGACAAATTTAAAGAATTTCTCGCGCAAATCTTTGTCTGCAAAATGCGCCGCCGCCCGTTCTTTTGCTTTGTCGTCCCATCCCTTAACTAGCGGTAAATACTCAAGTGCAGTATTTGCCATCATCGTTTGCAGGAGGTTTTTGATCACATCAAGATTTTGGATGATGTCATTAATTTCTCCCGACTCAAAGGCAAGGGCTTGCTCTAGTTTGTCGCCAAAGATCCCGATAAAATCTAGAACAAAGCCGTAGGGCTTGACTAAACCTTGTGCGTCTTCATAAGGGCGATTCACACGGGCGATCGCCTGCAAGAGAACGTGATCGCGCATCGGTTTGTCAAGATACATACAATAAAGTATCGGCGCATCAAACCCCGTCAGTAGTTTCTCGGTGACAATGAGAATTTTCGGCAAGGCTTTGCGGTAGTCTTCGGAAAGTTGGCGAATTTTGGTAACAGCTTCAGCATCGCCACCGCAAAGGGTTTCTAAAGTTTGGGCATCTTCAGCAGAACAATAACCTGTGAAAGTTAGGGTTTTGGTGGTGTCGTAGTTAAAATCTTTCGGGCGAGATTCGATAAAGTCGATGACTGCATCCGGTAAGGATATTCTGGCAGAAACGACGGATTTTTTAATAAAGGCTTTGCGGACTTCTTTCTCTTCGGCATCAGTCAGGTTATAGTCGCGCAGTCCTTCGGCTGTAGTTCGGGAATAAACGACGGTTGAGTATTCGCTAGGAAGATATTTATCTAAGGCTTGTTTGTAAAGTCTACAAGCTTCCCGGTCTACACCAACCATAAAGGCTTTAAAGCCCATTGGTTCAACGTAGTCACGGAAGTGTTCGGCGACAAATTTAGCTACTTTATTTACTCTATCTTCACTTTTGAGAAACTCTTTTAATTTAACTGCGCGATCGAGAATGCCATCAAGTTCTTCTATATCGTTGATGTCTTCTGCGGCTTGGAGTTGGAGAAATTCTTTTTCTAAAATTTCTTTGGGAACGCGAAACTCTGATTTAGCAAGAGCATAATTTAGCTTCAGGGTTGTGCCATCTCGTACTGAGTCGGCGGTTGAATAGGAATCTAGGCTGTAGTTGTCGTCAGTAGGTTCGCCGAAGGTTTGGAAAGTGCTTTTTCCTTTAGCTGCTTTACTGACAGGTGTACCTGTGAAACCGATAAATGTGGCGTTGGGGAGGGCAGCCATCAAATATATGCCGAAATTACCGCCTGTGCTGCGGTGTGCCTCATCGACTAAGACGGTAATGGTAGAACGCTGATTTTCTACTCTCATCTTGTCGAATTTGTGAATCATGGCGACAATTAAGCCGCGATAATCATCTTGAATTAGTTTTTCTAAGTCTGCTTTACTAGTTGCGACTTCATAGCTTTTGATGCTGTATGCTTTGAGGTTTTTGTCTAGTTGGTTTTCTAGTTCGTTGCGGTCAATAATCATGATTACGGTATTATCGCCGCTAATATTGCGGAGTTGGGCGGCAACTGTAATCATGGTGAGGGTTTTACCACTGCCTTGGGTATGCCAAATTAGTCCGCGTTTTTTATGCGGGTCTTGGATGCGTTGCAGGACTTTTTTGACTGCACGGGTTTGGTGTTGCCGTAAGACGACTTTGGTTAAGCCGTCATCGCGTTCTAGGAAAACAATGTAATATCTGAGAATCTCTAAAAAGCGTTTATGGTCGAAGAAGGTTTTGATTTTCTCTTCGTAGTCGCCTTCTTCAATAGTGTCGGTTTTCAGTTTCCATTCAAACAGGTTTTTGCGGTTGGTATTCCAGGTTAAGCCATACCAGAAATTCCACAGTTCTGTGACTTCAAAGATTTGGGGAAAAGCGAGTAATTCGGGGGTTTGGTTATGGTAGCGGCGAATTTGGTCTATGCCTAGTGCTAAACCATCTGTTTTCTGTTCTCCTTTGGTTTCCGCGATCGCAACAGGAAGACCGTTTATTATGAAAATAACATCAGCGCGGTTGGGAAATTTTAGGCCTTTTTGCGACCATTCATCAGTGACTTGGAAGATGTTATTTTCTGGATTGTTAAAGTCGATGAGGGTAATGTTTCTGTCGCGGTTTTCTTGGGCGACAAAAATAGATTGTTTGCCTTGCAACCAGTTTAAGGCTTCGCGGTTGCCTTCGATGGTGTTGTCAATGTTTCGCAGGCGGCGGAGAATTTCATCTATATTGTTAGAGGTGACAACGCCAGGATTTAGTTTAATTAGTTGAGTGCGAAGAACATCAGCAAAGCACCTTTCTTTGAGCTTTTCCTCTCCTTTCCCTTCCCGCCGTTGTAATGCTTCTTTTCGAGTTAGATATTCCCAGCCAATTTGATAGGCATATTTCAGCATCGGTCTTTGAACGGCGGAGGTTTCGCTCATACGTAAGTCTCGGTTAAGGGTTGGGTGGAAATTTTACCTGTCATCAGTTGTTCTAGCATGGCGTGGAAGAGTTCGTCAGTAAGGGAGATTTCTTTTTCTAGGGCTTGAATTTTGCGATCGCACGCTTGTAAAGTTACAATAATTTCGTATTGCTCATCAAGAGATGGAACAGGCACCAAAACAGATTTAATAGTTTGCGTATTGATATTAAATTTTCCGTCAGCCGCATTAGATGCTCTACCACTTAAATAACTTTTCCCTCTATAAGTCATGGTGTAAAATTGGAGAAATTCAGATAACAAAGTATTTGGCTTAAGTCTTACTCGTATTAGATAAGATGCAAACATAGCGTGAGGAGGTTTTCTAGAAAAAACAGCACATCTACCTAGATATTCCTTTCTTCCATTCGTCCTTACAAAAAGTAAATCACCAACTTGTAAGGATAGCTTTTCAAATTCTTTTTTATCTGGCTTTGTAAACTTTAAGTCAGAGATATTTATCTCGCCACCAATCACATTTGGAATTCTTAAAACAGGAATACCGCTAGTATCCGAATCACACAGTTTTGATGTACCGTACTGGAGAAATTCACAAACTTTATCCAGCGTTACAACTTCCCAACTTTCAGGAATTTCACCTATTTTCTTCTGCTTGCGGGGTTCGTTGTGAGTGCCATGAGTAAAGAGATACTGCATCAGTGCTGCTTTGCGTTCCCGTTCCAGTTCTAACTCTCGCTGACGGGTTTCTTTGGCTTTCTGGATGGTTCGCAGAGTGTGTGCGATCGTTTTTTGTTCGTGGAGAGGGGTGAGATAAATAGGAAATTGTTTAACAATATCTGTAGTTAAGTTTTTGAAAATGCTTCCCATCGGAGCAATAATATTTAACTTATCTCTCCAAAATAATAATTGAAAATATAAATATTCTTTATTTAATATTCCGCTGATATTGTTCAATCCTATAAATCCGTCATGGATACAAGCATCTACAGCTAAAAAACAAGGTAATCCAACTGTTCCGCTAATACTTAAAATTAAGTCTCCCTTTTTCATAGGACGACTTAATTTTGCTCCTTCCTCAGTCAAAAAATCGATTTTTGGTGTTACATAAGAACCATCTCTAGTTAAATCAGCTATCATCAATCTAGGAATAGTTCCACCATAATATCTTGGATCGCTTTTCGGTCTTGGTGAAGCACCTCGAACAATCTTGCAGAATTCTCCTAACTTAACAACTTTCCAATGAGGCGGTAATTGAATCTCACCCATCTCTACCCCTGTCATATTCCATCAGCAATAATCAAATCAATCATCTCATTCTTATTCTTCCGATAAACCCGAAAATCACTATCCAACGTCAACAAACAACTTCCTGCAATCAACTCACTCATCCTTACCAAACACGCATCAGCTAAAGACATTGGCACATTTTCATACCGCTTCAGCAACTCTCTAACCGTTCCTATTTCATCTCTGAGATTAAAAGGGATTTGAATTAAGCCAGTATCTAATAAGGACATAACTGTATCCTGTCCACCATAAAAATCTCGCAATATAAAACACGCTTCAGTAATTACTCCTTCACAAGTAAAGAAAGGGTGAGCTAGATTAGCAACTTCTTTAGTAGCCCAACTATGATATTGTTCCCGATTACTAATTAAGGCAACTAGAGGGCCAGTATCAATAATGATATTTTGTTTCACTACCTACCTAACCCTTCTAGATACTTTTTATTAGTCGCCAAATCTCCGGGGCCTCCATCAACACATCCAATAAACTCCTTAGCAGCTTCTAAAAATGAAACTTGTTTTTTACCCTCTTTATCCTGAAGCGTCTCCTGCTTTTTTATCTCTTTAAACTGCAAAAACTGAATAAAATCAATTACCTCCTCCTGCTTCTCAGGAGATAACTTTTTAAATTCATCAATCACTATTTGTTCTTTATCAATTGCTTGAGTCATTATCCTATTCTCCTGAAAAAATCAATCCAAAATCTCAAGTCGCAAATTAGCAAGCACCTCAGCTAAATCTTTATCCGCCCATTCCCTCTCTTGTCTGGCTACCGCCAAATCTGTCAAAATATCTGCGATCGCCCGATGCACAACTTTATCGCTAACATCCACAAACTGCGACGGACTAAGATTATAATCCGCTTCCCTCAATTCTTCTAACTTAACAACTTTACTCAGCTTCTCCCGCGTTTCCCAATTACCATAAACCTCACCAACCGCCTTAATCCCTTCCTTTGTCAAAATATTCTTCGGATCGCCTTTCACAAAATAATCAGAAGCATTAATCAGCAAAAACTCGCCCTTACGATTCAGAGGTTTTAGGCGATTTAACAAAATTATTACCCCTGGTGCAGTCGTGTTATAAAACAGGTTTTCAGGTAGCAAAATCACCCCTTCAACTCTGTCCCTTTCTACAAACACCTTGCGGATGTCC
>JBPCQW010000108.1:0-11101 GCA_050997715.1 Hassallia sp.
GAGAATCGATTCTCTGCTATTTACTAGTATTACATCGGTCGTAATTCTGATTGTAGGAGGACTGACATTCTTCCCTGTTTTAGCATTAGGGCCGATCGCCGAAGGTTTGAAACTCGCTGCGGGTAGCTAGAAGAGGAGGGGGGGAGGGGGAGAGGGGGACGACAAGCAGACAAGGGGACAAGGGGGACAAGGGAGAATTTGCTTCCTCATCTTCTCCTACTCCCCCCACTCCCCACTCCTCCCACTCCCCACTCCCCCACTCCCCACTCCCCACTCCCCAATGCCCAATGCCCAATTCCCCAAATATATGAATCCCGTTGCAACTACTCCCAAAAATAAACCTCCACGTTCTCTCAAGAGCGATCGCCGTCAACCGCCAAAAAAGTCTAAAGTAAACAATAAAGGACTTTATCTCAGAGCAGTTAAAGATGCTTTTGTCAAGCTAAATCCCAAATCTGCAATCAAAAACCCAGTCATGTTTTTGGTTTGGATAGGCACAATTATTACTCTTTTAGTCACGATTGATCCTTACCTATTTGGGCAAGTTCCAGGGGAGAATTTACAGCGTTTTAACGGCTTGATTACCGGGATTTTATTCTTTACAGTCTGGTTTGCCAATTTTGCTGAAGCTGTCGCTGAAGGACGCGGTAAGGCTCAAGCTGATGCTTTACGCTCAACTCAGTCAGAAACACTCGCGAAAAAACTCTCCCCTGATGGCTCAATTACTGAAGTACCTTCCACCAGCCTTCGACAAAGTGATACTGTATATGTAGTTGCTGGTGATATCATTCCCGCTGATGGGGAAGTGATTATGGGTGTCGCTTCGGTGGATGAATCGGCAATTACTGGCGAATCTGCACCAGTATTGAAGGAATCAGGCTCGGATATTGCTAGTTCAGTTACCGGCGGCACGCGGATTATTTCCGATGAACTAATTATCCGGATTACAGCTGACCCAGGTAAAGGCTTTATTGACCGGATGATTGCTTTGGTCGAAGGTGCAGAACGCAGCAAAACACCGAATGAAATTGCTTTGACGGTGTTATTGGCAGTTCTGAGCTTGGTATTTTTGTTTGTTGTGGTGACATTGCCAGCGATCGCCTTTTATGTCAAAAGTTCAATTAGTGTACCAATTTTAATTGCTTTGTTGGTAGCGTTAATTCCGACAACCATCGGTGGATTGTTGAGTGCGATCGGTATTGCCGGCATGGATCGGGTTGCCCAATTTAACGTTATTGCCACCTCAGGACGAGCAGTAGAAGCCTGCGGAGACATTAATACCTTAGTTCTCGATAAAACAGGTACAATTACTCTTGGCAACCGCTTGGCAGAGCAATTTATCCCGATCAAGGGTCACTCAATCCAGGAAATTGCCAGTGTAGCTTTGGCAGCTAGCGTCTTTGATGATACACCAGAAGGAAAATCAATTGTCCGACTGGCAGAAAAGTTAGGGGCAAAAGTTGAATTTGACCGCAATCAGTCAGAACCAGTTGACTTTTCCGCCAAAACGCGCATGAGTGGTACTAACTTACCAGGTGGATATCAAGCTCGGAAGGGAGCAGTCGGAGCAATTCAAGGATTTGTGCGTTCACGAAGTGTCTCCTTCGGAGAATCGCGTAACGGACAAGATTCCGCAGAACTTAACGCTGCCTACGAACAAGTTTCTCAACAGGGAGGTACACCCCTAGCCGTTTCCTTAGATCAGGAAATTTACGGCATCATCTATCTTAAAGATATTGTCAAACCGGGTCTTCGCGAACGTTTTGACCAATTGCGACGGATGGGTGTGCGTACCATCATGCTAACTGGTGACAATCACATTACCGCTTCTGTAATTGCCCAAGAAGCTGGAGTTGATGACTTTATTGCCGAAGCAACACCAGAAGATAAAATCTCGGTGATTCAACGCGAACAAGCAGAAGGTAAACTTGTGGCAATGACAGGGGATGGTACTAACGATGCTCCTGCGCTTGCCCAAGCGAATGTTGGAGTAGCAATGAATACGGGTACTCAGGCAGCCAAAGAAGCGGCAAACATGGTCGATTTGGACTCCGATCCCACAAAGTTAATTGATATCGTTTCTATTGGCAAACAATTGCTGATTACTCGTGGGGCTTTGACTACATTTTCCCTTGCTAATGATATTGCTAAATACTTTGCGATTATCCCAGTGCTATTTGCTACTGCTAATCTGCAAACTTTGAATATCATGAAACTGACCAGCATCAATTCTGCCATACTGTCAGCGCTGATTTACAATGCTTTGATTATTCCGGCTTTGATTCCGTTAGCATTACGCGGTGTCAAGTTTAGAGCGTTAACTGCTAATCAATTGCTGCAACGTAATATCTTAATTTATGGGTTGGGTGGGGTGATTGCACCATTTATTGCGATTAAATTGATTGACATGTTGATTACGGTAGTAGGGTTAGCGTGAGGCTTGATTTTTGATTGTAGAGATGTTGTAATTAATGTCTCTACTATCGAGTGCGATATTAAGAAAACGAACCGCCAAGTACGCCAAGTACGCCAAGAAAGAAGGAAGTTATGAGAAGAGTTAATTTAGAATATAAGTTTTTAGGAATGGATGCACTACAGGCAATTTTGTTTGTTTGGTGGCGATGGTATAAACAAAAATTGCCGCTTGTTGTTTTTATCGTTCTGTGTTTGAATTTGGTAGTTGCTCCAGTTGTTTATGCTGCTGCCGATGGCACTTTGGAACGTCGTTCCGCTTGGGCGATCGGTATTTTAGGATTTGTGACTTTGGGAATTGTAATTTACCTATTTGATGTTATTTTTCGCCCAGAACGTTATTAATTGGATAATTTAAAAAATCAAGTAAATTTTAGAGGTTTTAAACAAAATTTATGTCTATTGTGAGAGAAGCTATCAGAGCAATTCGCATCACTTTGGTTCTCTGGTTGCTGACAGCAATTATTTATCCTTTATTTATTCTCTTGATAGCTCAGGTTCCCTTCTTTCAAGAAAAGGCTAATGGCAGCATCATATATAATTTCAAAGATGAACCAATTGGTTCGGCTTTGATTGGACAACAGTTCAGAAATGAGCGCTATTTTCACGGTCGTCCCAGTACAGTAAGATTCAGCCAAGGAAAACAAGCCAAACCAACCGGCATATCTGGTGCCAGCAATCTCGCTCCCAGTAATCCAGAATTGCTCAAACGAATTGTAGAGCAAGCAAACCAACTCAAAGATGAGAATATTAAACCACTTGCCGATTTAATTTATACATCTGGTTCGGGTTTAGACCCGCATATATCAATAGAAGCAGCGCGGGAGCAGTTGGATCGAGTTGCTCGCGCTCGTGGTGTCCGCGAAGAAGAAATACGTCCTTTACTTGATAAGTATACCGATCAAAGATTATTTTTAGGGATTTTTGGAGAGCCAGGAGTTAATGTTCTGCGATTGAATTACGCTCTCGACCTCCAAGAACTTAATCGTCGGCAAAATCAATAAAGAATGGTTAGGAGTTAGGAGTTAAGGTTTTTTGTAAACTAATAACCAACTACTTTATGAACACTAGACCTGCAAATTCTGGAAATTACTATCCTATACGTTCGGCGCGGCGCGGCAAACATAAAATATTTATTGGTATGGCTCCTGGTGTGGGCAAAACTTACCGCATGTTGGAAGAAGGACACGCACTCAAACATGAGGGAATTGATGTTGTCGTTGGACTTTTGGAAACCCACGGACGTAAGGAAACGGCACAAAAAGCTCAAGGGTTGGAAATAGTACCACGTAAGGAAATTCCTCGCAGTGGATTGACTTTGACGGAAATGGATACGGATGCAATTTTAGCGCGATCGCCTCAGTTGGTTTTAGTCGATGAACTCGCACATACCAATGTCCCAGGTCAAGAGCGGGAAAAACGCTACCAAGATGTAGAAATCATTTTGGCAGCAGGCATTGATGTATACTCCACAATGAATATTCAACATTTGGAAAGTCTCAATGACCTGGTAGCGCGAATTACTGGTGTGATAGTACGAGAACGGGTTCCCGATCCCATTTTAGACGAAGCAAATCAGATTATTGTTATAGATGTCACACCAGAAACTCTGCAAGAACGCTTGCGAGAAGGCAAAATTTATGCACAACCAAAAATTCAACAATCCCTTGATAATTTCTTCCAACGTCGCAATCTGATAGCTTTGCGGGAATTGGCTTTGCGGGAAGTCGCAGACAACATCGAAGAAGATGCGATCGCTTCCACCCCCGCAGGACAATTCTGTAACATTCACGAGCGAGTTTTGGTGTGCGTATCCACCTATCCCAACTCAGTACAACTATTGCGTCGAGGGGCTAGGCTTGCTAATTATATGAATGCCCCTCTTTTTTCTGTATTTGTCAAAGAGAAAGACAGTTTCCTGACTAAGGAAGAAAGTTTATATATCGAAACTTGTGAGAAACTGTGTAAAGAATTTGAAGGAAATTTTATTCATATCAGTAGTAATGATGTGGCTGGTGCGATCGCAGAAGTGGCGAAACAATATCGCATAACTCAGATTGTTATCGGCGAAAGTCAGCGATCGCGCTGGCAAATACTCTGGAAAGGATCTTTAACACAAACGTTAGTCCGCTTGCTCAAAAACGTTGATTTACATATAATTGCCACTGAGAAAAACAATAGCACCCAATCCTAGATACGAGCGTCACTATAATAGAATTAAAAATTAAATTTTCAATTGTTACATTTTAGATTAATCCAAAATCCAAAATAGAATGACTTATGTAATCGGTTTAATTAGTGGCACTTCCGTAGACGGTATAGACGCTGCCTTAGTAGATATTTCCGGCACAGATTTGGATCTAAAAATTGAGTTGTTAGCCGGCGAAACGTATCCCTATCCGGCAGAACTTAGAGAGCGAATCTTAGCAGTTTGTGCTGGAGAGAGCATCTCAATGGCACAATTGGCAGAATTAGATGATGCGATCGCTCTCGCTTTTGCCCAAGCCGCCCAAAATATCCAAAACGGTCACAAGCCAGCCTCTTTGATTGGCTCCCACGGTCAAACAGTATACCATCGACCACCTGGGGAATGGGGAATGGGGAAGAAAACCACTCCCCACTTTCTTAGAGACGCGATTAATCGCGTCTCTACAACTTCCCACTCTCTAGGTTACAGTCTGCAACTCGGACGCGGTGCTGTCATTGCCCATCTGACAGGTATTACCACTATCAGTAACTTTCGCGCCGCTGATATTGCCGCAGGTGGTCAAGGTGCGCCCCTCGTGCCTAGAGTAGATGCCTATTTGCTCAGTCATCCTCAAGAAGGGCGTTGTATTCAAAATATTGGTGGTATTGGTAATCTTGCTTATATACCACCTCGTCGTGACAACTGGCTCGAAAAAATTCTCGGCTGGGACACAGGACCAGGAAACAGCTTATTGGATCTGGCGGTAGAGCATTTAACTGCTGGTGCGAAAACATACGATGAAAACGGTGACTGGGCAGCCAGTGGCACACCTTGCCATCCATTAATAGAACAATGGCTAAATCAAGACTACTTTCATTTACCGCCGCCGAAATCCACTGGTAGAGAGTTATTCGGCGTTGCTTACCTGCATGAATGTTTAAAAGACGCAGAAATATATCAACTTACTTCTGCTGACCTGTTAGCAACTCTAACCGAACTAACCGCAGCTTCAATTGTTCACAATTACCGCATATTTCTTCCGCAAATGCCACAGCAAGTATTTTTATGTGGTGGCGGTAGTCGCAATCTTTATTTAAAACATCGCTTGCAAGTTTTATTACAATCAATCCCCGTATTAACCACAGATGAAGTCGGGTTGAGTGCCGATTTTAAAGAAGCGATCGCCTTCGCAGTTTTAGCTTATTGGCGAAACTTAGGCATCCCCGGCAACCTACCAACAGCCACAGGCGCCAGTCAAGAAGTTCTTCTAGGAGAAATTCATCAAAAATAGGGCATTGGGCATTGGGAAAAAAAAAGAATAATTTGCCCTGTCCCCCTGTCCCCCTGTCCCCTTGTCTTCCCACTCCCCCACTCCCCAGACAGCGGCTATACTGTACTGAATTTGCACTCGGCAAGGATCGTACAAGGTGGCTCATACTTTTTTATTAGAACCAGGACGCTGGACGATGCAAGGAAGTTGGCTGGAACGAAACGGAATGCCAATCAGCGTCAAGGGTATGACCTTGGTAGCTTGGAATCGAGATAACTGGTTCACGATGGCAACAAAGCTGATATTTATAGATAGCGATCGCCCTGACGTTTCTTTCCTCTACAAAGGGCGTCTTCATGATGGAGAACGTCAGTATACTTTTTTACTACAACATAATGTTTTGGGGCAGGTTGAAGGTGAGGGCTGGATTGCTCAAGATACAATTGTGCAGCGTTACTGGGTATTAAGCGATCGCCAACGTCGCAGTGGCTTTGAAACCCTACATCGAGTCAATAATGATAGCTACTACTTAACCAGTGGCATCCTCGCCGGTCATTTTTTAACTAGCACAATGGAAGCCAGCTTAGAGCGTCAGCCTACATAATTGGTTAGTGGTTAGGGGTTTACATTTTCATATGATACCTCACCCCCTACCCCTCTCCTTAATAAGGAGAGGGGAGATAAAGCACAGCTTTGTCGGGGTGAGGTTATGATGTGCAACTTGGTATGAGTGAGCGCGATCGCATCTTCGCAGAGCCTGTTCGTTAGACATTGCCTTGTTTAGCAATTAGCAGTATAAACACTGTTAACTTTGTAAAAATTTTCAAGTTAAAAATGTAAGTGATATATTCTTCCGACTTGTTTACCCAACCAGGAGCATTGAATGCCCGTAGGTCTGCCTGAATTTGTTGAAAATCCCGAAAATCGCTGCCCAGTTATTTTGTTACTCGATACTTCTGGCTCTATGTACGGTCAGCCAATCCAGGAGTTGAATCGAGGGCTTGCGACTTTCAAAGAAGATGTACTGAGAGATTCTCAGGCATCGTTGAGTGTAGAAATGGCGATCGTCACATTTGGACCGGTGCAGCTAACCCAAGACTTTACAACCATTGACCAGTTTACACTACCCAAGCTCGAAGCTAATGGTAATACTCCGATGGGCGAGGCGATTGAGTACGCTTTGGATTTGTTAGAAGCTCGTAAAACTACTTATAAAGAAAACGGCATTCTATACTATCGCCCTTGGATATTTTTGATTACCGATGGAGCGCCAACGGATAGTTGGCAGTATGCAGCACAACGGCTGAAAGAAGCGGAAACACAGCGCCGACTCTTGTTTTTTGCTGTTGGTGTGCAAGGTGCTGATATGAACACACTTAGACAAATTGCCTCGCAAGAACGTACCCCTATAATGCTGAATGGCTTGGATTTTCGTTCTTTATTCGTTTGGCTGTCTACTTCGATGAAACGGGTTTCCAGCGGCAAAGTAGGGCAAGCTGTAGCCCTCCCACAAGTGGGATGGGGTCAAATTACCACCTAGAATTGAAGGAGATTTTGTGGCTTGGAAAGCAGTTGCGCGTTCCGAAATCGGAACCAGTCATCAAAAGCAGCAGATGCCCTGTCAAGATTATGGGGATTATCGCATATTGAATGATGTGATTGTCGGGGCTGTTGCGGATGGTGCTGGTAGTGCCAAACATTCTGATGTTGGCGCTAAATTGGCAGTTAAGACAGTACTCAAACATCTGGGAGGAATTAACGAACATCTTCAAAAGCGGAAACGATGCTGGGAAAGGTTTTCTCAGCCACTTTCTAAGGAACAAGCTAAAAGGCTGTTTGTGAAGACGACGAAAAAAGCGATCGCTGAATTGCATAAAAAAGCAGACAGCAGTGATTATTCATTCAATGACTTGGCTTGTACTCTCTTGGTATTCGTAGCGACTCCCCAATGGGTTGCAGCAATGCAGATTGGGGATGGATTCATGGTGGTGCGTCCCCAAAATTCAGAACATCAACTGCTTTTCAATCCAGATAAAGGCGAATTTGTCAACGAAACGACGTTTATCACCTCAGCGAATGCGTTGGATGAAATGCAGGTGGATGTGCTGCAAGGACAACAAGAGTTTATCTGTGCTTCCACGGATGGACTAGAGAAAGTTGCAATTCGTATGAGCGATTGGAAACCCTTCGCACCCTTCTTTCAGCCATTGGAGGAATACCTCAGCGAAACCAGCAACCCAGAGGAGGAAAATGAGTATGTCATCAACTTCCTAAAATCTGAACGGCTAAACGCTCGCACCGACGACGATAAAACTTTGCTTTTGTGCCTCTTTGATAGACAATAAAATTCAATGATTTACACCTGTGGCAGTACGGGTCAATCGATTACTTTAGGTAAAGAGATTGCTAGCGGTGGTGAGGGGATAGTTTGGCAAACCGATCATCGCAACGGTTATGTAGCCAAGATTTACAAAGAATTGCCAAGTTTTGAGCTTATGCAAAAGCTAGAGATGATGGTAGCGCATCCACCTAGAGAGCCAAACTCTCACCTCAACCATATTTCTTTTGCTTGGCCCAAGTCGCTGCTAAAAAATGCTAAAGGTAATTGTGTAGGTTTTTTGATGCCAGCGATCGCCAACGCTAAACAACTCCTAGATGTTTACAATCCCCAGCGTCGTAAGCAGCAAAAACTTGAGGTAGATTGGCGTTTTCTCCATACAACAGCGCTGAATATTGCTTCAATTATCCAAGCAATTCATGTTGAAGGCTATGTTTTGGGTGACATTAAGCCGGCAAATATTCTTGTCAATAATCGCGCTTTGCCTTCGATTATTGACACAGATTCGTTTCAGGTTCGCAATCCCATCACAAATAAAGTTTATCGCTGTGGAGTTGGTTCTGAAGGCTTTACACCACCGGAACTGATTGGAAAAGATTTCTCAACGATTGACCAAACGCAAGTACACGATCGCTTTCGGATAGCTGTCATTATCTATCATTTATTGTTTGGCGAAACTCCTTTCAAGGGAAACTATATAGGGACGGGGGATGCATCAGAAGAACCTGAAGAACGAATCCGTCGAGGGTTATGGCTTTATGAACCAAACAATCTTATTCAGCCAGTAGCAAACACAATTCCTCTTAATATTGTCCATCCAGAGGTTCAGAGATGTTTTGTCAAATGTTTTAATGATGGACATACACAACCTAATTTACGCCCAAGTGCTGCTGATTGGGTTAAAGCCCTAAAAATTGCTGTCAATGAGTTAACAGTCTGTGGAAAGTTTGATAGTCACTACTACAGCCGAACTTACGGCAATTGTTATTGGTGCGAAAGAGCAAATAAACTTGGAGTTGATGTTTTTCCTGGGGTTGCAAAACCGCAACCACAATCTAATGTTGCTGCACCAACTATCCAAACTAACAATCAAAGTCTCAATCAAGTTAATACACAAATAGCTCAATCTTCTAACATCCCACCCATTGCAAATACTAATCAGGTTAACGCACCAGTCGCTCAATCTTCTAACAAAGGTAATAATTTTGAATATATTTTCAACCTAATTTTCTTGGTTGTATCAAATTTATTTATTATTAGCTTTACTCTACAACACTATACATCAATTATTCTACAACACTATACATCAAATATAGGTATTTTTAATCTTATTGGCTTGATAATTTGGGCTTTATTAGCATTTATGATAGGTATAGTAGGTGCTGTTGAAGACCCAGCAAAATTATCTTATGTGTCCAAAATTAATCTTGCAATAAGTTTCCCTACCTTTGGAATCGTTAACTGTTTTATAAACCCTGAATCTTTTCTCGCTGGATGGTGGTTAGTCTTTATCATCGGCTTCATAGTTACAAGTATAGGTATATCATTACCCCAAGAAACTGCAAACACTAATTCCACATCAAAAGTATCACCAAACCCTGCACGAATAAAAACCATTGAAGTTTTTACTCTTATTTTTGTACTTGGATTAGCAGGATACACATATTCGACACGAGTAGCCCCTTTTAATACAACAGCTTTTACAAGAGTTGTACTTCAACAAGATTTCAATAATTATAATATTGGTCACTGGATACTCAGTGAGAATGCCAAGATAAAAGACGAAGCTCTATTTCAACTCGTGCCTGATAGAAATATAATTCGATGGTCTATCTGGGATCATTATGGTTCTTACAATTTGACAAGCTTGCAAAATGTTGATTTATCAGCAGACGTTAGAAAAGTCGGTGGTCCTAATAGTGAAAATGTAAATTTTGGTCTAATTGCAAGAACTGACAATAGTAACTTTTATTATTTGATGATAAATGGAAATGGAGGTGTTGTATTTGGAAAACACCTCGATCAAAATGGGATCGACGAGGTAAAAGATATTAATAATCCAGTCGTCAACATAGGTAACAGTATAAATCGATTAAGGATCGTTTGTCATAGCAATATAATTACTGGATATATTAATGATAATACCATTGGAAGTTTTGAAGATAACTCAAATTCCCACGGCAATATTGGATTTATTTCGTCAGGAGGTGATCCTGACGGTGCTGCTGTTTATTTCGACAATATACTTCTGAAATTTTAGCAATAATATTTTTATAACTAATAATAGCAACAAGATAAAATCTAATGGTATTTTAATGATTATCTTTATTGACACCTTATCTCACCAGGGAATCCAAGTTTTTTATTTGGATGGTAAAGAAATTTCGAGTAAAGAAACCTTTTTAATAAAAGCCGCTGAAGCAATGAATTTTCCGGCATACTTTGGGGCTAATTGGGATGGGTTTGATGAATGTATCACCGATTTAACATGGTGTCCGGCTGAAGGATATGTTTTATTGTACGATCGCCCTGATATCTTCGCGCAGGCTGACCCTACTCAATGGCAAATAGCACTTGACATTTTGCGCTCTGCTGAGGAATACTGGGCAGCAACAAACACACCGCTGGCTCTTTTCCTGCTGAATTAAATAAGGTGTGGGTGAAGCGATGCCTTCTTAGAGCTTCTCTTCGAGACGCTACGCGAACGCTAACGCACCTCAAGCTCACAATATTAAGCTATCGTCCAATCTTCAATTTGTAAATTCGGAACTTTTGCAAAATCCTTATGATTGCGTGTAACTACGATACCATCAACTGAAAGAGCGATCGCGGC
>JBPCQW010000163.1:0-17467 GCA_050997715.1 Hassallia sp.
GTTAAAGAATTTAAGAAGTTAGCTAAAAACAGAAAAGAGATAAAAATCTGACAAAAAGTGCGAAAGAAAAGAAAAATTTTCTACATGAAATTACTTATGTAGCGGAAGAATATAAATTATATTCTACAGGAATTTACGGAAAAATCAACTAGATGTAATGACAAGATTTAAGTATTTTGACGGGATGAAAGCGATCGCTCTCTCATTCAGATTGGAACTATCACTTCTCTGACAATCATAATTTTGCCCAACTCATAAATCATTCTCTAGAAGGATGATTCAAATTGTGCAAGCAATATGTGCAAAATCAAAGTCAACACATTTTGACTTCGCGGGTTATATAAGTCCTAGGTAAAATAAAGAAGTAACAGAGCTTTTCCACTTTCCTACCACCAATGACTTCAACCCTGCTGAATTTTCCTCGTCTCAATGCTCCAAAGCTGCACATCTTGCCTAACGGGTTGACAATAGTAGCAGAGCAAATGCCCATTGAAGCCGTTAACCTTAACTTGTGGGTTAAAGTCGGTTCAGCCGTAGAATCAAATGCAATTAATGGTATGGCTCACTTTTTAGAGCATATGATTTTTAAAGGCACTGAGCGACTAAGTAGCGGCGAGTTTGAACGTCAAATTGAAGAGCGCGGTGCTGTTACTAATGCCGCCACCAGCCAAGATTATACTCATTATTATGTGACAACTGCTCCCAAAGATTTTGCGGAGCTTGCTCCACTACAAATTGATATAGTAACTAATGCCAGTATTCCTGACGAGGCTTTTGAAAGAGAGCGATTGGTAGTTTTAGAAGAAATTCGCCGTAGTGATGATAATCCTCGCCGGCGTAGCTTTCAACGAGTGATGGAAACAGCGTTTGAACAACTACCTTATCGTCGTTCGGTATTGGGACCAGAAACAGTCATTTCTCAACTAAAGCCTGTGCAAATGCGCGATTTTCACGCTATGTGGTATCAACCACAGTCAATGACGGCTGCGGTTGTAGGTAATTTGCCGGCAGAAGAATTAATTGAAATTGTTGCCGCAGGATTTACCAACAAAGATGCGATAACCCCACCTGTACAGCATTTAGAAATTACTCAAGAATTACCATTTACTGAAATTGTCCGCCGCGAATATGTGGATGAAAGCCTAACTCAAGCACGGTTGGCAATGGTTTTCAGGGTTCCAGGATTGACTAAGCTAAACGAAACTTACGCGCTGGATGTTTTGGCGGGAATTTTGGGACATGGACGCACATCAAGGTTAGTGCGAGATTTGCGCGAAGAAAGAGGATTGGTTTCTTCGGTTTCTGTGAGTAATATGACACAGCGCTTACAGGGTACTTTTTATATTTCCGCGCATTGTGCTGTAGAAAATGTGCCAGCCGTCGAAAGTGCGATCGCTCAACATATTAGCAGGCTTCAAACAGAAATTATCGCCGCCTCAGAAATTGAGCGCGTGCGAAAGCGTGTCGCTAACAGGTTTATTTTTGGTAATGAAACACCAAGCGATCGCGCTGGTTTGTACGGTTACTATCAATCTATGGTAGGAGACTTAGAACCAGCCTTTGATTATCCAAATCACATTCAAGCACAAAATGCAACCGACTTAATGCAAGCTTCCCAAAAGTATCTTTCACCAGATGCTTACGGTGTCGTTGTCATGAAACCAGCTTAGATTAGAAGTTAGGAGTTAGGAGTTAGGAGTTAGGAGCTAGGAGTTGAAGAAGGTTTTTCAATTTAAGAATCAACACTCAAAATTTCAAACTTCAAATTCTAAACTCCTCACTTTTAACTTTTAACTCCTAACTCCTAACTTTAATCAAACGATGTGGACTAAAATTGATGCTGATATTAGCCAGGTGACTGGCAAGAAATTTGAGAACCAGAATAGGCGATCGCTTAGTGGTGGATGCATCAACCAAGGTTATGCTGTTTCTAGCAGTGAACGCACTTATTTCGTTAAGCTAAACCAAGCAGCGCAAATTGGTATGTTTGAGGCTGAAGCGCTGGGTTTGCAAGAAATGTGGCAATCAAATAGCATTCGTGTCCCCAAACCAATTTGCTGGGGTACAGCAGATAATTTCAGCTACATCGTTTTAGAATGGCTGGAAATGGATAAAGGTAGTAGCAAATGTTGGGAAGAGATGGGACGCAAGTTAGCCGCGATGCATTCCTACACTAGCAGTCAAGGTATGGGCTGGAAAATTAATAATACTATTGGTTCCACACCGCAAATTAATAGCTGGACGGCAGACTGGGCAGAATTTTATGCTCAACATCGATTATTGTATCAATTTAAACTTGCAATCCGGCGCGGTGGTAATTTTCCTCAACAAGAAAAATTACTCGCAGCTATACCTAAGTTATTATCACATCAACCGCAACCTTCCTTGGTGCATGGCGATTTGTGGGGGGGAAATGCTGGGTGTACAGTGTCAGAACCGGTAATTTTCGATCCGGCAACTTATTTTGGCGATCGCGAAGTTGATATCGCTATGACGGAACTTTTTGGTGGGTTTCCGGCAGCGTTTTATCATGGTTACAACGAAGTTTTTCCCTTAGATGCAGGCTATGAGCAAAGAAAGACTATTTATAACCTGTATCACATTCTCAATCATTTTAATTTATTTGGCGGCGGTTATGCTTCGCAAGTGAATCGCATGATTGAACAGATTTTGCGGTTTTGAGGGAAAGCGATCGCATTCTGATAGAGTTCGTGTTTGCTTACATGTAAACTTTTGTACTGATATTCATATTTTTGCTTGAAATTCTTCGTAGTTAATAAATCAAAAAGGCGTGCTGAAATTTTAACACGCCTCTAATTATTCAGAACCTATAAAACTAGACTTTTGCTAGTTCTGGTGAAGGACGCTTACTGTTACGAATAGCTTTAATAGCCTCAGCATAATCAGGAGTGTTAAACACAGCTGAACCAGCGACGATCGCATTTGCCCCAGCTTCCAAAACCTGCCAAGTATTATTAGCTTTCAGTCCCCCATCAACTTCAATCCACGGGTCTAAACCGCGTTCATCACACATCGAGCGCAGCTTGCGGATTTTCGGTACGACTCCAGGAATGAAGCTTTGACCACCAAAACCGGGGTTAACGCTCATAATTAGGACTAAATCGCACAGTTCTAAGCAATATTCAATTAGCTCTAAAGGGCTACCTGGGTTGAGTACAACACCAGCTTTCTTGCCAAGCTCTTTAATTTGCCCTAAAGTACGGTGCAGGTGAGGGGAAGCATTATGTTCTGCATGAACATAGATGTGATCTGCCCCTGCTTTCGCAAAGTCTTCAACATACTTTTCTGGTTCCACAATCATCAAGTGGACATCCAGAGGCTTTGTCGTCACCGGACGAATCGCCTCCACAACCAGAGGACCTATTGTAATATTAGGTACAAAACGACCGTCCATTACATCAACATGAATCCAATCTGCTCCAGCCGCGTCTACGGCACGAATTTCGTCTCCCAGACGACTAAAATCGGCTGATAAGATAGATGGGGCAATTACAATCGGCTTTTTAGATAGGTTTTGGGTCATGGCTAGTGGCTTATTAAGCGTCCTCGTCTGTAAGCATTGTAACAAAATCTTGACCCAGCGCTCATAGATTTGATGCGGCGCGGGGGAGTGGGAGAGTGGGGAGACAGGGAGACAAGGGGACAAGGGGATAATGGGACAATGGGACAAGGGGAAAAAATGCCCAATGCCCAATGCCCCATGCCCCATGCCCATCAACTAACAAATAACAATTAACAATTGACAATGGTCAAAAAACTTACCTGGATAATTGGGGGATTGAGTGCTTCTTGTTTCGGTGCGCCGGCACTCGCTGCTATAGTTACTTCCATCGGCACTAGTGGTATTGATGCTCTTAGATTACAAAAAGCTCCATATAACTTAACTGGTCGCAAGATTGCGATTGGTCAAGTCGAAATTGGGCGTCCGGGAAAGTTTGGCTGGGATAAAGCAGTGTCTAAAAATACAGCAGTCTCCTTAGCGGGAGTATTTTTACGCAATGGACCTGCTAAATCAAATAGTGGTGTTGACCCCCACGCTTACAATGTGGCTGGTGTGATGGTCAGTCGAGATAAAGCTTTACCGGGTATAGCTCCAGGAGCGCGGCTGTATTCATCTGCCGTGGGTTCGACGAAAAACATGGGTCAGCCAGAAGAGTGTTTATCCGCGCAACACATAGCCATGCAAAATGGTGGTGATGTGCGAGCGATTAACTTCAGTTTTGGTGAACCTCTCACCCGCGATCCGCGACCGGAAGCGACTTTAGACGGTAACGCTTTACTAACATTATGTATTGACTGGTCTAGTCGGGTTCATGATGTTGTGTATGCGATCGCTGGCAACCAAGGTAAAGGGGGTATTCCTATTCCTACAGACAATTTTAATGCAATCAACGTCGCTTTTTCTTCTCGCAAAGGAAATATTTTTAATAAAGTTGATGTTTCCAATTTGGCTGCTGCTAACGAAGGAGTGGCAACTAGGCTAGCAGGAAAGGAGTTTAATCTTGATGGGCGTCCTTCTATTAGTTTAGTTGCTCCTGGGAGTAACATTCCTTTGTTCAATCCAGATGGCAAAGTCAACAAAGTCACGGGTACGAGTTTTGCAGCACCTCACGTAGTGGGTACTATTGCATTGTTGCAGGAATTTGGTGACAAACAACTGCGGACAAAACAACCCAACTGGAGTATAGGCTCTCGTCGTCATGAAGTGATGAAAGCTGTATTATTAAATTCCGCAGAGAAAATTCAAGATACTGGTAATGGCTTGCGGTTGGGAATGAGCCGGACGCTTATTGATAAACAAAATCGCGATTGGCTGACATCAGAGGCTTATAGCGATCCAAAAATTCCCCTCGATCCGCAAATGGGAGCGGGTCATTTAAATGCTTTTCGTGCCTACCAGCAATTTAGCTCAGGTCAATGGAATTCATCCGCTGTCGTGCCTGCAATTGGTTGGGATTATCGGACATTGGATGCTGGAGTATCTGTGGATTACACCATAGCAAAGCCGTTAGTGCAAGGAAGTTTTGTTGCTGTCACTCTCGCTTGGGATCGGTTGGTGGAGCTAGAGGATGCAAATAAAAACGGATTATATGATGTTGGTGAGGATTTTCGCGATCGCGGTTTGAACAATCTCGACTTGTATCTAGTCAAAGCTGATGCGTCAGATTCTAATGCAAGCGTGGTTTGCTCCTCTATCAGCCCTGTTGATAGTCTAGAACACATCTTTTGCCCTGTTCCGGCTACCGGCAATTACAAAATCCGCGTCCAATTTCAGAAAAAGGTAAACGCATCTGTTCAGCCTTTTGCCTTAGCTTGGTGGGGTGTATCTAGTAAATAGGAAGGAAAAGGGGAATGGGGAAATGCCCAATTTTATGTGTCGCAGACATCCTTTTTAAAGAAAATTGTCGGCTCATGAAGACAAAGCCAAGAAAGCATAACACTATTATCAGATTTATTTACTACCACCAACAAAAAAACCTAGTTTATTTTGTCATTTCGTAGTTTAAAATACAACTTATGAAAAAGCAGAAAATTGAGAAAAACAAAGCTGATTCACCATAAATGTGCATTATTGCCTTAATGAACAATTAACAAGTAGCAGAACTTATAAGTTGTCTTTGATTCCTATCACTTACTTAGCTGTTACAAAAACTGTAACCGCCCTATATTTTTATTGTTTTTAATGCGATAGTTAACAATTGACACATAAATAATGGTCAATCTTGATAGGCAGCTTACAAAAAATATTTGGCGAGTGAGGTAGAGGAATGCATCGACAAAAGTTTAATAGTGCGAAGGAAAATTTCTTACAAAGACGCTATGGTGTGCGCTTGGGTAGACGTTATGTTCTAGCAGCAGCAGGAGTTATGCTTATGGGTGTATTAGGATGCTCTCAGGTCAACGACAGTACAAGTGCGCTGGCAAAATCTCCCTTACCGACAGAATCACCATCAACTAAAAAAATAGTCACACCTGATACAAAAGTCGTCGCGGCTAATACAAAATTTGGTTTCAAACTGTTTTCAGAAGTTTTGAAAAAGGATAGCAAAGATAACATTTTTGTTTCCCCTTCTAGTGTAGCGATCGCACTCGCCATGACTTACAATGGTGCTAGTGGTTCTACTCAGCAAGCAATGGCGAAAGCGTTAGAGTTAGAAGGTATGAGTTTAGAAGAAATAAACTCCTCTAACGCCGCTTTAAAAGCAGTTTTAGAAAATGCCGATCCGAAAGTGCAGCTAACAATTGCCAGCTCGCTGTGGGCAAACAAAAATACTAGCTTTAAATCTGAATTCATCAAGAGAAATAAAGATTTCTACAAAGCTAAAGTCACAAATTTAGACTTTAAAGACTCCCGTTCATCAGATGTAATCAACAATTGGGTAAATGAGAATACACGCGGTAAAATCAACAAAATAGTCGAAACAATTGAACCTTCGCAAGTATTATTTCTAATTAACGCCATCTACTTCAAAGGCAACTGGAGCAAGGAATTTGATAAAAATAAAACCGCTGAATACCCCTTTTACATAGCATCTGACAAGCAAAAACAACACTCGATGATGTCGCAAACGGGTGACTACAGATACTTAGAAAATGAACAATTTCAAGCTGTGAGTTTACCTTACGGCAAAGATGGCAAAATCAGCTTTTATGTCTTCTTGCCAAAACAAAATAACTCAAAAGCCTTTTATCAAAACTTGAATTCTGACAACTGGGAAAAATGGATGCCTCAGTTCAGCAAACAAGAAGGATTTGTTCGCTTGCCCCGCTTTAAAATCAATTATGACATTACGCTCAACGATGCTCTTACCGATTTAGGCATGGGAGAAGCTTTTAGCACGAGAGCGAATTTTTCGGCTATGGGTAAAAATCTCGCCATTAGCCAAGTTAAACATAAAACCTTTGTAGAGGTAAATGAAGAAGGTACCGAAGCCGCAGCAGCAACTTCTGTAGGGATAGTAGCAACATCAGCCCTTGATAAACCAAACCCATTTAGGATGATTGTTGACCGTCCCTTTTTCTGTGCGGTAAGGGATAATCAGACTGGTAGCATTTTATTTATGGGTTCAATTGTCGAGCCACAGTCTTAGAACCAGGATTCACCTCAGAAACGCTTTTTGAGCTTTCTTCTTGACCAGCAAGTGCATTTACCTCTTCTGTATAAGCAACTTCACTATCGCTAACAACACCAGGACGCAGAGCGCTTAAAGCTGTTTTAATTACAACTGCACTTGGAACTGCTAAAATTACACCTAGCAATCCGCCGACTCTGGCGCCGGTCAAAACCGAAATCAGCAGCCAAACTGGATTTAAACCGGTAAAACTTCCTAAAATTCGCGGAGCAATCAAGTTTTCGAGAATTTGTTGTACGATTACCGCTGCAATTAATACCCTCATCCCCATCGAGAAATCTTGTAAAGCTACTAGTAAAGTAGTTAAAGCGATACCTACAGAACCACCATAGGGGATGAGAGCCATAATCCCAATAGTTAAGCCAAACAGCAAACCAAATGGCACTTTTAGCCACAGAAAAGCCGGTATCAGGGCTGATGCCATACAAGTTGAGATAATCAACTGAGTGATAAAGAAATTTTGAAAGCTCAGACGTAGGGTATTAGAAAAAGGCTCACGAAATCTGATAGGTAACCAATCTACTAGACTTTGCCAGAGTTCATCGCCATGCTGCAACAGATAGAAAGTTAAAACCATTGTCAAGAGAAAGTCTAGCAGGCTAGTGAGCGTAACTACAGCTAGATTTAGGACTTGTCCAGCGATCGCTTGTAATTGTCCTTTAACGCGATCGTTGATTTGCACTACTAAAGCATCAAGGTTAATCGGTAAACCGAAAGTATCTGCTTTCTCATTCAATAACATTAACTGAGAACGTCCAGAGTCAATTAACTCCGGTAAACGCGCAACGAGTTGTTGAGCTTGAGTCAAAGCTAGGGGAATCAGCGTTACACCCAATGCCAATAAAATTGATAAAGCAAGTAAAAATACCAAAATAGCAACTTGCTCGCGTCTGGCACCTTGACGCTGCATCCAACTCACAGGATAGTTGAGCAGAAATGCTAGCACCGAGGCTGCGACTAAAATGACTATTAGCGAGTGGAAGTAATCAAAAATTGCCGAAACTGCCCAACCATTGAGGACAAGTAACGGAGCGAACAGCGCGATCGCACCGATTCGCGCTATTGGTTTTAGTGTTTGCCACCAGTTGAGTAGCTTGCGTGTCTGCATCTTTAACCGATTGCGGGGTAGAACTAAATTAAATCATTCTTTAAAACTTATTATCTCTAACTACACGACCGACATACATCTCTCTAGTTTAGGATTGCACTCACCCAAATGAATAATTTTGACTCAATTGACTCATCATCTGTGCCAGAAAGTCACGAAAAATCAGCCTTATCTTTCATTCCCAGCCAGGATGCCAACATTTCTCCCTTGCCTTTAATTTTATATTTAGTTCCTGTCATCGGGTTTTTCCCCTCCTTGTGGACTCTCTATCATCGCAAAGGCAGTCGGGAACAACTTAAGGTTAGTCGTCTGTCAATTACCCTGGCGCTTACCTGGCTTTTAGGGTATATGTTGTTAGGAACCCCAGCGGCAACCGGAGAATTTTTCAGCTTGCGTCTATTGCTTCTCAACAGCTTTCTCACCTCTGGTTACTTTTTGGTTAGCGCTTGGTTAATTGTTCGTACAGTTCAAGGCAAATCTAATCGTTTACCAGGGTTTAGCAGTTTTGCCAACCGAGTTATTAAGAAATATTTGTCTTAATTTAGGATTCAAGGCATACTAAGTATTTACACGTATATTTTGAGAAACTACACATTATTTACAAACAAGTCTAGTCAAATCTAGTTTAATCAAGCATACTTCAAGAAAACGTCTCCGGATTTGCCGAAAAGAAGGAGAAATACTGCTATAAGTGTTTTGGTTAACACTAAACCAGAAAAGTTAGCACTGATAATTAAGGGTTAGCTATTATGGGTTAATTTGTCGGCTATTAGGTAACAAATTTACCGAGTTTTATCAGTAAGTGTGAGGAAGTCCGTGACCATTCAAAGAACTTCGGCGCAAGAAGACCATATAAACCCCTCGAATTCAAGTAACGATAATTCCAAAAATTCCAAATCAGGACGCTGGCTGTGGTTTTGGGTAGGAATGAGTGGTATTGCGATGGTGTCAGCCACTGCCGGGGCGTTATTGGCTGTTTCTTTAACGAGTACACCATTGATGCAAGCTTCTTTAAGTCCCCAGGAAGCCGCAGTTTTTGATAGCGATCGCATCTCCGGACAAGGACTGCGATTTTCTCAATTAACTCGCCCTGTCAATATATTAGTTATGGGAATGAGCGTACTCCCGCCAGATACTCAAAACGCTCCTGCCGAAGCTAAAAATCTCAGGTACTTGCCTCAGGTAAACTCTTTTG
This sequence comes from Hassallia sp., assembly GCA_050997715.1. Lineage (GTDB taxonomy): Bacteria > Cyanobacteriota > Cyanobacteriia > Cyanobacteriales > Nostocaceae > Hassallia. The sequence continues at coordinate 9,458 of JBPCQW010000163.1, forward strand.
ATGGTCTTTCGGATGTCATGCTCTTGATCAAATTCGATCCAGAGAAGAAAAAATTAGTTATGCTTTCTGTTCCTAGAGATACCCGTACAGAGATAGAGGGGTATGGTATTAAAAAAATTAATTCGGCAAATACTCACGGCGGTCCTGCTTTAACTGCGAAAACCGTTAGCAATCTCTTGGACGGTGTGGGAATTGATCGCTATATGCGAATTAACGTTTTGGGAGTTGGTAAGCTAATCGATGCCTTGGGAGGCGTTACGGTTTACGTTCCCAAAGATATGAAGTACCAAGATGATTCTCAGCATCTGTACATCAATTTGAAAGCCGGGAAACAGCATTTAAATGGCGACCAAGCTTTGCAACTGTTGCGCTTTCGCCATGATGAAAATGGCGATATTGGTCGGATTCAGCGCCAGCAAATGGTGATGCGGGCACTGATGGATCAAAGCCTCAACCCAACTACACTAGCTCAATTGCCGAAAGTTCTCGACGTAGTTAAAGAGCATATCGACACCAACTTAAGCGTTGAAGAGTTATTAGCTTTAGTAGGTTATGGAGCGCGAACAAATCGCTCGAATATGCAAATGTTGATGGTACCCGGTCGCTTTAGCGAGAAGAACGAATTTGATGCTAGCTATTGGTTGCCAAACCGCGATCGCATCGCTGCTATGATGGCTGAAAACTTTGATGTGGATGCCCCACATGAGCAACAATCAACTGACCCAGGTTCATTGCGAATAGCAATTCAGGATAGTACAGGTGGCGATCGCTCAAAAATACGACCTTTAATTAGAAGCCTGGAAAAAGCTGGCTATCGCAACGTTTACCTGTCTAAGCCTTGGGGTGAACCTCTAGAAGTGACACACATCGTTGCCCAACAAGGAGACGGTAACAGCGCCGAATCGATTCGCAACTCTTTAGGATTTGGGGAAGTGCGAGTAGAAAGTACTGGCAATCTCGGCTCTGATGTCACTATACAGCTAGGTAAAGATTGGTTGCAACAAACGAATCCTGTGGAAGTGTCTCCTCAACGTTAATTTTTCTTGCTTATTAACTAATGAGCGAGTATGTTTATGCATTTGTTGTCACGAGAAAGTCCTCTATAAGCATACTTCCTCACATCAACATATTAACATCTTGTACCAGGCGAAGTTCATTCACTTCAAATAGCAGCTTGGTGCAAGATGTTAATCCAAAATTACTTGACCCATTTCTAATTGCAACTCAATTTTTCGGTGCAGTGAATCCAAAATCCTAAATTGGAAATCTAAAATCGCTTGATATTTTCGCAATCCAATCCTGTATAATCGGATTCACTACCTCCGGTGCTTCATCTTGGGGACAATGCCCCACACCTTCTAAAGGTATAAACTTTAGCACTTTTGGGAAATTAGCTAACTCTTTACCTAACTCAAACGGTTCCCAAGGATCAGCTGTTCCCCACAAAATAATTGCCGGACAAGGTAGCAGAGGTAAAAGGTCTTCAGGTAAAGGACCTGTAGAATAAGCTGTAAAGGCAAGAAACACAGCTACAGCACCCGGATCGCTTACTGGTGCCATCAAGATATCTATTAACTCGTCTGTCACTGCCTGAGAATCAGCATAAGCTTTGAGGAGAATTGAGCGCACCGTTTTCCGCTGGGCAATTTGATTAAAAAAGAACTTGCCAACAGGTTTGATAGATAGCAGGCGTTGGACTAGGGGCGTTCCGGCGCTACGATACCAAGGTAGTGTCGCTCGTTTGCGATCGTGTAATAGCCGTAAGGAACAGTTCAGCAGAGCAACTCCTAATGCTATATCCGGGTTATCCACCGCTGCTTGCATGACCACGATACAGCCTACAGAATTTCCAACAAAAAAAGCGGGTTCTCCCACTACTTCCCGGCAAAAATCAGCGATTTGCTGTCCCCAGGTTTCAAATGTGTAGGCAATCTCTTCACCTGGTTTAGGTTTAGCCGAAGCACCAAAGCCAATCAAATCAATAGCATAGACACGGAAATTTTCCGCCAGTACAGGGATATTTTTCCGCCAATGCGACCAAGAAGCTCCAAAGCCATGTACCAAGACCACAGCCGGTCCAGCGGTTCCTTGGGTTTGATAGCAAATAGGAAAACCTTGCCAAGTCCAGGTTTTTGTTGCAGGCAGTTTGGTTATTGATTGGATCATAGAAAATTTAAAAGCATAACATATGGACGCAAGACGGTGAGACAACGCTGCTGAGGGAAACCCCCACTTCTACGACTGCCAAGGGTGAAGGGTGAAGGGTGAAGGGTGAAGCCGCAGGCATCATTGTTTTCTATTTTGTCGATAAATATAAAACTTTAAAATAAATAGCGATTCGCATCAGTGCCAAGCTCACAGTTTAATTGAGCGTAGAGTCGCTTTCATATTTTTCATAGAAATAGTGCATTCATAAGTTAGATTATGTCAGTATTAAGAGTCACATCTTATCTAAACTGAGGAAAGTTTTTATCATGTTGGCACAAACTTCTAATTATATAATGCCATTTCTCGGCAGTGAGGTTGCTGCTATTTATGATGCATCAAAGGTAGTAATATTGCCCATTGCATATGAGGCAACAACCACATATCGCCGAGGCTGTGAAAATGGTCCAGATTCAATACTGGAGGCTTCTCATCAGGTGGAATATTACGATGAAGAACTGGATAGAGAAACTGGTTGCGAAGTCGGTATTTACACTCATGAAACAATTGCGGACACGCGCTCTTGTAGTGTCACCGCCGAGGAGATGCTAAAAGTAACTGAAGAAACAGTTTCTTCTTTGATTGGCGATCGCAAATTTGTTATTGCTTTGGGTGGCGAACATAGTATTACTGCGGGAATTGTTGAAGCATATCGTAAAGCTTATACAGAACCATTTACGGTAGTGCAAATTGATGCTCACGGTGACTTACGCCACAGTTATGAAGGCTCAATTCACAATCATGCTTGTGTAATGCGGCGAATTATCGATATGGATTTACCCACTGTCCAAATTGGCATTCGGGCGATTTGTAAAGAAGAAGCCGACCTAATCAAAGAAAAACAGCTAACTGTGTTTCGAGCGCGGGAAATTGCTAACGAGCCAAATTGGATGGAACGAGCAATTTCGGCGATTCAGACAGAGAAAGTTTTTCTTACCATTGATTTAGATGGCATCGATCCTACCTTAATTCCTGGCGTTGGTACTCCAGAACCAGGCGGTTTGAACTGGTATGCTTTGATGACTTTCTTGCGGTGTCTATGTGAAAAACACAATGTCATCGGCTGTGATGTGATGGAATTAGCACCCCTTGGAGATTCAGTAGTTTCACAATTTACGGCAGCCAAATTGGTCTATAAAATTATTGGGTATCAAGCATCAGCTAAGGGTTGGTTTGAAACTGGAACATGACGCTGAATATCACTATATTTTTTGTTTTTAGTTCCTTCGCGCTAAAAGAAGATGAATATACTAGAAACAATTGACACTCCTGTTGGAAGCTACGCACCAGATTTTGAACTGCCAGGAATTGACAAACAAGTACACCATCTTCGGCGTTATCTTGAAAAGTTCCGTGCTGTCGGCGTCATTTCCATGTGCAACCAATGTCCTTACGTCAGGTTGTATATAGATAGGCTAAAAGAAATTCAAGCGGAATTTGCTGAACAAGGTTTTTCGCTGATTGGCATGAATGGCAGTGATGGCAATGAAAATCCGACGGAAAGCTTTGACAATATGCAAGCTTTTGCGCTCATGCATGAGTTGAACTTTCCCTATCTATGGGACCCAACCCAAGATACAAGCCGCAGCTTTGGAGCGCTGGTTACACCAATGGCTTTTTTAATAGATAAAGATGGTGTAGTCCGCTATAAAGGGCAAATTGATGATAACCCGCAAGATGCCCGGTCTGTGAAAGAGCAATATCTAAAAAACGCGATCGCCTCTTTATTTCAAGATCAAGAAGTTTACATTACGCAAACTCCACCTGTTGGTACTTGCCTAATCTGGCGGAATTAGAGACAGAAAGTCACGCCCACTGCTATCTTAAATTGGAGGCAATTGCAACTTTTTGATAAAGCGTAACTTCATGGGAACGAATTACCAACGGGTTTTACTTAAACTGAGCGGTGAAGCCTTGATGGGCAACATGGGCTATGGAATTGATCCAGAAGTGGTGAAAGAAATAGCACAAGAGGTAGCAGAGGTGGTAGCCACTGGCATTCAGATCGCCATCGTTGTGGGCGGCGGTAATATTTTTCGTGGCGTCAAAGCGGCATCGGCGGGTATGGATCGGGCAAACGCTGACTACATCGGCATGATTGCCACGGTAATGAATGCCATGACACTACAAGACTCGCTGGAACGAATAGGGGTAGAAACGCGGGTACAAACGGCGATCGCTATGCAAGAAATAGCCGAACCGTATATTCGTCGTCGTGCCATCCGTCATCTAGAAAAAAGACGGGTGGTAATTTTTGGTGCTGGTTCTGGAAATCCTTTCTTCACCACTGATACAACTGCCGCATTAAGAGCCGCAGAAATTGATGCTGAAGTGATTTTTAAAGCCACCAAGGTAGACGGAGTGTACGATGCTGACCCCCATATTTATCCTGATGCCAAACGTTATGAAAGCCTTACTTACGCACACGTTTTGGCTAAAGATTTGCGGGTAATGGATAGTACCGCTATTGCTATGTGTAAAGAAAACAACATTCCCATACTTGTATTTGATTTATCGGTGCGAGGTAATATTCAACGAGCAATTATGGGAGAATCTATCGGCACCCTTGTGGGAGGTTCTTGTGAAATTAGATGAAGCTGAGAGTACGATGCAAAAGACCGTTGAGTCAACTCAACGAGCTTTTAACACGATTCGCACTGGTCGCGCCAATGCGAGTCTACTAGATAAGGTGATGGTGGACTACTACGGTTCCCCCACATCGATGAAATCACTGGCAAACATTAGCACGCCGGATTCGACGACGATCGCGATTCAGCCTTACGATCGCAATACGATGAACTTGATCGAAAAGGCGATTTCTCTGTCGGATGTGGGTTTAAACCCCAGCAACGACGGTTCGACAATTCGGCTGAATATTCCGCCCTTGACAAGCGATCGGCGGAAAGAATTTGTCAAACTTGCCGCCAAATATGCCGAAGAAGGGCGCGTTGCCATTCGCAACATCCGCCGCGATGCCCTTGACTCAATTCGCAAACAGGAGAAAGCCTCAGAAATCTCTGAGGATGAAGCCAAAGACCAGCAAGACAAATTGCAAAAACTAACCGACAAGTACAGCGCCAAAATTGGTGAGTTGTTGGCAGATAAAGAAAAAGACATCACCACTGTCTAAAGTGTGAAGTATGAAGGCTGAAGGATAATCTATGAATTTTTCAACCTTCATACTTTCTCAGATGTTTACTAAAACTTTATGAAATATCGTAGAGCCTTGGCTAAAAATTTGTAATCAGTGGAAGTAATGAATTGTAACTTAGTAGCGGTTACAGTAATTAGATAACTTAGATGAAATAAAAAAATACATTTAAATTGTTTAAAATTATCAGCCGAATTATCAGAAAAAAGTATGCTATTGCAGTCACAAGAAACCTAAATTAATCAAGAGAGAAGATTTATATCCAAATATTTACGGATGAACATGGTAGCTCTAGAAGAAAGATTTAGATCGGTTACGCTGAAGGCTGTGAAAAATTTAGCAGCTAATCTGAAAATCAGTTAAAGTCTGGTCATATATACCTGTAAAGTACAAATAAAAACGCAAAAATCAACGTTCTTCAAAAGCAAAAATTCAGCCATATGTATGATTGCATCATCGTCGGCGCGGGACCTGCTGGTGGAACAGCCGCTTACCATTTAGCCAAGCAGGGACGTTCGGTATTAGTTTTAGAAAAAGAATCTTTGCCAAGATATAAACCCTGTGGCGGAGGGGTATCGCCTGCGATCGCCAAATGGTTTGACTTTGATTTTAGCCCAGCAATTTCCCTCAAAGTGGACGAGCTGCGCTTTACCTGGAAAATGGGCGACCCTGTAGAAACTAAAATAGCCACTATCGAGCCAGTCTGGATGGTGCAACGCGATATTTTTGACCATTTCTTAATTCAGCAAGCGCAAAAGCAAGGTGCTGAATTAAAAGATTCTACCGAAGTAACTGGAATTGAATTTAAGAGCGATCATTGGCAAGTTAACACAGCTAACGGTCCAATTACAGGTCGTTATTTAATCGCTGCTGACGGTGCCAAGGGACCAATGGCAAAATGGCTGGGCTTCAAAGAACGGAAACGCAGTTTAGCAGGCGCTTTAGAGGCAGAAGTAGCAGGGGCTGTGGAGAACAAATCTACAATCCACTTCGAGTTTGGTATGGTCAAAAACGGCTATATCTGGAACTTCCCGAAAGCTGATGGTTATTCGATTGGTGTCGGTACTTTCATCGGTGGGGAACCTCAAGACTTTAAGAAAATTTTGGATGAGTACGGAAAAAGTTTTGGTCTAGACGTTAAAACTAGCAAGCAGTACGGTCATCCTATTTGCTTATGGGATGGCAATCAAAAGCTGCATACTCAAAATGCGGTTTTGGCTGGGGAAGCCGCTTGTGTAGTTGATCCGATGACAGCAGAAGGTATTCGCCCTTCTATTTTTAGCGGTTTGCTAGCAGCTGGGGCGATTCATCAGGCACTTTCGGGTGATGCTAAGGCTTTAGAAAGCTACTCGGAAGCGATCGCCGAACAATGGGGTGCTGATATGGCTTGGGCGCAAAAGTTAGCTGGAGCATTTTACCGCTTTCCGGGTGTTGGTTACAAAGTCGGTGTCAAGCGTCCTTCTGGTAGCCAAATTATGGGTAGAATCCTCTGTGGTGAACTGCGTTATGGCGATGTTGTTAATCGTGCGCTGAAGCGTTTGGTGCCTATTCCTGGTTTTGGCGGGTAATTGAGAGTTAGGAGTTAGGAGTGATGAGTTGTTTATTCTTAACTCCTAACTCCTAGTGAGTAAGCTGAATGTATTTTACTCAGGGGTCGAATTTAGCTTTTTAGTTTCAAGTCTTAATTGAATTTCCTTTAATCTGTGATTTTCTTGTTTTTAGCACTGGAGTCGAAGATTCGGGAATGCCTTCTAAATCAATGTTCAGACAACCAAATTTATAAGCATCTTCATAGGATCTATCAGCACCAAGGGCATCATAAAACCCTACAGCAAATTCAATCGCCGCTTTATGACCCATCGCCGCATTCATGCCGATAACATAGTTAATGTGTTGAGCGATCGCTTCCGCTTGAATCTCTGAGTAGCAGGCATTAAGAACTACACATTCCACCTTCCAAGCGAACAACTTGAACAGTGCCGCTAATCCTTCTGCATCAACAAACTTGACTTGTCCTTTTTCATCCTCAAATTTCAATCCTCCATCCCATACTCCATGTCCAGAAAAATGGACAATCTCCGGTTTGACATCCAACATAGCTCGTTGAAAATCTATCGGACGCACTGCCCACATTGACTTTATGACAAATTGATCGCGTTTCTGCCCCCGCTGCAACCCTAACTCAATCTCACGCACCTCTTCATCCAAACGTAGTCGTGACATCCCTTTGGGATTCGCAGCTAGAATTAGAATTTTTTTGACGTGAGGACTTTTAACTTGGGCTGGTTCTTCAGGTACTGAGTCAAATCCCAGGCGATCGCCAGAATGTTGAGTTGATTCGGAATTTTCCTCTATTTGTCTAATTAGCGATTCCGGAATTGGTAAGTTGAGTCCCGCAACTTTTAGCTTGTCTCCTGCTTTTGCAAGTTGACTTAACTCAGTTACCGCTTTTGTCGTCTTGCCACGAACAAAACTTGCCATCCCACGAGAATAAATCAACAGTGGCTCAAACCCAGCTAACGGTTCTGCAAAAGTCTCTACAACTGACGCCATGCGAACCCACTCTGCTTTTTCCTCTAATTTCAAAGCTGCAAGAGTAGATGCAATTTCCCGCGCTGCTTCACCAGGTTTTGTATAAGCTAAAGCCGTCCACC
>JBPCQW010000165.1:0-11232 GCA_050997715.1 Hassallia sp.
TTGCTGACAGCAACTATTATCGGCTTATGTTTGACAAATATTAATACTGCCTTCGGTGTTATTGTCAGCGCTGGTGAACAAAACAAACCAGACGCTTCAGAGACGATAGTGCCTTCAAACAAAAACGCAGCGGCAAGCTTTGAGGAAGGTGTAAATCTTTACGAACAAGGAGATTTAAAAGGGTCGGAAGCAGCTTTTAGAAAAGCAATCGAGTTGCAACCAAACTTTGCTAAAGCTTATATTGGTTTGGGAAATACTCTTGACGATCAAGGTAAACCAACTGAAGCGATCGCTCAATACAAAAAAGCGATTAGCCTAGATCCAAAAGAATCTGGAGCATACTTTAATTTAGGTTTGACTTTAGCAAGATTGGATAAGTTAGATGATGCAATCGCTGAATACCAAAAAGCCATCAGTCTCGATCCAAAATATGTAAAAGCTCGCTATAACTTAGGCAATGCCCTTTATAATCAGGGTAAAATAACCGAAGCGATCGCACAATATACAGAAGCGATTCGCCTAGAACCCAATTATGCACCACCATTAGCACATTTGGGAAATGCTTTGTACGATCAAGGTAAAAAAGAAGAAGCGATCGCACAATATCAAAAAGCAATTAGTGTTGAACCAAAATATGCAGCCGCTCACTATTATTTAGCAACTGCACTGCACGCACAAGGTAAAATAACAGAAGCAATCGCCGAGTATACAGAAGCCATTCGCTTAGAACCGACAAATCCAGCAGGTTACAGCGGTTTAGGACAAACTTTAGAAATTCAAGGCAAAATTGAAGAAGCGATCGCTCAATATAAAAAAGCAATTAGCCTCAATCCCAAATATGTATCGGCTCATTACAACTTAGCGTCAGTATTGTACGATCAACAGAAGCTAACAGAAGCAGTCGCTGAATATACAGAAACAATTCGTCTCGAACCCAAGTATGTACAAGCTTACAACGGTTTAGGAAATGCGCTAGACGATCAAGGTAAACCAACTGAAGCGATCGCTCAATACAAAAAAGCCATTAGCCTCGATCCAAAGAATGGCTACGCCTATTATAATTTAGCAGTAACTTTAGGACGAGAACAACAGCTAGATGATGCGATCGTTGCTTTGAAAAAAGCCAGAGAATTATTTCAAATGCAAGGAAACTCCAAGATGCTTGAGCGAGTTGATCGGCTATTCCAAAAAATCAACACTAGACAAATAAATTAAACTTTTAATCTTGATTCGTAGTGAGCGGTTTACCGCTCAAATATAAAGGTAGTAAGCACTCTCCGTGCTTACTACATTAGAGCGCGTTCAAAATCCTCCAGAAATCATGATCAAACAAAAAGGTAAAGTTTACCTCGTGGGTGCAGGATTAGGAGATGTCGCATACCTCACGGTAAAAGCTTATCGTCTCTTAGCTCAGGCAGAAGTTTTAGTTTACGATGCTTTAGTAGATGCCCAATTGTTAGAGTTAGTACCATCTCATTGTCTCAAATTAGATGTAGGCAAACGCGGTGGTAAACCAAGTACACCGCAAGTTGAAATTAACAACTTACTCGTAAAGTATTGTCACCAAAATCAACAAGTTGTACGCTTAAAATCAGGCGATCCATTTATTTTTGGACGCTGTACGTCAGAAATTGAAGCTTTAAAAAACGCAAATTGTCAGTTTGAAGTAGTACCAGGAATTTCCTCAGCTTTAGCAGCACCCTTACTAGCAGGAATTCCCCTGACAGATCCAGTTTTAAGTCGATGTTTTGCAGTGTTCACAGCCCATGAACCAGATGCTTTAGATTGGGAAGCGCTATCACGTTTAGAGACGCTGGTAATTTTGATGGGAGGGCAAAATTTACCTGAAATTGTACATCAATTGCTGCGGTATGGGCGATCGCGTTTAACACCCATTGCCATTATCCGTTGGGCGGGCACTCCCCAAGAAAAAATTATCATAGCTCAACTTGGCAATATTGTTGAAGAAACCGCTGGAGAATCTTTATCACCAGTGGTAATTGTGATTGGCGAAGTTGTTGGGTTACGCAGATACCTGCAATCTGAGAATATAGACTTAGACAATTCTCCGCACACCGAAACCGTGAACAATATCCCCCCCTCTCCCCATCCCCCCCTCTCCCCCTCCTCCTCCCTCCCCCTCGTCGGTAAAACAATCTTAGTTACACGTTCAGTTGGACAATCGAGCCAATTTAGCGATCGCCTGACTGAAGTTGGTGCTACTGTGATTGAAATGCCAACATTAGAAATAGTTTCCCCTTCAAGTTGGTCAGGTTTAGATAATGCGATCGCGCATTTATCCGATTTTCATTGGTTAATTCTCACTTCCACCAATGCCATAGACTACTTTTTTGAAAGGCTGAACACACAAAATATAGATAACCGTGCTTTAGCTACAATCAAAATTGCCGTTGTTGGTGAAAAAACTGCTCAAAGTCTTAAACAAAGAAGTTTGCAACCAGACTTTATCCCCCCCAACTTTATTGCAGATTCCTTAATAGCAAACTTTCCCGAAGAACTGACTGGAAAAAAAATATTATTTCCCAGAGTTGAAAGCGGTGGAAGAGAAGTTTTAGTAAAAGAATTCACAGCTAAAGGTGCAGAAGTAACAGAAGTTGCCGCATATCAATCTTGCTGTCCAAATAGCATCCCACCAGGGGCAGAATTAGCTTTGCAAAATAAAAGCTTGGATATTATTACTTTTGCTAGTTCTAAAACTGTGCAATGCTTTCATAAACTGACAAGAAAACTATTTTCCGAATCATTGGCAAATTATTTAGAAGGAATTTGTATTGCTTCTATTGGTCCTCAAACCTCTAAAGATTGCCGCTCTTTACTAGGACGCGTGGATGTCGAAGCTGAGGAACATACTTTAGAAGGATTAACGCAAGCATTGATAAAATGGGTAATTAGTTGTTAGTGGGAGCGGTAGAGACGTTCCAGTGGAACGTCTGTACAAAAGTTAGTGGTTATTTGTCCAATGCCCAATTACCAATTACCAATTACCAATTACCAATACCCAATGAAACGTATAATTGGTTTAACTGGAGGTATCGCTACAGGCAAAACAACTGTCGCAGATTATTTAGCTACAGCTTATAGTTTAGCGATTTTTGATGCAGATATCTATGCTAGAGATGCAGTATCTATAAATTCGCCAATCCTGCAAGCGATCGCTCAACGTTACGGACAACAAATTTTACTTGCAGATAAAAGCCTAAACCGGATAAAACTCGGCGACATTATCTTTAACAATCAAGCAGAACGCAGTTGGGTAGAGAATTTGATTCATCCTTATGTGCGCGATCGCTTGATTGTAGAGACACAGGTTATCGCGTCTCTACTGGTGTTGGTTGTGCCTTTACTATTTGAAGCGCAAATGACAGATTTAGTTACAGAAATTTGGGTAGTAAGCTGTTTTGAACAACAACAATTAGCAAGATTAATGCAGCGGAATAATTTAACTTTAGAACAAGCACAAGCCAGGATTCACAGTCAAATGCCAATTACCGAAAAAGCAGCGCGTGCTGATATTGTGTTAGATAACAACTCTACTAAAGATGCATTGTTAAAACAGGTAGATTTGGCTTTATTAAGATTGTCGTGACAACCGCTCAACAAAAGCCTGATGTTCTGTTGAATTCAAACCTTGTTGCAGCACCGCTAAAACTTTAGTCATATCTCCCGTTAATAACACTGTAATATCTAACCACAAACCGGGAAATATCCGACTTTTAATCACACCATTGGCATCAGCTTCTAATGTTACATAGTCATCATTTTGTAAGCTGAACCACTCGAGTTTATTTTCTAAAATCTGCCAGACAATATATTCTTGTACGCCATTGCGACGGTATGCGCGTTTCTTATCATACAAGTCATTTGACGCACTACTAGCAGCAACTTCTGCCACTAACTCTGGTGCGCCTTCAATGTAGTCATCTTCACTAATTTTAGCCTGTCCGCCCAATCTTTCATCTATTAATAGTAGAACATCCGGCTGTGGTTCATTATCTAAATCTAGGCGAACTGTAGCATTGTCACCTAACTCTACTCCTGGGGTGGAAACTTTGTAAGTCCATAGCCAGCCGATTAAATCACCGTGAGGTTGTCCATGACTTTTAAAACGTAATGGTGATGACACGTAGACGACTCCTTCAATTAATTCTGCTTTCTTGAGGTGCGGCATTGCTGTATAGCGACGCTCAAATTCGTGGCGGCTGAGTCTATCGCCACTTTCTAAAGGTGGTATTTTGTTTAAGCTACGTTCTATAGAAGCTGTCATTGAAGAAGTCCTTGTTTGTGGGATGCTTTTTCTAAATAAACGCGATGTGCAAGCTTGCTTAATTTAGCTTTATTGTAATCAAAATTATTCAATTACAAAGCGAGTGTCTCAATCAATGTAGCCAACACCCTAGAAGGGTGTCGCTACAAGAACAAAGCCCGCCTACGCGGGCTAAAATCTTAACTTCTAAGTCTTAACTGAATCAAGCTTCCCCCCCCACAACTACATCACGTATTCTTAAACTCGGTCCACCACAACCGACAGGTAAACCATCTTGTCCACCTTTACCGCAACCACCGGATTCATCCCAGTAAAAGTCATCACCGATCGCTTCTATATCTGCTAAAGTTTGAAAAACATTACCCGAAAGCGTCACATCTCGCACCGGTTCGGCAATTTTGCCGTTTCTAATCATCCACGCTTCCCCAGCGCTAAAGGTGAACATTTCCCCGTTTGTCATTCCCCCCAGCCAATTACGGGCGTACACTCCCTCTTTGATACCAGTAAATAAATCTTTTACTGGCGTTGTACCCCTTTCAATCCAGGTATTCGTCATCCGCACAATTGGCGAATAGTGATAATTGAGACAACGTGCATTACCTGTAGGCGCTTCATCCAATTTGCCGGCAGTTTCGCGAGAATGCAAACGTCCCACCAAAACGCCATCTTTAATTAGTTGCGTGGTGGTAGCGGGTGTACCTTCGTCATCGTAAAAATAACTACCACGATGTCCCTGAGGTGCAGCACCATCAAAAATTTGCAACTCTTTTGAACCAAACCGCCGACCAATGGTCATTACTTCCAGCAAATCTGGATTTTCGTAAGCCATATCTGCCTCCGAAAGATGTCCAAAGGCTTCGTGGACAAATAACCCAGTGAGAATCGGGTCAATTACCACGGTGTAAGTATTACCTTTCACCGATGGCAGAGATAAAGCTGCTACTGCCCTTTGAGCAGCACTCTTGACTTGTTCATCCAAATGTGCTAAATCTTCATAAGCTTTGCGAGAGCCGATGGTTTCCCTGCCAGTTTGCACAGTTTCGCCGTCTTTAGCGGTAGCGGCAAAACGCATTTCCATATCCACCCAAGATTGCTCAATTAAAGTGCCTTCGGAAGTGGCGAGGATGATTCTTTGGGAACTGTCACCGTAGCTGACTGAAGTAGTAGCAATGCGATGGTCAACGCTTTTGAGTAAATCGGTGTAGCGATCGCACAACTCTTTTTTCTCCACCAAGGCAATTTGTCGCGGGTTACTACCTGTAAGCGGTAAACTGCATATCGCTTGCACTGTTTCTATCGGGGCAAGTATAGTTTCTTCATCACCAACCATCCGCGCTGCGGCGATCGCTTCTTCTATCCGGTCTTTAATTGTCGCTAACTGGTTAAAACTACTTAAACCCCAACCACCTTTATAACAAGCGCGAATTTGTCCACCAATTGAAATACCTTCGCTTAGAGTTTCTACTTTATCCCCACGCAACAAAATATCAGTATCTTCCGCTTCTTCCAAGCGAATCATGAGATAATCTACTCTAGATGAGTAACGGGCAATCAAGTCAGAAAGCAAATTTTGGGCGTCGGTAAGTTGGGAATTCATAATATTGGTTTTGTTTAACGATCTTTTTACAGATATTCAAATAGTCGATGATTTTTAGACTTATATATGCATTTTGAGTAACTCCCAAATTTGACCCTGGCGGCACTTTCGATTATTTATTGCTTATTGCTTCGATTTTAGCTGGTTTAGTATTAGAGAAACAGCTGATTAAAAGAGTCTTACGGAGAGAGATTATGCGGGAGTCTGTAATTTATCAAGACATTTGGGAAGAAGCTCAAGCTGAAGGTAGAGCCGAAGGTAAAGCCAAAGGTATTCAAGAGGGTGTTCGGTTGGTTGCAGTAAATCTACTCAACAGCGGAATGGCTGTGGAAGAAGTGGTAAGAATGACTGGGTTATCACTTCAAGAAGTGGAGTTATTACTTTCTAGAGAAGGTGAGGCATAATAACCAGAGCGATCACTCTTTTCATCAAGTTTTAGAGCAAGTGCGTAGACGTGGAGCGGCTTGTCGCAAGACATCGCTCTCAATAAATTCAGTATAAATCTCTATTGACTAAATACCAATAACACTATCTGAAATAAACCGACGACAAAACCTAAAACACCACCTAAAGTAACGATCGCCTGCAATTCATTTTTGACGATTCCCTCCATTGCAGCTTCTAAATCAGCGGGTGATGTTGACTTGACGCGATCGACAATCACTTGATCTATTGACAAAATGGGTATCGTCTGAGCCACAATCTTTTCTAAATCTTTTTCTAAATACTTATCTAAAATTAGTGCCAGTTCTTCACTGACCATATCCAAGGAAGAACTAACAACTGGGGAAGTGCTAAGACGATTTAGCAATAGTGAAGCAATATTTTCCCAGTCAACTGAATCAGTTAATCCTTGTAGTAAATCACCACCGCTATTTTGCAGGTAATGACGCACACTTTCGCGAGTAGTCTTTCGCAATTGCCGCACCGTCCCCATTGGCAAGTTTTGTAAAGATATATTTTGCAGGATTTTTCGGAGGCGATCGCGCATTTGCAATTCTTGAATTAATTCTTGTATGCGTTGATTTGTCGTCTCTTTTTCATCCAAGCAAAACGTCCGCAATCGAGTTAAAGTATTGCGTAAACCAAACAAATTTGCCACTACCCAATAAGTTCCGCTGGTTTTTTCGCGAAAGCTTTCATCAATAATTTGAATCGTGCGATCGGTTAAAAAATCAATGATTGTTTGGCGGATTGCATCTGGTGGTAAAACTACTTGTAATAACCAATCAGCAAGCCGAGTAGATTGTTCTTCGCTGAGTTGAAATTCCAGTAATATTTGGTCAAAAATTTGATTTATTTGCGTTTCTAAAAAGTCTTCTTGTCGCGCCAAAACCTTCAGCAGACGTGGCAAAGATTCTCCTAACAAATCGCGCAAAATTCCCGCGACAATCTTCGTACTTTTATGTTGTTTATCGCCTTTAATTTGCTCAAGCGCCATTTGCAACAACCAAAGAATCCCTGATTGCACGCGTTCAGTTTGCAACAGACGCCGCGCCAGCTTTTGCAATTCTTCTGGTGTCAACAATGACCCCATAATTGTATTGGAAATATTCTTGGCAAGGCGTTCTTGATTGCGGGGAATTAATCCCGGTGTAAACGGAACCCTTTTTGTACCAATGTAAAATGGTCGGTAGGGACGAAATAACATCTTGATGGCTATATCATTCGTGAAATAGCCAATAATTCCACCCACTACCGGGGGAGACACATAAAGCCAGAGATGAGACCAATCCACAGGATTTCGGACGTACCAATTTTGGATTTTGGATTTTGGATTGGGGATTAAGAATTGGGATTTTTGCAGTTCCCAGTTCCTAGTCCCCAATCTAAAATTTGCTGACTACCAGCATTCCCATCATACCGTTCGCGATGGGGTAGTGTGTGGCAGTTGCATAACCAACTTGACGAGCTAGCTCTATTTGCTCTTTGCCCACGGGAAAACGATCTAAGCTGGGACTGATGTAAGCGTATTCTTCCTTAACACCCAAGTAATCTGCCAGCGGGACAACGAGATTATCTAAATAAAACTGCTGAAAAGCGCGGATTTGCGAATTGCTTGGACGATGAAAGTCTAAAATTGCGGCTTTTGCGCTCGGTTGCAAAACACGGTGTAACTCTTTCAGGCAGCCCGAAATATCTGTAACATTTCTTAAACCATAGCCCATTGTCGCAGCGGCAAAAGAATTGTCCTCAAAGGGTAAATTTAGCACGTCTGCTTCTACCCAGGCGATCGGCGGTTGGGGATATTGCCCTCCAGAGCGTTGTCTGGCACATTCTAGGAGATTAGGGGAAAAGTCCACTCCGTAAACCTTTCCCCTAGCTCCTACACGTCGCGCTAAACGCAAGGCTAAATCCCCACTACCGCAACATAAATCCAGGCAAGTATCACCTGGTTTGGCTTCGCTCCATTTCACTGCCATTTCCTTCCAGATGCGGTGCTGTCCCAGACTTAACCAATCGTTTAACTGATCATAAACAGGGGCAATGCGGTCAAAAATGGCGCGAACATCTATATTATTCTTGCTTTGGTTCATATTTAAACTTTAATTTTAATTTTGACTCTTTGATCTCAGCAATCAAAAAGATTTAGAGGAGTCTTACTCTTGGTACAAATTCAAGTTTTACATGTTCAACAAATCCAATGCTCTCTCTAAGTGCATGTAGGGGACTAGGGATTAGGGACTGGGTACTGGGGAATAGGGAATTGGTAATGGGTAATAATTTTTTTTCAGTCCCTAGTCCCCAGCCCCTATTGATTAGGTAAACAGTGAGTTTGAATCTTATTTGGTCTCAATAGTTACATTGATCGCAATATATTGGGCATCATAATCCCAAGCCTAAAGAATTTGGCGCTAGCCAGGAAGTTCTTCGGCAGATCGTTTTTGGATATACAACTCTAGTATTAACTGATGGCAGACGCTTCTAAACGTTCTTTCTTTGTCTCTGGGCATAGTTTTTATGCCAAGTTTATTTTGAAGTGCTTGGGGCTCCGATGGGGAGCGTTCTGGAGCATAGGTATTTGGATGTTATCCGCAGCTAAGTTACACGCTGCCCAATCAGATAATAACTGGAACTCACCTTTAGAATTTACCGAACAAGCCGCCTCTTTGGGCTATCCGGAAAATTTTGAGAAAAAAGAGTTCACAACTCAAAAGCCAAAAATCACAATCCCTAAAGTGGAACTTGTCGATAAATCATTACTACAAACCCAGTTTGTTAAGGGCAGAACCAGCGAGAAAATTGAGACTAAAATGGCGATCGCTTGTGAGTTAAATTCTCCTAACTCCTGTATTTTAACTTCTGACTTTTTTCATGCAGTAGCCGACAGCAGTAACAAAAACGACTCACCACCGTTGCATTATTCCACAGGGGGTTATCCTTCTGGTACACTCTGGGACATGGGGAATTACCTCATGGCATTGAATGCAGCGCGGTGGATGAATCTCACAGACCAAGCAGACTTTGACGCTCGTCTCAATAAGTTTTTGACGACCCTTAGCAGTCTGAAACTATTTGAGGATGCCTTACCAAATAAAGTCTATAACGCAGCCACCGGACAGATGGTGGATTATGGAAACAAACCAATTGAACGGGGTATTGGCTGGTCGGCATTGGATCTTGGTCGGATGCTGGCTGCATTTGATGTGATTCGCACCTGTCATCCTCAATATAATGAGTGGCTTACAGGAATTGTAACCAAATGGCAAGTAGGGCGATCGCTTAAAGATGAACAACTTTATGGAGCGACAGTTTTACCAGATAATAAAACATTATTAGTGCAAGAAGGACGACTCGGTTACGAAGAATATGCCGCTAGAGGATATGCACTTTGGGGCTTTAAAGCAACCAAGGCAATTGATTTGCAGCCTTTTAAGTTTGTGGAGATTAACGGTGTGCAAATTCCCGTTGATACCCGTGACTTCAAAAGTACTAACGCTAATAATTACGTTGTCAGCGAATCTTATATATTAGATGGGATTGAATTTGGCTTGCAAGGCGAGTTAGCTGATTATGCTGCTAGAGTCTTAGACGTGCAAAAGCGACGCTATGATACTACTGGTCAGTTAACTGCGGTAACAGAAGATAATATCGATCGCGAGCCTTATTTTCTCTACAATACCGTTTACGCTAACGGTGTGCCTTGGGCAACCATTACCGACAGCAACCAGCCTTACCCGCAGTTACGTAGCATTAGTACAAAGGCTGCTTTTGGTTGGCGCTATCTTTTCCCAGATAATGCATATGCCCAAAAACTTTTTGATGCCGTCAAGGATCTTAAAAGTCCCGATGACAGCGGTTACTACGCTGGTATATACGAAGAAACAAAGCAACCCAATAAAGCTTTGACTGGCAATACTAACGGGTTGATTTTGGAGATTTTATACTACAAAGCTAGGGGAAATCATCCTTTAATTGCCTCAAGCTCTAGGAGTGTTTCCACTGCACAGCCTAGTAGCAATGCATCACCTTCAAATTCTACCTCTCAAGTTGCTACTAAAACCCCTACGGGCAGTCCTCCCCCAGTCGAAGCTACCACCTCCAAAACTGCAAATATTACAGAGGTTGCCGTCGCACCCATTCCGCCAGTTAGTAGCGAAGAATCAACGCCTAAAATTAAGTTGGCTCGACCCCTAAGTTTGACAGAACGGCGCTATGCAGAGGCAGCATGGCATTACTTCAGCGCAAATTATCACTCCAAGAATGGATTAATTGACGATCGCAGCGATTTCAAAGGTGCAACTCTGTGGGGGTTGGGAGATTATCTGGCAGCACTTCATGCAGGGCGATCGCTTGATGTTATTTCCCCTAAAGAATTTGACCAGCGCACCCGACATCTTTTAGCAGCCTTGACAAAATTACCATTATTTGCGGGAGAGTTGGCAAATCGGGGTTATGATACGCGATCGCTCCAACCGATAGATTACGCCGGGAATCCAGTTATAGAAGGAAATGGCTGGTCAGCTTTAGATTTAGGCAGGATGCTAGCATCGCTTTACAACTTAAAGACCTGTCATCCAGAATACAGTGCAGCTGTCGATAAAATTGTCCTGGATTGGTCGTATCTGCGAGTCGTGCGGGACGGTATTCTTTGGAGTGCCACCGTTACAAAAGATAAAGATGGGCGAGTTTTGACGCGAGTTAATCCAGAAACTCGCCTCGGTTATGAAGAATATGCAGCTCGTGCGTTTCAATTATGGGGCTTTGATGTTGAGCGCTCTACGTGAGGTGAAAGCTGACCGGATTTCCCAACGCATCAACCACCGCATGGATCTTGGTACTCAACCCCACGAGTGCTACGTCCAATTGCTTCGCTGTCTGCATCCCCCCCTTTACACCCGCACTGTGT
>JBPCQW010000170.1:0-7285 GCA_050997715.1 Hassallia sp.
CAGCTAAATTACTACGATTTCCCGCATAAGTTAAAGCATCTAGCACCACCAATCGGTCATCTGGATAACTTTTACACCAGTGATGGACAAAATTCGAGCCAATAAATCCAGCACCCCCCGTCACCAACAAGTTACGACTCATCACACCTCCTGTATTTAACTTTCGCGTGTGTAGTAAGGACTTTAGTACTTGAAAGCGCTGAAGCGCTTATTACTTGGAAAAATATTTCTTTCTCAGCTTATCAAAAATAGTTTTTGTGCGTAATTTTGTTATATGCATTCTGGTTAAACTTTTGATATTGCCAGGATGATGCATTTTGTGGTCAAAAAAATCATTTAATTCATCTATAATTACTTGCAAACGGTGATTAATATTTTCTAATCGATATTCTGCTAAAATATGTTCTGGTATTGAACATGATGGATATTCAAGTGCTTTTAAAATACGTTTAATATCATATTCTTTTGAATACCCGGCAATTTTAGAACAATTAAATCCCGGATCTAAATAATCAGAAAGTCCCCCGTTAATACTAGAAAAAACTTGACATCCACAAGCTAAAGCCTCTAGCGGTTGCATTCCAAAGCCTTCGCTGACAGCTTGTTGCGCCCAATACTCGGCGGAGTCGTAAAGGTATACTTTAGCTTGATTAAACAGCTTTGCTAAATCTTCGACATACGAATCAACAACTAATACTTTACATTGCAGTTGCAAAGCGGGAATTAATTCTTTAATTAAATATTCAGAAGATTTTCGAGCTTGAACTAAAACATCAATATCGCGTTGAATATTTAAGTTTTGAAATTGAGTCCCGATTTGATTGGGCAAATAATATATTAGAGAGTGCGGGGAATGTTGTCCCCAATATCCGAGTGTATTTCGGCTAACGGTGATGATGGGAATATTTGCGGGAAGCTGAAATTTATAACCTGCACTGTGGGCATGATAAATGATATTATGTGGCTGTAATTTACGAGCAAGTTTAGCTACATCAAATCCCCAACTTAAAACAAAAATAACATCATCTAAATTTTGTTTCAACACATCATCTAAAAAAAGCTTACCAGACTCTCTTTGGCGATAAGTTACAACTTCAGCATGACAAAATTGTTCAGCGAGTTTAATTGTATTTAACTCTACCCAAAGACCACCGCAGGCAAATTTGCCATCTGTCCCAGGTAGTAAAAAATAAAGTTTTCTCATAAGAAAAATTCCTTAACAATATTAATCCCTGAAGAAGGACTTTATATTTTTGCGCTCGCTTGTATGGGATTGTAATAAAATACAGCTTCGGGATTTTCTATCAGGATATCCATTTCAGCAGCGACTTTTTCCCATTCAGAGAAGGTGGCGTATCCAGCTTGGATCATGCTGTGTAGATGACTGTACATCAAATCTTTCCAATACTGTAGGATCGTTAATCTTTGTTGAGGCGATCGCTTATCTAAATGTATGACGCAGGGTGTAACTTCGATATCCCGATAGCCAGTATCGCTCAACAGTACACCAAGACGAGCGCCGACGTTAGGATCTCCCTGAATAGAATATTGAAAATCTATACTATTGCGCCAATAATTGATCACTGCTGGACATTGCGGATACAAAAATAAGCTATCATTAAAGACTTCGGTAATACTTATTAAAGAATTTGTTGGTATAACGCGGCGTATTTCTGCTAGTACTTCTTTTGGTTCGGGTATATGTTCTAACACCCAGATAAATAAAATACTATCTATAGCCGCAGTATCCAAATTATCCAGCTTTTTGGCATCAGCCTGAATTATCTCGTATCGCTTGGCAAACTGCGGATACATCGCCAGATTTTCCTTTGCTTGAGCAAGTTGTACTTCTGACAATTCCACCCCAGTAATGTGCAGATGCGGAAATTTTTCTAATAGCAAGATAGTCTGTGCGCCAACACCTACACCAACTTCTAGCAGGTGTTGGCAATTTGTCAAGTCAATATTTCGGAAAATGTATTCTGATAATATTCGGCTTTGTCCTAATAAACGCTTTTGTTCGGTGGTGCTGTATCCGTGAATGTATTGCGTTTCCATACACTAATTTTAATACCTAATCAAATCATGCAAAGTTCAGGATAACAGCTTATTCCCGCCATAGCACCTTGACAAAATGCGCCTCGCGTCCCCAAACATCGCGAGTAATAGTAATATTTTCAATTGCCAAGTTAAACGGTATGGCAGTTGTCACATATCGCTGGGCTAAAGTGCCGATATCTGGTGCTATTTCAGCCGCTGTGGTTGCTGCCAAACCCAAACCGACTAATTGCTCAATTGGACGAAATGGAAGCAGCAGATGCATCCCCACCGCTAACCCAGCTGTCAGCAGCATAGCGACTGATGTATTTGTGCCGCAACGGGGATGCACGGCTAAATCAACTTCTCCATTGGTGAGACGATGTAAAGCGAGTGTTACCGCACGTCGCAAGTTACTAATATTCACTTCACCATAAAGGTAAAAGCCTTGCTCGGTAGATAAACCGCTCAATAGTTCGTTATCAACTTGAAAATTGCTTGAGTATGAAGTTGATTGACCCAGAACCCAAACAGTAGCATGTTCTAAGGCGTGAACCTGCCGCAGCATGAGAATTTCTTTGAACCCTGGTACAAAGGATAGCTGTTTGAGTAAATCGGCATCTTGTGTCGGTTGGGGAAAGTCGGAGTCAGTAAAACCGACATTGGCAACTTTTACTGGCAAAGGTGTCGTTAAATCAAAGCTCAAAAAATCAAAGAAAGATGAGGTTTGTTTGGCAGAAGCAGAGGTATTCATAGCAACACTGCTCCCTACGAAGGAATGGAGCAACATAGATTTGTTTCAAATGTAGCGTTTCAGCCCGTAGATTGTTGCTAATTTTTGTTGATGTTGTGTAAATGGCAATGCACCCAAGGGCAAAAATGGAAAATTGGGAATGGGGAATTGGAGTAGGGTACGATTCTTCTCCCAGTACCTAGTTTCCAGTCCCCAGTGACTAATATTTATTTCAGAGGAAGTCTAAGAATCTAAACTTCCGGTGTTGACTACGAAATAAAATCGTGAGGAGGAAAACAATGAGTAAACCGTTGATGTATTGACGCATGTAGGATGACAGACGCGATAAGCACGCGTCTCTACTGCGAAATTGTTTA
Organism: Hassallia sp.; assembly: GCA_050997715.1. GTDB lineage: Bacteria > Cyanobacteriota > Cyanobacteriia > Cyanobacteriales > Nostocaceae > Hassallia. The sequence goes on from JBPCQW010000170.1 coordinate 3,148, forward strand.
ATCGCTCGGATTAGGTAGAGCGCAGCAATTTACATCATTTAAACAGACTTTGCCCCACTGCAAAGCCCAGCGGACAAGCGCTACACGGTTTTCTGTCTGGGTTTTGGTGAGGATGTTGCTGATATGGTTATCAACTGTACGTTTGCTTATTTCCAATTTCCCTGCAATTTCTTGGTTAGTTAAGCCAGTGGCTACTAAATCGATAATTTGCAGTTCTCTATCTGACAGACTAACAGGGGTCTGAGATTCGCCACCAGCCATGACTTTTTCAATCCTCGCTTGGTATATGTACTCAATCGCTCTTTCTAATTCTAGAAGATTCTTTGCTAGCTAGGGATTTGAAGTGTTAGCAGTAATACTATTGTCAATATTCTCTTTAGAATTAAAATCTCTGGGGCTGAAAGCAAGCGCGAATAAATTTAGGCTATTTTTATACTCTGATTAAATAACTTTGCAAGATATTACTTATAATAATCTCAAAAAAAAGAGCATCTACAGCTTATATAAGTAGCAAAAATGGCTATTTAATTCTGTGAAAAACTGGCGACAGATTAAGCAGATTGTTGTAGATTTTATACTGGTAATTCCTAGTGAAAAATCGAAAATCTAAAATGAAATGAGCAATCCCCGTGTTTTGTGCTTGGGTGAAATTTTGTTTGATTGTTTAGCCGATCAATTGGGGCTAAAGCTAGAAGAAGTTAAATCGTGGACTCCTTATCCAGGAGGGGCACCAGCTAACGTAGCCTGTGCTTTAATAAAGCTGGGGACTCCGGCAGGCTTTATCGGTTGTGTGGGTGAAGATGAGCCGGGAAATTCTCTGGTAAAGCTTTTAGAAGAGGTAGGTGTAGATACAACGGGGGTGCAACGTCATCCTACAGCACCAACGCGGCAAGTTTACGTTACACGCTCTTTGGAGGGCGATCGCACTTTTTCCGGCTTTGGTGAATATGATACTTCTGAATTTGCCGATACTCACCTCAAAGCTGAAAAATTATCACAATCGCTATTTCAACAAGCAGATTTTCTGGTTTTGGGTACTTTGGAATTAGCATATCCGGAAAGTGCTTCGTCAATTCACCGCGCTCTTGATTTAGCAGAACAATTCGACTTAAAAATTATCCTAGATGTCAATTGGCGTGAGGTATTTTGGAAAAATCCTGATATTGCACCAGCGAAAATTCGCGAATTATTTAAGCGGGTGGATTTTATCAAATTAGCATTAGAAGAAGCCGAATGGTTATTTGATACCACGGATGCGGGAGCGATCGCTCATCGTCTTGATTCAATTGAAGGTGTATTAGTAACGGATGGAGAAAAAGGTAGTGCTTATTGTCTTGGAGAAAATGAAGCGAAATTACCTGCTTTTTCCATCCCTGTGGTTGATACAACTGGTGCGGGGGATAGCTTTTTAGCAGGGTTAATTCATCAACTGCTAATTCATGGTATCCAAAACTTGAGGAACCCGGAAATAGCACGCGCAATTGTGACTTATGCTAGCGCAGTAGGGGCACTGACAACAATGAAACCGGGTGCGATCGCTTCTCAACCCACTAACGCTGAAGTTGAAGCTTTTCTTGCTTCGCATCAACTTTAGAATGTAGCATGAATTGGGATATCAGTTGCGATCGCCTGATATCCCCAACTAAAGTGTAAAGTATGAAGGATAAAAGTTTCATTTTTTTCTCTTCAATTATGAAATATCAACTTTACGAATTTCCATTATCTGCTAATTGCTACAAAGTACGTTTATTATTGACGCAGTTAGAAATTCCTTTTGAGCGCATTAACGTTAATCTTTTGCAGGGAGAAACGCGACTACCAGAATTTTTGCAGAAGAATCCCGCCGGCAAAGTTCCTGTGTTAGAAATCGAACCAGAAGTATTTTTATCAGAATCAGGTGCGATTTTAACTTATCTTGCTGAGGGTACAGAATATTTTCCAAGCGATCGCCTGACGCGAACACGAGTGTTACAATGGCTATTCTTCGAGCAGTATAGCCTGTCAGCAAACCTTTCCCGCCCCAGATTTTATATTTCCGTTGCTAAAGAACCTTCTAAAGTTGCTCATTTAATAGACTACTGGCAAAATCTAGGTTATCAAGCTTTAGATACGATGGAACAGCATTTAGCAAATCACTCGTTTTTTGTAAATGATTGTTATAGCATTGCGGATATTGCTTTGTATGCCTATACTCATGTAGCTTCAGAGGGTGGTTACGATATGAGCAAATATTCGGCGATTCAAAGTTGGTGTGAACGAGTAAAAGCACAACCAAATTATTTAGCGATCGCAGACTAATAATTACAAGTTAATCGCTAGCATGATGTGCAAATAATTAAAATGCGAGCATTTTGCAACTTATTTCACCTCATACATAAACATATATTTTTTACAGAGACAACAGCATGGATAACACACTTTTACAACGTATCACCCACAATCCAGAAATTTGTCACGGCAAACCATGTATTAGAAAACTCCGTTATCCCGTCGAGTTTATTCTTGAACTGCTCAGTTCTGGTATGACAACTGAGGAAATTTTAGAAGATTATGATGATTTAGAGCGTGAAGATATTCTAGCAGCCTTATTGTTTGCAGCTCGACTCAGCCAGGTTAAAAGCATTCATAAAATTGCCTCATGAAATTTCTGGTTGATGCTCAGTTACCAGTTCGTCTTGCTCGTTTTCTACAAGCTTCTGGCTACGATACAATTCACACAAGGGATTTACCTCAGCAAAATGCTACCTTAGATAATGAAATTAATGCTATATCAATCCAACAAAGTCGAATTTTAATTACTAAAGATTCTGATTTTGTTAACTCTTTCTTGACACTTGGGCAACCGTATAAACTACTATTAATCGCAACAGGCAATATTAATAATTCAGAACTTGAAGCTTTGTTTTCAGCAAACTTGCAGTCTGTGATTGAGTTGTTTAATCAACACTCTTATATTGAAATCAGTCGTAATGCCATCATTGTACATCAGTAGTAAGTTTACTTAGTGGGAACGAGTGCGATCGCTCCCGTAATAATTGCATATTTAAAATTTTTTTCATTTAAGATAAATCAATTCTTTATCTTGACTAAATTCCTAAAGATATTCTAAGATTTTGCACCATTTTATCTGGCGACTCGGAAACATCAACCGAAATTGCCTCAGATGGCTCCTCAAGGGTATCAAACTGGCTTTTAAGAAGTTTTTTACTCATGAAATGATTGTGACGCTCCTGCAAGCGTTTTTGAATTAACCCAAACGACCCTTTAAGGTAAACTAACTTAACACCTTCATCACCAATTAAAAGATACTGACGATAACTAGCTTTTAGTGCCGAACACGCTAAAACTACATTTTTATTTTCTTGTAGCCAATGTTGTATTGCTTGTTGCATTGCTAGCAACCACGGCATTCTATCTAAATCATTCAGCGCAATACCGTGACGCATTTTCTCAATATTTTCTGAAGAATGAAAAGAATCGGCATCTCTAAATTCCCATTGCAAAGATTCTGCTAGCAGTTGCCCAATCGTAGTTTTACCAGAACCAGAGACACCCATTACGAGAATTATCATTTCTTATTCGCATTTTGTAATTATAAAAGGAGAGCCGATATCTATCTGCCAAGTTTCATCAATAAATTCCATATTCTCATCAAAAATTAAAGACAGTTCACCAATTTTTTGATAATTAGTATTACTCAATTCCTCAAAACTGTTTATATCAGCTTTGAGAATAAATTTAAGTTGAATCCAGCGTGATTTATGCGTAGTGCCAACGGAGCTACTGATTAATTCAGCCGAAAGCGAACGTCGTCAAGGTTCTGTCGGAATTTCTCCCGAATATTTCCCTTGCCTGTCATTCCCGAATATTTCTATTCGTTTCGACAGAACGAATCACACTAGCAACCTGCAATTATAATTGCAGGCTGCTAGTGTGATTCGTCTACAATCTTAACTTGTCACCAATGACTGAGACCCTTTTTCTTGTTAGTGTAGCCATTTAGTTGCGCGGTTGAGCACCAAACTCACCAAATCCATATTGCTTAGCCCCTGAAGGTCACGACCGCGTCCCGTCTGTGCTGCGACTTCGACGATAACGGTGTTACGTATATCGTCGGCACTCATCGTTGTGATCTGCT
>JBPCQW010000175.1:0-14508 GCA_050997715.1 Hassallia sp.
CGGCACGATCGCCATAGAATAGAAGCAGTAGAAAAATATGCGGCTTTGCTTGCGGATATCGTGCGTGGGGGCGTAAATTATGACAATGTGGCTCGCGCATATCCCCCCCCAGGTCCAGTATTGGAAACCATCACCATGCTAGGGCGTCCTGCCACCCCCCAAGGAGCCTTTCAATTATTAATTGATTTGGGTTGCTGGAGTCCTCATGAGAACTTATTCCTACGTCGTTCGTCAATTCCGGTTCAGTTTCCTAGCAAGGTATTAGAAGTGGCGCAACAGCGTTTGGATTTTCCACCAGTTGACTTAGATAGCGATCGCCTGGATCTCACACATTTGAAAGTCTATACAGTTGATGATGAAAGCACGACTGAGATAGACGATGGTCTAAGTTGGGAAAGACTTGCAGATGGACGAGAACGCTGGTGGGTACATATTGCCGATCCCACACGCTGGTTAGAGCCAGAAGATGAATTAGACCTAGAAGCCAGAAAGCGCGGTAGTACAGTTTATCTGCCTACGGGAATGATTCCCATGTTCCCAGAGTTATTAGCAACAGGACCCATGAGCCTAATTCAGGGTAAGGTGTGTTGCGCTCTCAGCTTCGGGATAATTTTAAGTCAAGCTGGGGGAGTAGAAGATTATAGCATACATGCGAGTTTAATTAAACCCACGTATCGCCTGACATACGAAGATGTCGATGAAATGCTTGAGTTGGGCGCAGAACCAGAAATAGAAGCGATCGCTCTTGGTGCAACTAGTCGCAAACAATGGCGCTATGCTCAAGGAGCAATCAGCATCAACATGCCGGAAGCGATGATTAAAGTCAAAAATGACGAAATCAGTATCGACATATTAGATGACTCCAAATCGCGGCAACTCGTAGCCGAAATGATGATTCTTGCTGGTGAAGTTGCCGCTCACTACGGTAAAACTAATAACATTCCCCTGCCTTTTCGCGGTCAACCACAGCCAGAATTGCCCCCCGACGAAGAATTGCTACTGCTACCAGCCGGATTTGTCCGCTCGTGCGCTATGCGTCGCTGTATGCCCAAAAGTGAAATGAGCATCAACCCGCTGCGTCATGCCGGTTTGGGATTAGACACCTACACTCAAGCGACTTCCCCCATCCGTCGCTACAGCGACTTACTCACCCACTTTCAGCTAAAAGCTCACCTGCGCGGTGAAGCTCTGCCCTTCACGGCAGATCAACTCAAAGAAGTGATGATGACAGTTACTGCCATCACCCAAGAATTAACGATGGTAGAAAGGCAAACTAATAGATATTGGGCTTTAGAGTATTTGCGCCGTCATCCACAACAAGTTTGGCAAGTTACCGTTTTGATGTGGCTGAGAGAAGACAGCAATTTAGCATTAATTCTCTTAGAAGATTTAGGCTTGCAATTGCCCATGTCTTTTAAGCGATCGGTAAATTTAGGCGAACAGATATCGGTAAAAGTAAGCCACGCCGATCCCCAAAAAGACCTAATTCAGTTTCAGGAAATAATTTATCAAGAAGCACAGTCAGCTGCGAATTAACAGCACCCATAAAAATTAAAATATTTGATTCTCAACAAAGGAACTTTAATAGCATAACGGACTGAACTTTGTTATGATCCAGAACTGCGGCATTCGCTTTCAGTCTTTGCGTTACTGCCTATCCAGCCCTTCAAACATGCAAGCGTCCGCCTTAGACTGATGCCGCCATTAGCGACAGGCTGATGTTATTTCTGGAGTACTATGTCTTTTTCTACACTCGGCTTGTCCAATGAAATTATCCGTGCTGTCACCGAGCGGGGGTACACCAAACCCACGCCAATCCAGGTGCAGGCAATTCCTGCTGTATTGTCGGGTGGCGATCTACTAGCTGGTGCCCAAACTGGTACAGGAAAAACCGCGAGTTTTACCCTGCCCCTCCTGCATCGGTTGTCGTCGAATAATAGCTTCAAAAACAACAAGAGTGGATACGCACCGATCCGGGCGCTAATTCTGACCCCAACTCGCGAACTCGCCGCACAGGTACAGGAAAGTGTGTATGAGTATGGTAAATATCTCAAGTTGAGATCGATGGCGATGTTCGGTGGTGTCAGCATTAATCCGCAAAAACAGCGTTTGAGAAATGGCGTAGATATTCTGGTTGCTACCCCAGGACGACTTCTAGACCATGTGCAGCAGGGTACAGTGAACCTGTCAGGTATTGAGGTTTTGGTGTTAGATGAAGCTGACCGAATGCTAGACATGGGCTTTATTCGTGATATACGTCGCATCGTTTCGCTCCTGCCCAAACAGCGACAGAATTTGCTATTCTTCGCCACATTCTCGGACAAAATTAAGGCACTCGCCGCAGGGCTGCTCGATCGCCCGACGATGATTGAGGTGGCACGCCGCAATGTTACCGCCGACACGGTGGCACAAAAAGTATACCAGGTGGAGTCCAACAAGAAGCGCCAATTACTTGCTCATCTGATTAAGCAAGATAAGTGGTATCAAGTGCTGGTGTTTACCCGCACTAAGCATGGGGCTGACCGTTTGGTTAAGCAGTTGACAGAAGACCGCATTCAAGCGCTGGCAATTCATGGTAATAAGAGCCAGTCGGCACGTACCTTCGCTCTAACAAAGTTCAAGAATCGTACTTTACAGGTACTGGTGGCAACAGACATTGCTGCGCGGGGTCTTGACATCAGCAATTTGCCCCATGTAGTCAACTTTGATCTGCCCAATGTACCGGAGGATTATGTCCATCGTATTGGTCGCACTGGTCGTGCTGGTGCAAAGGGTGAAGCTGTATCGCTAGTGTGCGTTGATGAATATCAACTATTGGCGGATATTGAAAAACTGATTGCTATTAGGTTGCCGAGAGAAACTCTAACAGGCTTTGGACTCAACCCACACGAATCGTCCGAACCAATTCAAGATGCTAGTAAACACAGACCAAAAACCGGACGTAATCAACAAACGGCTCTAATAAGTGCCAAATCGTCACCACAAACATCGGCTAAAAAATCGGCAGCGCGAACCGTAGTCGGTGGTCAGAAATCTGGTACGAAGAAACCTGGCTCGCAGCCTCCTGCTAAACGCGATCGCTAATCCAGGTTTCCATTAAAAATCTGCGATAAGCGAGGACATGGCGATCGCGCTATCTTGTGTCCAAAGGGTGATAATAAAGAGATATTTACCTTTTCTTTTTGGACACAACATCAAAGGAAATCTTAGATAATGCAGAAAAAATTGATTTCTTGGTGGCAAAAGTGCTTGGGTTTTATCGTGGTACGTCTTGCGATACCCCCGAACAAAGTGGCTGCTATCGTCGCAGTGGTGACGATATCAATGTTAGGCATTTATGTAAGCGCTACTCCGATGAGTTATGCAATTACAATTTCTCAAGCTTCTGTTGTAGTAAATCCCAGCAAGTATATCCAGGATAAACAGACAACATTAGAAGCAAAAGTACCAAATATAAATGTGTATCGCAGTCCCGACTGTAGCTGTTGTGGTGGGTGGATTGACCACTTAAAGACACACGGTTTTTCAGTCCAAGACTTTCCCACACCTGATATCGAGGCAGTCAAACAAAGGTACAAAGTGCCGGATAACTTAACATCTTGCCACACCGCAATTGTGAATGGATATGTCATCGAAGGACATGTTCCAGCAAAGGACATTAAACGTCTGCTTCAAGAAAGACCAAATGTTTCTGGCTTATCTGTTCCCCAAATGCCCCTAGGTACTCCTGGGATGGAGATAGGAGATAAAAAAGACCCATTTTCTGTGTTTTCCTTCGCTCCCAAAAACAAAATTATGGTATTCAATGATTATCCCTCTTGAGCAAACTAATCATTGAAAATATTCTTTATGGAGAACGAATTGCTTGCATATTATGGCTAAAGTGCTAATTTTTGACACCACCATGCGTGATGGAGAACTTACTCCTGGTGTCAAAATGAATTTGCAACAAAAAATCAGCATTTCCCAACTGTTGGAAAACATGGGAATAGATATTATTGAAGTTGGTTATCCCGGAAGTTATCAAAAAGATTTTGAGGAAGTTTTCCAAATTTCTCAAATAATTAAAAATTCTATTATTTGCGGATTAGCAAGCGCAAATGAAGATGAAATAATCACTCTTGCTGAAGCGATTAAACCAGCCAAAAGAGGCAGAATTCATACTTATAGTTTAGTAAATATTAAAAATAAATCTATCAATGCACAAGTATTAGCAATAATCAAAGATAGTGTATCTCTGGCACGAAATTACTGCGATGACATCGAATGGAGCGCGTTTGATGCTCCTAGAAGTGAACCTGATTTTTTGTGTCAAGCTATTGAAACTGCAATCAAGAGCGGTGCTACCACAATTAATATTCCTGATAGTTTAGGTTTGGCATCACCATCAGAATTTTCGCAACTTCTGCAAATGATTTTTAACCGTGTGCCAAATATTGATGAAGCTGTGGTTTCAGTTCACTGTCATGATGATTTAGGCTTGGCAGTAAAGAATTCGCTGATTGCCTTAAATTGTGGCGTCAGGCAAATTGAATGTGCAATTAATGGTTTGGGTGCGAGAAAGGGAAATCCAGATTTAGAAGATGTTGTGATGGGGATTTTACAACAGGGGAATTATCAAGTTGATATTGACACTACATTAATGAGTAAAGCCACAGAGTTGGTTGCTCGAATAACTGGGATTAAAAAGGAAAAATAGGGAGATAATTGCATATACTCTCACCCTAGAAGGGCTAACCATTACCAACATTTTTGTCTGAGCTAAATTGTCGTTAAACCCATACCCCGACTAGGGTTGCAAACCCTAGTCTAATAGCTAAAGTCCTCTTTTAGAGGACTAAAAATACACCTATTTGATCACAAAGAGTCCATTTTAATGGACTTGGGCTATGAGCTTGGGGTTTGCAACCCCAAGCGGAATAAGGGTTTTACGACAATTAAAAAAATGTTGGTAATGACAAGCCCTAGAAATGCTACTAGCAGTTATTTAGCATCGATTTTTCGGCTAAAATTGCTTCAGCTTGTTGGCAAAGTTCCTCATGAATTTGACCATTACTTGCTAGTAAACCACCCCATTGATTAATATCACCTGTGTTGTACTGCAATGGCGTACCGTCGAAGTGGGTGTACTTTCCACCAGCTTCTGTGAGAATCAATTCTGGGGCAGCTATATCCCAATCTTTGGGTGCAGATTTACCAGAAAGGGAAATATAAACATCTGCGTTTTGTTCAACAATGGTAGCAATTTTGCAACCGACACTACCGACAGCTTTCTGATTAGCAAAGGGCAGTTTTTGCAGCAGATAATCTAATCTTTCATTGCGGTGACTGCGACTGACAACTACAGTTAAATCTTGGATGTTTTGGCGTGATGAAACCTGTATTTTTTGACTTTGGCGTTGGCGTGTTTCTACAAATGCACCACCACCTTTTATTGCATAATACAATTTTTCCGCTTCCGGCACAGCTACCACTGCTAAGATTGGGCGTTTTTCTTTCACTAAAGCGATGTGAACCGCATATTCACCAGTTTTTTGGATAAAATCTCGCGTACCATCTAAAGGATCGATTATCCATACTAATTCTTGAGTCAGTGCTGCTTGAACTTTATAAGTTTCTTCGCTAATATAACCAAAATCTTCATCACCCAAACTCGCTTGTAGCTTCTCTAAAATGTATTGACTCACAGCTACATCTGCAACAGTTACAGGCTCATTTTGCTTATATTGCACTTCTAAATCGAAGTCTTTTGCAGTTCCGTGGTAATAAGATTGTAGTATATCTGCTGCCCCCCAAGCAACAGAACAAGCGATCGCTAATATTTCTTGTATGTCTTTCATTTATTTCTGTTTTATAAATAATTACGTAAAAATATACTATTCTTAACTTAATAGTACTCAGCACTGTGAATTCATCCAGCGACGTGTACCAAAAAATTGACATGAATAAGCAGCGATATTAGCCGCCTCTGCAAGTGCATCGGCAAAACTTTCTCGTAAAATATAATTACAGAAAGCACCGTGAAAAATATCTCCGGCTCCTAGTGTATCAACAGGTTGAATCTTTGGTACTTCTACAGTGCCAGTTTTTCCATTCCAGAAGTATTCTATTGGTTTTTCCCCGTGAGTAATGGCAATGTAGGGAATATTAATTTTATTAAGATATGCAAAAAGTTCTTGACTTGTGTGGCAACCAGGAGGATAAAAATTAGCGGAACAAATCGCATAATCCACAAAAGGTAAAAGTTCCTCAAAACCAGGTTTCCAGCTACCACCATCAATTACAACTGGGATATTCTGAGATTTAGCAATTTGCGCGATCGCTTTACCACCTTTCATCTGATGTCCATCAATGAGCACAATATCGACATTTTGTAAAATATCTGGTGGAATAGATTCGCTACTTACTTGAGCTTTCACAGCATTGATTGAAACCAGAGCGCGATCGCCTGTAGATTTCGTGACAATAATTGAAGAGACTGGAGGTGGTTCGGTAGCCTTGTTGTCAAGGTCAGCGATCGCAACTTTATAATTATCTAAATCGCCTTTAATTAACTGCGTCATCGGGTGAGAACCCAAGCTTCCCAACACCGTACCTTGATTACCTAAATAACTGAAAGTAACAGCCGCATTGGTTGCGGGTCCCCCTGCTGCTACAGTATAGTCACTAGCAACAATCTTCTGATTATTCTTCGGGGTAGACTCGGCAAGGTAAATCAAATCCAAAGTTACTAAACCGACAAATAAACCACAATAGGATTTGAGATTTTGGAGCCACTGCGTTGGGCGGCTCTGCCGACTTGAAGCATGTGGCGTGATTTGAGATTTTGGATTAGTCATTAGTCAATGTTAATAGGAACGTGGATAACTGTTGACTGTAGACTGTTGAGTGTTGACTAACAACCAAATAAATGAATAATGCAAACCGATCCTAAACCAGGGACACTTTACATCGTCGGGACACCAATTGGCAATCTGGAAGATATGACTTTCCGGGCGGTGCGAATTTTGCAAACTGTAGATATAATTGCCGCAGAAGATACGCGCCATACTGGTAAACTGTTACAACATTTTCAAGTTAAGACACCACAAATAAGTTACCACGAGCATAATCGTCAAAGTCGCATTCCGGAATTATTAGAGCATTTAAAGAATGAGAAAGCGATCGCTCTAGTCACAGATGCAGGTATCCCCCTAATTTCCGATCCAGGATATGAATTGGTGAAAGCTTGTATTGAAGCGCTTATACCGATAGTACCAATTCCTGGCGCTAGTGCTGCAATTACAGCTTTGAGTGCAGCCGGGTTGCCTACAGATAGATTTGTCTTTGAAGGCTTTTTGCCGACAAAACATCAACAACGACAAGAACATTTAGAATCTCTACAGACAGAATCTCGCACTATGATTTTCTACGAATCGCCGCACCGATTGCAAGAGACTTTACAAAATTTAGCAGAAAATTTCGGAAGCGATCGGCAAATTGTGTTGGCACGGGAGTTAACAAAATTACACGAAGAATTTCTGCGCCTTACAATTGGTGAAGCGATCGCCCATTATCAAAATCGCGAACCAATTGGCGAGTATACCTTACTAGTGGCAGGAACTCCACCCGACAAACCGCAACTGAGCGAAGCCGAACTAAAAGTAGAGTTAATCGCGATTATGAATCAGGGAATATCGCGATCGCAAGCTAGCCGTCAGTTAGCAAAAGTTACATCCTTATCCCGTCGCCATCTTTATCAACTCGCTCTTGCCATCAAAACATTTGACCAAGAGCCTGATATCATAGAACAAGACATAATCGGTGGAGAAGAATCAGCAATTTAGGATTAAAGTAGATTTTCTCCAACATCCGATAGAGACTAATACATAACTGAGTAGTAAATATACTACCAGTAACTGCATCAAACCCACTTGGGCACAATAAATTGTGTCTAATTATAATTATGAAAAAGCAGTTTCAACACAATTGAGGCTACCATTACAATGGAAATTATTCATAATGAGGAACAAGTCAGAATGACCCAAGTGGTTTTAGGAGACAACGAAGGCATAGATTCGGCTCTACGTCGCTTTAAACGCCAGGTTTCCAAAGCTGGAATCTTAGCCGACGTGAAGTATCATCGTCAGTTTGAAACACCTATAGAAAAGCGCAAACGTAAAGCAGTAGCAGCTAGACGCAAACGCCGTTTTAAATAAATCTATTTTGTGCTGGGGTTAGTTGATGACATGATGTTAAACAAGCCACAGCGCATTCAAAATCATTTTTAAACAAACTAAGCGATCGCACCCCTTCTTGGGGTGTGAGTGCGCCTACATAGCGAACGATATACAATAAATTTTAATGAAACAACCATAACTGCTTTTTTGAATATTCTTCTTCGAGGCGAGATTTAGCAGCTTTATAAAAATCAGGATTTATTTCTGCGCTATAGCAACGGCGACCTGTTCTTAAAGAAACAACTGCACTAGGACAAAGCCCTCCAAACGGTTCCCAAATTATATCATCTGCATCAGTAGATGCAGTAATAATTTGTTCAATTAGACGTAATGGCTTTTGGTTAGCGTGAAGGTGCTTTCCCTCAGATTTTATTCGTTTCTCCCCACGCACTTGCGGCTCCGTCCATACATTTGTAATTGCATGAGCATGATTCCACTTAGCTCGCATCCGCTGCCACTCTTCTATTGTGACTGGATTCTTGCCATTTATAGAGAAGTAGGGACGGTTTGTAGGCTTTCCATGTTTGTTTGCGTAATCTACAAGCTGCGCCATCTTCTCGGTTGGTGGAAAATACCAAAGGTGGCATTGTGTGAGGTACTTTCGTGTTGCCGCGTCCACCACTCCACAAGCTTCATTGGCTTTTGTTAATGGTATTCCAGCCCGTTGCCATTCAAAACGCAGCCATTCCTTTAAAGAAAGGTTTTGCTCGTCAATTGTAGGTAATCGCACTTTACGGGTGTAGAGAACACAAGCTTCAGTCACTACTGGAAAGCGTCGAATAGTCTTTCCATTAACATTCCCTGCAATGTGTCCTATGCCTTTATTCCAGACATTAAAAGATTCATATTGCCAACCGTATTTCTCCAACAAAGGATGAACCGTAGCCCATCCAATCTCGCTACACCAAAACCATAGTGTTGTCAGTGGTAGCGCATACCGAGACCAAGCCTCAACATGAGGCTGATACCAATTTAGCAGTTCATCCTTGCTAATAGGGTCGTTTGGAAACAACCCCAGCCCGTAAGCACCGTCAGAGATGATCGCCGTGGGTGGAAGCCAGGTAGGATAGCAATTAATCGCATCATCCTGCTCAATTTGTACTTCCCCGACCACTGTGGTAGGAACCGCGTCTACGGTTTGGATATTGGATGCCATTTTTGGGGTCTTTCGTCTTTGCACTCTAACCATTCCTTGTCTCCAGTTTTTGTCTGTTACCACAAAGATAATAGTCGATTTTGGACTATTCTAAAATCGACTATATACTTCTTCGTGCAGTGAGGTTCTATGGCAAAGTCTATTTTCACTGAAGAGTACACCCTCTTTTTACGCCATCTACGTGACTCTCGCAAAAATGCTGGACTGACACAAGAACAAGTTGCCAACCGACTAAACCAAACCCAATCATTTGTCAGCAAGTGTGAACGCGGGGAACGACGGATAGATGTCGTAGAGATTCGAGCTTTCTGCTGTGCAATGGAGATTTCCTTTAGTGAATTCATGAGACAACTTGAAGTGTTACTAAAAGAACAAATTAAGACTAATTAAAAGGATATGGTTACTAATCCGGTTCCCCAAAGAATGCCTCCTGACCAGAAATGGCAATATTTTGAACTATGGGAAACTATAAACAAATTAATTCGCGTATTACCCAACTATTTTAATTCTGACATTGTTATCAAAGGAGTTGATGTTACCGACTTGTATTCAGTAGGGGCTTTATTTTCAACAGCAATAGAATCAAATTTGGTTGATGGTTTAAATAGAACCAGAAATCTTTGGGATGCAGATAACAAATACTTAAGTCTCGCTTTCAAGCGTCAATCTCAGACATTTCCCGATGTTTTGTTAGTAGATTCTTTGGAAAACAAGATTATATTTGGCATTGAACTTAAAGCTTGGTATGCTCTATCAAAAGAGGGGGAACCAAGCTTTAGATTCAAAATTGATCCAGATGCTTGCGACAAGCCCGATTTACTTGTGGTATTTCCTTGGCTGCTCTCAGATGTTACAGCAGGGAAGCCAGTGTTACTTTCTCCTTTTGTAGAACTTGCTAAATATGCAGCCCAAATGAGGAATTATAATTGGCAACGATATCGAACAGATAAGGGCGAAGATCCAACCATAAAACGACCTAACGAACAATATAGACATCCTTACCCTAAAGCCAAGCAAAAATCATCAGATAGTTCTGTAAACGATCAAGGAAACAACTTTGGTCGAATTGCCAGACCAGGACAAGGAGGATTGCTAGACAACTACTTAGCTGAAATTTTAAACATTTACTATCTAGGAATAAAGTTAAAACACTGGAGCAAAATATTTAAGTCTATTGCTGATGGTAGTAGTGATGAGCAAATAAACACTGCACTAGATCGAGTTTTGGGTAAGGTTCAGCAAGAACTTTCTGCGGAAAGAAGTGGTGACATACAACAGAACTTGTTAGATGATGAACAAAACGAACAGTAAGCGCACAACCAACTGCGATGTCCGTTTTAGATTTATTAGTTAAAGCCTTTCGCTAAAAACAAACAGCTTCGTCAAAAAAACTCAAGATTGATAATTGCTAATAATATAGCTATTACAGCGATTCATCGCCTTTTCTACTCCTTGTTTTAGGCTGAGTTCTACACACTCAACCACGAATTGGAGAACCTCAGACATCAATTTAGTTTCACTTGCAGAAAATCGCCCCAGAACGTGGGATACAGTATTGGAATCATCGCTACTGTCAGCATTTTTGGGTTTACCAATGCCAATTCGCAAACGGGGAAAGTTTTGAGTGCTAAAGTGAGCGATCGCGCTTTTCATTCCATTATGTCCCCCAGCGGAACCAGATAAGCGCAAGCGAGTTTTTCCTAAAGGTAAATCCATATCATCATAAATTACCAGCACTGACTCAGGCGGCAATTTGTACCAACTTATCACCGCTTGCATTGACTGTCCGGAGAGATTCATGTAAGTAAGTGGCTTCAGCAACCGAATTTTGGCTTTATTTGGTGCGATCCCTTCGCCAAATTCACCCTGAAACTTGCGATTTTCTGCCAAAGGAATCTTCCAAGAACGAGATAGCGCATCCACGGCTGCAAAGCCAATATTATGGCGTGTTTTATCGTACTTAGGTTCTGGATTCCCCAAACCGACAATTAGCTGGGGAATTACCATTGTCACAGCTTCCGTCATTTTGCCTTTAGCTTTGATGTGAAGAACTAGCAGTATCCTTCTCTAATGAAGACGCTTCAATTTGCTTGGGTTCAAGTTCAGCAGTAGTTTTCACAGCTTCTTCTAATTTTTCAGCTTCCCGCTTAAACTCATTTTGAAACTCCGACGAAGCTTCTTGAAAGCCACGAACAGCCTTACCCATACTACGTCCAATTTCTGGCAGCTTCTTCGGACCAAAGATTAACAGCGCTACTACCATAATTAGACCCATTTCCGGCAAACCAATACCAAATATATTCATGATTTTTCATCCTGTAAACGTAAATGGATAGTGGATAGCTGTTGACCGTCAACCAACGACTAACAACCCTACAACTAATTATAAAAAAACCCGGACAAACCGGGTCAAGTGCGATCGCTTGCCTAACAAGCTTTGTCATGTCGCATTACTTAGCTGCCTAAACTCCGCCAATCTACATTTACATTCTCAATAAGTAATGAGGAGTTGTAAACTTGGAGAATAATCAGCAAAAACACCAAAAATAACAGCATAAAAATACCCATGACCAGAGTCGTACCCCAACCAGGGGCTACTTTACCGTACTCAGAGTTCAATGGTCTGAGGATATCTCCCAGCCAAGTCCGTTGTGCCATAATTCACCTTTAAATTAGAGTTGCACTCATCTTTTTTTAATCTTCTGTAATATTCTATAAGAATAGCACTCATAATTTATTTTTTGATTATGGAACCCGCAACAGTTCTTATCATTTCTGTATGTGCAGGGGTGGTCGCCATCACCGTCGCATCGATTTATACTTCTTTTGGTCCTCCAAGCAAGCAATTAAACGATCCTTTTGATGACCACGAAGATTAAAATCATTCGTAGTCGGCGCTTCAGCGCTGGTTTATCTACAGCCATGAAGCACTAACTACGTAGGAAGACATTAAAATTCAGAAATGACTTTGAAACTCAAGATTTTCCAAGGCTTTATGCTATGAGATGACAATTCAGAGGTGGACAAATAGCGTTCCAACAAATCCACTGAATCTCCCAAATTTAACCCCAAATCGCTTGTCAAAGCCAACTCAGCGGTTTCTCCGTGACATTCATAACAGCGGAGAATCCACTGTTGGTCATCTTCGCCTTGCTTAAATGCCATTAAAATTAAATTCTCAGCTGATAAATTCAAGAAACTCACGCCTTCTGTAGCGTTGAGTTTTGAATTTGCAGTTCTGGGTGGGTTTAAGATAACTTGCAGTGGGGTATTCAATTCATATCCACGTCTTACCGTCTGAGCAGACTCCCAACTACCAGCGTGGGGATACAAGGCATAGGTAAATTTGTGAAAGCCTCGGTCTGCTTCTGGGTCGGGCCATTTGGGGCTGCGTAATAGTGTAAGACGTAATTGCTGCGGTTGACTGTCGTAACCGTATTTACAATCGTTTAGCAAACTTACACCGTAAATACACTCATCTTGTTCTCCAGTTAAATCAGCCCAACGTAAAGCCGGAACTTCCCATTTTGCTTGTTCCGCTGGGGTTTCGCCTTTGGTTGGGCGGCGAATCGCACCACAAGGAATTTCAAAGGTAGCAAAATCAGCTTTCACATTTAAGGGAAAAGCAGCTTTCACTAAAACTTGACTTTCTTGCCAATTAACAGTGGTGGCAATTTTCAGCAGAGGTGAACCAGCTTCTAAGATATAATCTTGACAAAATTCTGATTTCCCTAATTGACGCACCACTCGCAAGCGATTTTGGACTACGCCTTGTTCTAACCATTGAATAGATTTAAGCTGCGTTGGTGGTAAAGGATGCTCGGCATAATTAGGATCAATATTCCAAGCATCCCAATATTGTCCGCTATCTTGAAAAGCTTGTAGTTGATTACCACCTCCTTGAGAAAGAACTTCTCGATGATTAACTTTGTCAAAAATACTGGATAAATCACCATTTTCTTCATCAACAATGACTCTCAAAAACTCATTTTCTAAAGTCAATCTTTTTGGGTAAAAATGTTCTTGCTTTCGCAAAGCCGTTTTGCTATCATCAGGATATGCACTGCTATGGTCATTTTTAGGTTTAGCAGGACAGAGCCAGAAAATGCGATAGCCAAGAGAGGGGATATCCTGAGCAACGAAAATAAGCTCAGACGGTTCCCTAAGTTGACAAGGCAAGGCAACGCCAGCCAAATTATATACGCAAGGCTCTGGGAAAGAATTAGGTAAATCAACAACAACTACCTCAGAACGCTGCCAATTGAGGGAGTTAAACACAAAAATGGCTAAACTATCAGGCTGTGGTGGTTCAGGTAGAGTAGTGTGAGATGCGATCGCATTCAACGAATTTTGCAATATCTTTGACCCAACTTCTTCCACTTCTTGCCAAGTTGGTAGCGTATCCGTATAAACTTCCGTAATCGAAGAACCGGGCAAAATATCGTGAAACTGGTTAAATAACACCTTTTTCCAAGCCGCTTCTATCTCCGCTTTCGGATAGGTAGCTTTAGAGATGATTGTCGCCAAAGCCGCAAAAAGTTCAGCTTCATACAACAAACCTTCACAACGACGATTCCAACGTTTTTGATCTGCGTGAGTGGTATAACATCCGCGATGGAATTCTAGATAAAGTTCGTCATTCCAGGTGGGGAAGGGAGTGGGGAGTGGGGAGTGTGGGAGTGAGGAGTTAGGAGTTAGGAGTGAGGAGTTATGAATTGCTTTGTCCCTTTGTCCCCCTTGTCCCCCTGTCTCCTTAATCTGCTGCAAATACTTCTCAGCGGTGGTGAATTCTAACTTCGGGAAGAAAGATGATTTTGAAAAGCGTCGGGCAGTTTCTAACATATCACGAGTGGGACCGCCGCCGTGATCGCCCACACCGGGAAGCCAGAGACAATCTTGTAAACCAGTTTGACTTTGCCATTCACAAGCATATGATGCCATTTTAACCGGATCGATGCCTTCCCCGATGAGTGCAGACATGTAACTAAATACTTCACTACCATCAGGCGATCGCCACCAAAAAGCGCCATAATCAAACTTAGTCGTATCATTCCAGCGCAACTTCTGAGTCACAAAAAACTCAATTCCCGCCAAAGCGAAAAACTGCGGTAAAGTTGCACAGAAACCAAAAGT
>JBPCQW010000227.1:0-7787 GCA_050997715.1 Hassallia sp.
GAATTCTGCTCAAGTTAAGCCAGTATTCAACAGGCAACAGTTCTGGGAAACCGTATTTGTTGGTCTTTTCATGAATCTTTTTACAGAGTTTGAGTCTAAGTCCTTCTCCATAAAGACTGCGCTGGAATGAAAGAGGCTCTTTGAAGTTAAAGGCAATAAAGTGATCCGTTGGGTGTCCGGCATCATTTAAACAGGTAGCAAGATCCTCAGCAACTCTACTTGCCCCACCTCCATTTCTATCAGATTTGCTAATAACAGCTACTTTCATATTTCTGGGATAATTATTATATTTAAATTCATCTAACTTGCAGTTTATAGAGCTTTTTTAAGTTTGAGTAATTCCCTAGTTCTGTCTGTTGCTCCACCGTCTATGGTGAAATGTTCAAGGTCACGATAGGTTTCAATTACAACTTTGATACAGGCTTCGATGAAGCGATCGCCGTTGTCAACTGGGGTGATAACATTAATCATGCTTGGTTTTTTTAGATTGCAGGACTATTTTTTGATGGCGGCGATGAAGTAGCCGATTAATTACCGTGTTCCTACTGGAATCTTCTGTAACTACCAGAAGAATCAGGATTAATCCGAAGATATTGTATGTAATTTATGTAAAGCTTTTGTAAAGTTAACTGTTACAGTTCAGTGTAACGACGAGCCTGTAACTCTAAGAGGGTATTCCTCAAGGGAAATTGCAGTGCTTCACCGTTGACAATTTTGACTCATGTTTTGATTTATGCGTAGATGCGTAGCGAAACTCGTGGGCGATCGCGCCAAACGCTGCACTTGTTTTGGAGGAGGGGGGGTCGGTTTGGCACATAGATGGCTCTCCGAATAATTAGCTTGATAATTACTGTGTGGGGTTGAGAGAAGCGCGATCGCTACTGGTTTCAATACCCACTACAAACGGCAGTCAATCGCGTTTGAATTAATTCTGCAATGAGGGACTAGAGAGCGACTTTTGTAAAAGAGATTTCAAGATTCTCAATGATACGCTAAAGATATTCTTAATTGAGGAAAATGATGGAGTTAACCGCAATACCCAAATTGCGTGCATTAGGGCTGACTGATAGTATCCGCTACGAACTAGTTTGCGACTAAAAGAATAACTTTGAGAGCTTAACGAATGATTCACAAAGTATTGAATTTCTCTTCTTTCTTTAGGCTCGTTAAATCTAGATTGTATTATCTTCGATGCTGCCAAACAGTCAGTTACAGAAGCTCCTGTAAGCACCAGTCTACTTGTCTCTGATTTGGAATGCTCACGGAATAAAGCATAGGGTCTGTTCACATAAGCTAATTTGACGGATGCTGCCAGTCGTGTCCACATTTCCCAATCAGGTGTGAACACAAGATCAGAAGTAAATCCTCCCAACTTTTCATATGCTTGACGAGCTACAACTATTCCTGGTGTATAAATTGGGTTCCCTCTAGAAAGCACCCAAAGTGCATTATCTAGTAAGCCATCAGAGTCTTGAAGAGGAGTTGATACACCGATCCACTGATTCTTTTCATTAATATTAAGTGACTGTCCTAGCACCACCTGGCACTTATAAGTTTCTATATAGCGACGGTAGACTTCATAAAAACCAGGCATAACCAAGTCGTCATCGCTTAAGATATGAACCCAATGACCGCAAGCACGAGCAATACACGTGTTCCAATTGGCATAAATACCGACATTTTTGGGTTGACGGTAGAAAGAAACTCTACCCTGACCAACTTCCTTAACAATAGCTTCAATGTTTTCACTAATTTCGTTTGGTGAGCAATCATCTACTACCTCTATCTGCATTTCATCAGGATCGAGTCCCTGCTCAAGAATACTTCTAAGAGCCTGTGCTAAATATTCTGTACGCTTGTAGCTTGTAATCATGACCGACCAAAATGGTCTATTAATTCCTTCTAAAACAGGGTCAACATTTGGAATCCGAATGTGTTGATACGGAGCTTTAGGTAAGCTTTGCGCTATATTCATCTTTCGGTTATTTGCTGATGTTAAAATTACTATTTTGAGTGACAAAGATTGACTGTCATTAAGAATTGGTTATCAAATTTACGAGTTAATCACCAACTCTAAATTTCTTTTCCAGCTTGGCAAAGTTAACCCAAACGTATGAGAAATTTTCTGAGTATCTAATGATGAATAAGCTGGTCTTTTCGCTGGCGTTGGATACTGTTCTGAAGGAATTGGCAGCAGATTTTTTAGCTTCTGTTGGCTGGAGTTGGGGTCATGTTCAAAAATTGCTTTGGCAAAGTTATACCAACTAGTCTGACCAGTAGCTGTTAAATGGTATATCCCACTATTACTGCTCAAAAAACCATTCAGATTCTGTGTGCTTTGAGATAGAATTTGTGCTGTAGATTCAGCAATCAGTCGGCTCCAAGTTGGCGCTCCTACTTGGTCATCCACAACTTTTAGCTCTTCACGCTCCCGCGCCAATTTCAGCATGGTTAGCAGAAAGTTTTTACCTCTTAAGCCATAGACCCAACTCGTTCTGAGAATTAAATGAGGTACATCGACTGCTTGAATTGCTTTTTCACCAGCTAGTTTTGTTTTGCCGTAAATATTTTGTGGTTCAGGCTCATCTTCCTCTGTGTACGGTGTTGGCTGATTACCGTTAAATACATAATCTGTGGAATAATGAATAACTCCTGCACCTAGCAGCTTTGCTTCTTCTGCTATTACACCGGGTGCAGTTCCATTAACAGCCATTGCCAATTCAGGCTCAGTTTCTGCCTTATCCACCGCAGTATATGCAGCTGGGTTAACAATTAAGTCAGGCTGAACTTCCCGAATTACGTAACGAATGGTGTCAGGATTAGACAGATCCATGCGTAAAGTAGAGGATTCACGTCCTGCTGTAATGACTTCACCAAGAGTCATCAGGGTTCGTTGCAGTTCCCAACCGACTTGACCCGTGCTAGCTGTGAGGAGTATTCTAGTCATGCAAACACCTCCGCTTCTTTCAGTAGCTTACCTGCTCGGTCTTTAACGGAGACAGTTGGTTCTACTTCGAGGGGCCATGCGATCGCTAAATCAGGGTCGCTCCAAAGTAAACTACGTTCATACTCTGGCGCGTAGTAGTCTGTAGTTTTGTACAGAACCTCTGCATATTCTGAAACCACTACGAAACCGTGAGCAAATCCCGCAGGTATCCAAAGTTGCTGCTTGTTCTTGGCATTTAAATTAACGCCGATCCATTGACCGAAGTATTTTGAACTAGTCCTTAAATCTACGGCTACATCAAAAATTTCTCCCGCCACAACTCTGACTAATTTGCCTTGAGATTGCTTGATTTGATAGTGCAGACCGCGTAGTACATTTTTAGCTGAACGAGAATGATTGTCTTGGACAAAGCGCTCACCAATATTTGCCTTTTCTTGCAAAACTCGCTCATTGTAACTTTCGCAAAAAAAGCCACGCTCATCTTCAAAAACTCGCGGTTCAATTACCACTACATCGGGAATTTCAGTTTCTATAATCTTCACAGTGCTACTCCCTTTATTTCTGCAAATTCCTGCTTTAAGCCATTCGTTGATGCAACCTGATTAAACTGCTGAACCTGAGCAGTATGGCTCTCACTATTAATGATGTCCATCAGGTAACGCCCATAGCCACTTTTTGCTAATGGTTTTGCAAGTTGATAGAGTTGATCTGCATCGATATATCCTTGGCGGTAGGCAATTTCTTCGATACAAGCTATTTTAAAACCTTGTCGTTGTTCTAGGGTTTGAATAAAGCTAGCAGCTTGATGCAGGGATTCATGAGTACCCGTATCCAACCAAGCGTAACCTCTGCCTAAAAGCTCTACTTTCAGTTGTTTTTGACGGAGATAAACTCGGCTTAAGTCGGTAATTTCTAACTCATTGCGGTCTGAGGGTTTGAGTTGTGCCGCAATTTCACAAACTTGAGAATCGTAGAAATAAATACCCGGCACGGCATAATTAGATTTGGGAATGCTGGGCTTTTCTTCCAAACTGACTACTTGCCCCGTGGTATCAAATTCAACTACGCCGTAATGCTGAGGTTCAGCGACTCGATAACCAAAAACCAGAGCGCCTTCACGCAACTGAGCCGCACGAGTCAGCACATCAACTAAACCATGCCCGTAGAACAGGTTATCGCCTAAAACTAGGCATACGGGGTCATTACCAATAAAATCTTTACCCAAGATGAAAGCCTGTGCCAAGCCTTCAGGTCGCGGTTGCTCAACATAGCTAAACTTGAGACCCCACTGGCTACCATCCTGCAAAAGTTGCTGAAACAGGGGCAGGTGGTCGGGTGTAGAGATAATCAGGATCTCACCAATCCCTGCTAACATGAGCGTGGACAAGGGGTAGTAGATCATCGGCTTATCGTACACAGGCATTAGCTGTTTGCTAACTACCTGGGTCAGAGGGTATAGCCGTGTACCAGAACCGCCTGCTAGAATAATGCCTTTCATGGTAAATTCCTCAAATGGTTCGGGATCTCGTTAGTGCGATCGCGCTAATTTTCTGTCTTTGTAGTTCTGTTCAATCCAAGTTTGATAATTGCCTGATTGAACTTGTTCGATCCAAGTCGGATTGTCTAGATACCACTGAATTGTCTTCAACAAACCACTATCAAAATTCTCTTTTGGTTGCCAGTTTAAATCTCTGCTGATTTTAATGCAATCAATTGCATATCGGCGATCGTGACCGGGGCGGTCTTTGACATAAGTAATCAACGAGGAGTAGCGGAAGTTGGATTTAGGAGCCAACTCATCGAGGATTGCACAAATTTTCTCAACGACTGTTAGGTTTGTTTGCTCGTTGTTGCCACCAATATTGTAAGTCTCTCCGATTCGGCTTTGTTGCAAAACCAGGTATATTGCGTCGCAGTGGTCTTCAACATACAGCCAGTCTCGGACATTCTGTCCATCCCCATATATTGGTAAAGGCTTACCATTTAGAGCATTGAGAATTATCAGGGGAATCAGTTTTTCGGGAAACTGGCGTGGACCGTAGTTGTTAGAGCAGTTAGTTGTTAAAGTCGGAAGACCATAAGTGTGATAGTAAGCTCGTACCAAGTGGTCAGAGCCGGCTTTTGACGCTGCATAGGGACTGTTGGGAGCGTAAGGGGTATCTTCCCGAAAAGCTGGATCTGTTAGACCTAGTGAGCCGTAGACTTCATCTGTTGATACGTGCAAGAAACGGAATGTTTCACGCTTTTGCGGTGATAATTTTTCCCAGTAAGCTTTGCTAGCTTCCAGAAGTTGGAATGTTCCGACTACGTTTGTTTGAATAAAATCTTGGGGACTGAGAATTGAGCGATCGACATGGCTCTCAGCAGCAAAGTTGATAATCGCGTCTGGTTGGTGCTGCTCTAGAAGATTACGTAATAATTCAATATCACCAATGTCTCCCCTGACAAAATGATATCCAGGATCGTCCTGTAATTGAGCTAGAGTATCCGGATTGCTGGCATAGGTCAGCTTGTCAAGATTGATGATGTTAGCCCACTTTTCTTTTCTCGCCTTGAGGATGAAGTTTGAGCCGATAAATCCAACGCCACCTGTTACTAAAAATGTTTGCATATTTTCACCTTTCTATAAACATAATGTATAAAGAAACATATAGTTAGTAAGAATTTACTTAAATTGAAAAAGTTTACGTATATAGTAGGCAAATTCATATCTCACATAAACACTACTAATATAGTGTTACTAGCGGATGTAAATACCGATGAGTTAGAAACAGTTTTATCACTTTATTTCGAGAGCCTATGTATTGAAGTATTTTGTGCTTGCTCAAAAACAACATGGGAGAGCAAGTCGTTTTTACGTAGCAGAAGTTGAATTCTTTAGACCATTTCTTATAAAATCTTTCTTGTGCCTCATAAAATGCTTGATTGAAATTACCTGCACTCAAATGTGTAAGATGAAAGTCAATAACATAACATGAATATCCGCTAAGTATCGCATTAAGACATAGGTCAGTTGCATAGAAGTGGAAGCCATCCAGTTTTTCTTGGAAATATGTAATTTTTGCAGAGATTTTAATAACCAAGAAGTTCTCATCTAGCGAGTGAACCTTCTGAGGGAAAGTGCCAAGCCAATTAGGTGTACTAGGATCTGTTATTTTCGCAACCAGTTCATAATTATTGTTAAAGCCTGCGTTTCCTGTAACTGCCCATTTGGGATCTAGTTTTTCTAATTCTTCCAGAACCTTTACAAGCTGATTAAATCCATGCCCCTGATTCAAAAGTACATCTTGATGGCAAAATATAATATATGGTTCAATCGTAGTTAACAGAAGCTTATTAAGCGTTTCATACGGATCATAAATATTGCCCCTTGAGTTATCAAAAAGTGAATATCGACACCTGTTTTCATCAAATCCGGCTTCAATGAAGGATATCTTCATCTCTTCATATTGCTCTAATTTGTTTGCGATCGTACAAATATGAAAGAACTTATCCATAGCAAATTATTAATTTACAAGAACTGAACACATTTAAGAATTATGATTAGTTTATTTTTCCAGTATGCCAATTTAATATAGGTCTAACAACTCCAGGAAATCCTTGAGTGTAGTTTCCCCTAGCAGACTTACCATTCATTGAATCGATAACATTAAAAGCAACTACGTCAAGTTCATGGAAATGAACAACGAATGGATCTTGCTCAATAATAGCAACGCTGACAATTATGCTTCCTTCTGCTAAAAAGTTGCCTGGTATCCACATAGTGGAAGAATAGCACCCCTTTGTACGAGGTTTATTCCTTAACTCGGAGACAATATCATGGGAACTCAAGATATGAACACCGCTTTCATTGAATAAATTTATTGAATGAGTAAAAGTTGCGTTATCCTTCAAAACCTCATAAATCATCGTAATGCCTATGGGTTTTGTAATGTCAAAGCTATCAGTAATCTCAGCATCTTCTCCATGAGCTTTTACTTCAACAAGACGTACAACATCGTTACCAGGCGCTCTCTTAATATCATTCCACATTCGCCTTGCAGTTGTTCCAAAATCAGATTTAAGGTAAGCACTAATTACTTTATCTGTTCGTCCTGAAGCTTGTACTGAGCCATTCTTAAGAAGAACAGCAGTGTTACACAACCTCGTAACTGTTTCCATGCTATGACTTACAAATAAAACTGTTCTTCCCTCTTTCCCTACATCCTCCATTTTGCCCAAACACTTCTTCTGAAAGCTGCTATCCCCCACCGCCAGCACTTCATCTACAATCAAAATCTCAGGCTCTAAATGCGCTGCTACTGCAAACGCCAACCGCACATACATCCCTGAAGAATACCGCTTCACAGGCGTATCTAAAAACTTCTCTACCTCTGCAAATGCGACAATCTCATCAAATTTGCGTGTAATATCTACTTTACTCATCCCCAGAATTGCACCATTGAGAAAGATATTCTCTCTGCCAGTCAACTCTGGGTGAAAACCCGTTCCTACTTCTAATAAACTGGCAACTCTGCCCTTAATCCGGATAGATCCGCTTGTTGGTTCAGTAATTCTGCTGAGAACTTTAAGTAGCGTTGATTTACCAGCACCATTACGCCCAATGAAGCCAACTCTGTCGCCTTGCTTAATCTCAAACGATACATCCTTCAGCGCCCAAAACTCTTGATCGCTTGGGTTCAAGTCTTTTTTACTACCGGGTTTGAGAAGTTTTCCTCCCAGCGACTTTGCCCCATTACTCATAGATTCGCGCAGAGACTTGTAACTACTACTGCCTTCTTTCTGCTGACCTAAAATGTACTTCTTACTTAAATTTTCAACTCGAATAACTGTATCAGAC
>JBPCQW010000326.1:0-6819 GCA_050997715.1 Hassallia sp.
GGGTGGGAGTGAACTTACTGTCACCGGACATGGGGGTTTACCACTCAGCCCCGACGATTTCCTCAGCCCTGACGTAGTATGGACTGATACTCGTCTGGGTGCTACCACCGCGCAGCAAGATAAACCCAAGAAACCTGTTGCCAAATCACCCTCTAAACCTGAAGCGATCGCAATTGTCCCCGCTACTGGCTGGGTATTCAACAACAAAGGGGAAGTAACGCTTATTTCCTCTGCACCTAGCGCTAGTAGTTCGGTGTCTCCTCCTACCTGCGTTCAACAGTAAAGACGCGAAATTCGCGTCTCTACATATTTATAATTAAGTCGTTGATTCAGATTCTGATTTTTCTGGCTTGAGTAACGGAAAAGCGATCGCATCCCGAATACTCGCACAATCAGTTAACACCATTACCAATCTGTCAATCCCAATACCTAAACCACCCGTCGGCGGCATACCGTATTCCAACGCAGTTAGAAAGTCTTCATCTACACCTTGCGCTTCTAAGTCACCAGCGGCTTTGCGTGCAGCTTGTTGTTCTAGGCGATCGCGTTGTTCAATCGGATCGGTTAATTCTGAGAAGCTATTGGCAGTCTCTCTCCCAACGATAAATAACTCAAATCGCTCCACCAAACCAGCTTTAGAACGGTGCGGCTTTGATAGTGGCGAAATTTCTACCGGGTAGTCTATCACAAAGGTAGGCTGAATTAACTTGTCCTCAACCTTTTGCTCAAAAGCTTCATTTAAAAGTCTGCCAATTGATAAGAAATCATTTATACCTTCAAGCCCAGCGTTTTTACTTGCGGCTTTCGCTTCTTCCAAGGTCTGGAAAGCGTTAAAATCCAAACCTGTATGTTCCTTAACCAAATCGTGCATTGTCACCCGACGCCAAGGAAGAGTCAAATCAATCGGTGTATTTTGGTAAGTAATTTCCAGCGTACCGAGTACCTCTTGGGCGACAGTGGTAATAATTCCCTCAGTCAGCGCCATTATGTCGTTGTAGTCAGCGTAAGCTTGGTAAAGTTCAATTGAGGTAAATTCGGGATTGTGGCGGGTAGAAACTCCCTCATTACGGAAAATCCGCCCTAATTCAAACACCTTTTCAAAACCACCGACAATCATTCGCTTGAGATGCAATTCTGTAGCTATTCGCAGATACAATTCCATTTCTAGCGCGTTGTGATAAGTGACGAAGGGACGCGCATCTGCACCTCCCGCTTCACTTAGCAACACAGGTGTTTCAATTTCCAGAAAATCCCGCTCTTCTAGGTAGCGACGAATACCCGCAGTAATTTGGGCGCGACGGCGGAAAGTTTGCCGCACTTCCGGGTTAACAATCAAGTCAAGATACCGCTGACGGTAGCGCTTGGCGACATCCGTTAACCCATGCTGTTTATCAGGCAGGGGTAACAGAGATTTGGTCAAAATGGTGTATTGTTTGACGTAAACAGATAACTCGCCCTTTTCAGTCCGTTTGATGCTGCCTTTAACGCCCAAGATATCGCCTATATCTGTGAGTTTATCGAGTCGTTTGAAAGCATTGTCAAGAGTATCTGCCATGCCTTCTTCGATGCGTTTTTTCTCTAGATAAAGCTGAATTGTGCCAGTTTCATCTTGCAAGGTGACGAAGGCAAGTTTACCCATAAACCGACGTAGCATGATGCGTCCGGCGATCGCTACTTCTAAATCGACTTCTTCACCGTTGGGTAAATCCGCATATTTTTCTTGCAATTCAGCCGCGTGATGAGTAGATTCCCAACGATAGGCGTAGGGATTCATACCTAGCTGCTTTAGCTGTTCTACTTTTTCCAACCGCGTGGCACGAATATCTTCTTCCGACATGGTTAACGAACTTTCATAGGGCAACATTAATTATAGATGCTGCAATCAAGCGAAATAAATCTAAAATACTGTCTTGGTTCGTAGTGAGCCAGCGCGGTCTTCTCCCTTGGGGAGAGGCTAGCACCAAGGGGGTCTCCACGCCAGGTGCTTCTCCTATCGGAGACGCTGCGCGAACGAGCGTCACCCGGAGGGTGAGCGGTTTACCGCTCATATCCTCGGTTTTAAGGGATAGAGCCGCTTACTACATTTAGGAGCCTCTCACATTTAATCACTTTCAAACATCAACGAAACTACGTAGAATTCCCAAAATTTTCCCAATATCTTGAATAAAATACTCATCTAAATCAACTTCAATTCTTTGTTCAATTAATCTCATAAATTTCCAGACGCTGCCTGTAGTCACAACCCCATAAATAATTTCAATTTTATTTTGTTTACGTTCATTAAATAATTGAGCGGCAATCATTTCGGCGATACATTGCCCTAAACCCAATTGAATATTATCGTTTTTGGCTTCAACGATTGTAACTACAGGCGCTTGAATAAATAGCTGTTCTGGAGAGAGACTGATTAGAAAATCACAAAAACTACTTAAACCTTGTTCTGGAGCAACGTTAAATTCTTTACCAGAAAATAGGCTAATCCGATTTGCTAGTTGTTTTTTAAGCTCAAAAAGAATCGGAGCGATAATAAATTCAGAACGCGATTTTTCTGTACCAATGGCAACTGCTAAAGGAATATATTCTTTAAGAATTTGCGTTAAAAGTGTGCTATACTCCACTCTTGGTACATCAGTAAAAATGCCAATTCTCTCGGAAATAGTAAATCCAAACGTTTCCGATATGACATCAATAGTAAATTGGCTGTACGGCATTACAAAAATTAGTTATTTAATTGTCCAAAAAGCGTCCTGAAAGAGCTTTCATTTTCAAGTTACTAATTTGGACGATCGCCTTCAACATCTCTTGCTGATCTGGTTGCAAGTCAAGTGACTCTAACGCTTGATTAAAACTGTTACCTGCATATAGACTTTTGGTAAGTTTGGCACGTTGAGATGAGTCTAACATCAGCTTAATATCTCTATTTCTACGTTGACGCACTGCTTGAAGTTGCTGACGCTCTTGAGGAGTCAGGTTGATTTCTTGAAAAGTATTTGCACTATTACTAAAATCAAGTTCAGTTGGTGCTGCCGAGGCAATGAAGGGCAACAACAAGACAACAGCAAGAATAGTAGCTAACACAAACACCCGTTTTATCCAGTTAATAGCCATACTGACCAATGCGTGAATTTTCCCACCTACAAGGAAATGATAAACTGTCAGGCATTTAATTTTGTCATTTAGGAGTGGGGAATGGGGGAGATGGGGAGACAAGGAGACAATTCTTTCTCCCCATCCCCCCATCTCCCTGTCCCCGTGTCCCCAGTCTTTAGTCGCTTTTTTTCATTTTGTTGATTTCTCGTTGCAATTCTTCAATTTTCCGGCGTAAATTTTCTGCTTCTTGATTTTGTGGTGTTTGTGCCCCTACATTGACGGCACCTTGAGCGGGCGATCGCGTATAATTTCCTTTCTTGATTTGCTGGTATTCTTCTGATACTGCCCACTCACGTAGATAGTGCAAGCGCTCGACCGGGAAAGGATGACTGAGCATTTCGCCTTGTGCGCCGTTATACATTAAAAATTTATACACTTGATTAAGTACATCTTCATCAGCCTGATAATTTTCTGACTGACGGATAAACTCTTGTAAACTGCATTCGTGGGCATATTTGCTGCTACCACCGGCTACTTTCATCATCGAAGACATCACCGTATTTAAATCATCCATCACCAAAAGTGCGGCGCGATCGGCGGATAACTCGGCTTTACGCCGCCATTCAAAAAAGGCATACATTAAGGCTGGTGTAACAAAATTACTAGCACCAAAAGTCCACCTACCTAAGGCATTAGCGGCACTCATCGCCCACATCGCCATTTGAATTAAAATAGTATGACCACATTTAATATGCCCCAGTTCATGGGCTAGCACCGCCCGAATCTCGGCTTCATTCAGTAAGTCTAAAATCCCTGTGTTTATGACTATGTAAGGATGCTCTTGCCCTAAAGCATAACTATTTGCTTGGGCATTTTGTGAGACAAACAGTGCAGGTTCACAGTTTATGTCCAAATCTCGCACCGATTCCCGAAACATCTGGTAAATAGTGGAATATTGACGCGGCCCGACTTGGATGGTGTTGCCCATTAAATAGACTAACTGAGGGCGTTCGTAGATAAATTCCACAAATTTACGAGCAATTAAATCAAATCCGGGTAAATTTCGTAAAGCTTCCTCGGCTTGGCGATCTAGTGGATGCCTGAAGGCTTCGCTGGAAATTCCTGTGTATCTAGGCATAATGAACGGGAAATTGATAATTGGGCATTGGGCATTGGGCATTGGGCATTGGTAGTTATTTCCATTAACCATTCCCCATTACCCAATAACAACATGATAAAAGTGGGGCTTTGTAGGTAAAAATTATTTTGTATGGGGATAAAAGCGTGTGATTGAAGCAGAAGTTCATTTGTCACTACATAACTTTTTGCGATCGCAGGCGGGTTTCCCTTCCTGGCCCCATCATTTGACGATGGCAAGGTTGGTAGCACGCGCCTTGCGTACCGGACGTAGCGCCTTAATTCAAGTCGGGGCGGTTTGTGGTTATCAAGGACGATATCGCACTAGTTTTGTAGCATCCGCATTAATGTGGCATGGTTCTGTAATTATTGTTGCACCGGAATTGGTACAGCAACGGCTCGCGAAAGTGGAAATTCCCAGGCTACAGCAGTGGCTGCAAGTCAGCAAACCGATTAGAATCGGCGACGCTTTCCCCAAAGATGGGTTCCAAGGACTGTTTCTCACCTCCCCTGAGGCTTGGTTAAAAGCACAACTGGCTTTTACAGATGATTTTCCCGTAGGTATTCCCACAATTATTGATGGCGTAGACGATCTCGAAGATTGGGTGCGTCATCAACTCAAAAGAGAAATTCAACCCCATGACTGGGATCAACTGATGCTAGCTTGTCCAGATCAAGCTGATCTCATTCGCGAGGTAAGGGTACATCTGACACGAGAACTGTTCCTACATCCGGCTAATCCTTATGAATGTTATCTGATTTCTCAGCCGGAAGCAGAAATTCTCAGCCGTCTTTATTCAGCTTTAGATGCAGCTACCCTCCCAGATGTGTGGAAACACTTGTGGGAGCAATTTAAAAACATCGATGAAAATTTTAGTACGGGCGGAGTAACCCCGCTACCCCCCACTCCCCCCTCCCATCCTGCCCTCCTCTGGGCGACTATTGCTCGTCGCCAAGGTTTATTTTCTTTACATTATGCTCCAATTGAAGTAAGTAAAATTCTCTCACCAATATGGAGTCGGCAACCTGTAGTGTTTATTGGTAGCGCTTTGGAACCAGAAACTGAAGCTCCTATTTTTAAAGCGCGTTTGGGGTTGGATGATTTAACTTGCTTAAAGTTCTCTTCTGATAGCCAAACAGAAGCGATTCAATTATATTTGCCGCATAAGTTACCTTTGCCGAATACGCCGGAATTTCAATCAGCTTTTATTCACAAAGTCCGGACGCTGCTTTGTTTAAGTGCGACTGCACCAGGGTTGATAGTCATACTGGTGGGGGATGTGCCATTAAAGGCTCAAGTCGGGGCAATTTTGGCATCTGAGTTTGGTTCCAGGGTGCAGGTAGAAAAAACTTGTTTGGATGAAAATGGTATTTTGGTTAGTGGTTGGGAATTTTGGCGATCGCATCAAGGTGTGTTGCCTTCACCGAGGCTTTTAATTATTGCGACTTTGCCTTTGCCATCTTTAGAAAATCCGTTGGTGGCTGGTAGGGTAGATTATTATAAGCGATCGCATCAAGATTGGTTTCGTTTATATTTATTGCCTACTGCTTTGAATGAATTACAACGAGCGATCGCTCCGGTGCGAGAAAGTCAAGGTATTGTCGCTTTACTTGACAGTCGCGTGGTAAATCGTAGTTATGGTACTCAAGTTTTGGCTGCCCTTAGTCCCCTAGCACGTATTAACTATCTTGATCCCAGTTTGTTTTCTACTCATAATGAAGAAAATTCGGCTCTATGAGTCTGGGCTATTTACGTTTTGTCAAGCGCTAGCGATCGCCTTAATACCGAAAAGTTATCATCGGGACTGGGGATTAGGAATTTTAAAACAACTGTACTCACATAGTGAAAATTTTGTAACTTGGAATTACTGATTATGGGTGAAGCAAAGCGTCGTAAAACTGCTCTTGGAGAAAAATACGGTGAAGAAACTCGCATCTTGCCGTGGATTCCCATTACCAAAACTCAATCCGAACAATTTGTCCAATGGACTACTCGTGGTGCCTGGATTGGCATTATCCTTACAGTTATCGGCTGGATAATAATCCGTTTTATTGGTCCAGCTTTCGGTTGGTGGCAAGTCGTCTAAATTTAGTTTCGGATAATTTTTACTAAAAGACAGCTTGGTTGCTTAAGTTGTCTTTTATGTTTTGTTGTGTAAGAGTGATGAAAATAAAACTTTTTGTATTTAATACTACTGTTTACCCAAATCATTAACAAAACTTTTTGTATTTAATACTACTGTTTATCAAAATATGAAGGATAAGGCTGAAAAACTTGCCTAAATGGCAACATGGCGTTTTTGAGTTGACTTATTCTCAGTGATAAGACTAGAGGTTTTGGGTTTTAGATTAGACTTGTGTTTAACTTACCTATAGGTCTTACTTCGTAAAGGTTTTACCTTAATTACGGACGGTCAAAATCGATAATTATCGATTCAACCAGACCTGAAACCGACAATTTACCAGATTATCTGCCAAGCTAGACATATAGAGCGATCGCTTTCTCGTTGTCTGACACAATACAAGCTAACCACGTTATAAAAAGTTAATTAGAAGACATAAAAAAGCGTGAGAGCTTATGCCAATCCAAAA